>CP013614.1:3600000-3928141 GCA_001465115.1 Enterococcus silesiacus | reverse complement strand
TCGTTCACGTATTTATATTATTCAAGGTCTTATTTTTTCACAACAATAAAAAAAGTCTGATAAGAATGTTCTATCCTTACCAGACCTAGATTTCTATTCAGTTATTTGGCTTACCAACACAATTTGACGTAGAACCATAAAATCCGGATAAACGGTGGGAGCAGAAGCAACTCTTTCGGAAATAAGCTGAAATTCACAAAAAATTTGAAGAACAATTTTCGTGAATTCCCTCTTATTTCTCAGAGTTAAACGCTCCTGTCCCAACCTCATCAAAAATCTTTACGATTAGCTTATACCAATTTCTGCTTTTACAACATCAGCGATTTTATCTACATAGTAATCAACTTTTTCTTGAGTTGGCGCTTCAGCCATTACACGTAATAATGGTTCAGTTCCAGAAGGACGAACTAAAATCCGACCGTCACCGTTCATTTCTGTCTCCATCAATTCAACCACTTCTTTGATTGCAGGAACATCCATTGCACCATGTTTGTCCGTCACTCGAATGTTTACTAGCTTTTGGGGATACACAGTCAACTCAGAAGCCAGTTCTGATAATTTTTTCCCCGTTTGTTTCATTACATTCAATAATTGAATACCAGAAAGCATTCCATCACCTGTTGTATTGTAATCTAAAAAGATCATATGACCGGATTGTTCTCCACCAAAATTATAATCATTTTTACGCATCTCTTCTACAACATAGCGGTCACCCACTTGAGTGATCACGTCTTTCATTCCAGCCGCTTCTACTGCTTTTCTGAAACCTAAATTACTCATAACTGTGGTTACGATCGTATCTTTTTTCAAGCGGTTCTTTTCAGCAAGATATTTAGCGCAGATAAACATAATTTTATCTCCATCAACAATATTGCCTAACTCATCGACCGCAATAATTCGATCCCCATCACCATCAAAAGCAAGTCCAGCATCAGCACCTTTTTCAACGACCATCTCGGCTAACTTCTCAGGATGAGTAGACCCAACACCATCGTTGATATTCAATCCATTTGGACTCGTTCCCATTGTATAGAAGTCTGTCTCCAAATCTGCAAACAAGCGATTAACTGAAGTTGCAGTAGCACCATTTGCAGCATCAATACAGACAGTTAACCCAGATAGATCACCTGGAATTGTTTGTACTAAGAATTGAGAATATTTTAATAACCCTTCTGGAAATTCATCCAGCGTGCCTAAGCCTTCAGCTGAAGGACGAGGTAAATTATCTTCTTCTGCATCTAATAATGCTTCAATCTCAAGCTCTTGATCATCAACTAATTTAAAACCATCTGAACCAAAGAATTTGATTCCGTTATCCTCTGCTGGATTATGAGAAGCAGAGATCATTACACCAGCTGACGCTTTTTGCAATCTTGTTAGATAGGCAACTCCCGGCGTTGAAATAACACCTAGTTGAAAGACTTCGATTCCAACAGAAAGTAGTCCTGAAATCAACGCCTGTTCCAATAATTGACCAGAAATACGTGTATCGCGGCCTACTAATACTCGCGGACGACGTGTAGAATCTTCATGCTGACTTAATACATACCCGCCAAAGCGGCCCAATTTAAATGCTAATTCTGGTGTTAACTCCTTATTTGCTATGCCTCTAACACCATCTGTTCCAAAATATTTACCCATTATAACTCTCCTTCTACTTACCAAAACAGTAGCAATTATTATTTGTGTTTTGCTTCCAAGAAATAATTGCTCGTCTTAGTCAATCAACTTAATTTGCAGGAACTGAACTAATTTCTTTTTCTATCTCATTTTCAACTGAGCTCTCACTACTAGTTGAGCTTGACGAACTTGATGTACTGGAGGAACTTGTCGTTTTTTCACTGGAGGGCTCTGGAGCTGGCAACACTTGACTTGTATCAGATGTTGTTGCACTTTGGCCGCTCGTTTGAGAAAAACTGGTATTGGTTCCTGCAAAAACTGGATTAATCGTCACTTCTACTTCCTCAGGCGAAACAATATATTCTGCGTTTGTCGGAATTTTTATTGTCCGTTTTGTTGATGATTTTACATTACTTACATCAATAGGCAATTCTATTGAATCGATTGCATCCAACACTGATTTTGTCCCTCTAATCTCAACTTTTTGAGTTGAAAGATTAAATGTATAATGATCAATATCAGCCGGTGGTGACCCAGTTGGACTAATAGTCAATCCAACCTCTTTTGAAGGTAACACTAAATCTACAACGACTTTTACTTGCGGCGCTGGATTTTCGATACTCAATACTTGTGCTTTATCATCTAGCGCTTGGACATTGACTGTTTGCTTGATCGTATCGGCAGATTGCTTGACGTTTGACAGCGGTGCAATGACACGAGTGATCGCTTTTGCAGTCTCTTCTCCAGTCGTAATTTCTACCGTTTTAGGACTCACAGCAACTTTTTTAACCTTATACCCTTCTGCTTCAATGGATTCTGGTAGCTGAGGTTCAACGTCAAATGTTTTTGTTACTTTATTTTCAACGGTGACAGTGATCGTTTTAGGTTCGATTTCAGCCGTTACAGCTGTGCTCAAGCCTTTAACTCTTAATTGAATTTCTGACGTTCCAAGCGGTGTTTTAGTCAAATCTGCCACCACTTGAAAATTTCTAGTATCCTCATTCGCTTCCAAATTCAATTGAATTCGATTCGCACTACTTAAATGTACATTAACCGTTTCTTCATAACCTGAAACAAAATACTTCGCTTGATCATACTCCACTTGAACCGGAATATTGTAAAGCATTTCGTCATACACTTGGTTTGTACCAGACATATTGGAAATATTCCCAGAAGCATTCGCATTGAAAAATAGTAGCAAGGCAAAAAGTAATGCTAATAATCCTGAGAACCAATTACTTTGTGAGGGCTTTTTCATTTCTTTTTCGCCCCTTTCGAAACACCTTCAAGAAAGTGCTGCAAAAGATTCTTTTTGTCTTTTCTTTCTTCGTTTGGTACTAATTCTGCTCTAAGAATTTTCAGATATTCTTCTTGTGTTAATCTAGGAATCAAATCGTTATTTAAGGTTAGACTGACATCACCTGTTTCTTCCGATACAATGATTGTCACAGCGTCACTGACTTCACTAATCCCAACGGCTGCTCTATGTCGGGTACCAAATTCTTTTGGAATCAAGTTGCTTTCTGACAATGGCAGATACGCACTTGCCACAGCGATCTTCCCTTGTTTCACGATTACCGCACCATCATGCAGGGGTGTATTAGGGATAAAAATATTGATCAGCAATTCTCCAGTAATATCGGCGTCTAACGATATACCTGTCTCAATGTATTCGTCTAATCCAGTATTTCTCTCTACTGTAATTAGCGCACCAATTTTTCGTTTTGACATATACTGAATCGCTTTATCAAAGGCGAGAATCATTTTCTCATCTTCTTGTTGCTCTGATCTTGTCGTTCGGAAAAATGAACTTCTACCGAGATGCTCTAAGCCTCGCCGGACTTCTGGCTGAAAAATAACGACTGCTGCGATTACACCATACATAATCACTTGATTCATCAACCAGGACAACGTATGCAGTCCAATAATTTCACTCAATATTCGGATGACAATAAAAACAGCGACCCCTTTTAACAGTTGGACAGCTTTTGTTCCTCTGACGAGCATGATTAATTTATAGACAAGATACCATACTACCAGAATATCTATAATATTGATAATATAATCACGGGACAAGAAATCAGATGAGATCAATTGCCGCCAATAATTCAAATCAAATAACTGATTAAGTTGAAAAGACATAATAAACCTCACTTCTCTCTGAAGATTTCTTAATAAGTATACCATAATATTTTATTCGATTACAGGACGGCGAGTGAAAGATAGAAAAAATTAGGAAATGGAAATAAAAGTGGCATACGCTTGATCAGAGCCTAAACGATATAAGAAAAAATAGGAACGTAAGCTTTCCACGGCTAGTTTTTCGTTATCGCCGAAGGGTCTAACATATGCAACTGGATTAATAAAAAGGAAGAATAAAGGCTATCCTTTACTCTTCCTTTTTAGGTTTACTATTCTGATCGTTCACGTTTAGCTGCTCGTTCTGCTCTTTTGGCTGCTCTTCTGGCTTCAGCTTCTGGATCAACGATTCGTTCTTTTTTTACACGAGGTGTTTTTTCAGTAACAGCTTCATCCGTTGTTTTTTCTAATTTCGCTCGGATTTTTTCTTCTTGTCCTGTCATTCGTGCATAATTATAAAAACGATTCTTCGCATCATTCACAGTTTTCTCAAATAATTTGCCTGCAAAGCCAGGCTGAGTAGATTCCAATGATGAAAAACGAACTTGTTTGCGCATAAAGTTAGTCATCTCGTCAAAATTTGGTTTTTTGTAGTCTAAAGTCATAGGATTTTTACCTACTTCTCTCAACTCTGGATTGTAGCGATACAATGACCAATAACCAGAATTAACGGCTTCTTTAGCTTCCTCTAACGTTTTGCTCATACCACCTGCTAACCCATGTGTAATACATGGTGTATACGCGATAATGATTGATGGTCCTTGGAAACGTTCTGCTTCTTCGAAGGCTTTGATCGTCTGCATTTGGTTAGCACCAGATGCGATTTGAGCCACATAAACATTACCATAGGTCATCGCCATCATGCCTAGATCTTTTTTAGAAACGTATTTTCCGCTGGCAGAAAATTTGGCAATTGCAGAAGCAGGTGTCGCTTTAGAGGTTTGTCCACCAGTATTAGAATAGACTTCATTGTCTAACACCAACATATTGACATCAGCACCACTGGCAAGAACATGATCGATCCCGCCATAACCGATATCATATGCCCAACCATCTCCACCAATCATCCATTGGCTATTTTTTACAAATAAATCATTATCTGCATAAATCGCTTCTAATAATGGTTGATTTGTTTTTTCATCAAGCAAGGCAGCTTTTAGTTTAGCCGCACGTTGTTGTGTCCCTTCACCCGAGTGCATATGGTTGATCCAGTCTTCCATTAATAATTTTAATTCAGGAGAAGCAACGTTCATCGCTTCACTCATCTTCATCGCTAAATGTTCACGTCGTGTCTGACTAGCTAATAGCATGCCGTAACCAAATTCTGCATTATCTTCTAACAAGGAGTTAGACCAAGCGGGTCCTTGTCCTTGGTCATTCGTTGTATAGGGCGCAACTGGTGCGGCACCACCCCAGATAGACGAACAACCTGTAGCATTTGCGATCATCATGCGATCACCAAACATTTGGGTTAGTAATTTGACATAAGGGGTTTCTCCACAACCAGAGCAAGCGCCTGAAAATTCTAGTAACGGTTTGTTAAATTGTGTTCCTAAAACAGTATTAGGTTTTGCTGGATTTTCTTTTTGTTTCAAGGTCATAGAAAAAGCCCAGTTCATTGCTTGTTCTTTTTGTTCTTCATAAGGTTTCATGACTAACGCTTTGCCTTTAGCAGGACACGCATCCACACAAAGACCACAGCCCGTGCAATCTTCTACAGAAACTTGAATACGGTATTTTAGCCCATCAGCACCACGCATTTCTCTTACGATATAGCCGGCTGGCGCTTCTTCCATTTCTTCATCGTCTGCTAAAAATGGTCGAATTGCCGCATGAGGGCAAACAAACGCACATTCATTACACATTGTACAGCGATCACTATTCCATTCTGGCACTTCTACTGCAATACCTCGTTTTTCCACAGCGGTAGTTCCAAGTGGCATTCGACCGTCTGTCATGTCATTTTTGATGAACGCGCTAACTGCAAGATCATTTCCCTCTTGGCGATTGATTGGTTCTACGATTTCATGAACATAATCCGTCACATTCTCTTTACGGACTTTTGGTTTTACTTCAACCGTTTTCCAACTAGTTGGCACTTCAACTTTATGCAAAAGTTCAACTGTGCGTTCGATTGCCTGAACATTCTTTTCAACAACTGACATTGATTTTCTGGCATAACTTTTGAAAGCTTCTTCTTTTAAGATAGGTAAAACTTCATCAAAGGGCATGATATCCGCTAATTTGAAAAAGGCTGTTTCCATCGCAGTATTGATTCGCCCACCTAAACCAACTTCACTGGCCAATTTAACGGCATTGATTGTATAAAAATGAATCTCATTTTCAGCTAAATAACGTTTTAGTTTGCTTGGTAAGAAACGTTCTAATTGCTCGTCATTCCAAACCGTATTAAGCAAGAATGTCCCACCTTTTTTCAAGCCTTTAACCAAATCATAGGTATTTAAGTAGGCGGCTGTATGACACGCAACAAAATCTGCATGTTCAATCAAATAAGTCGAGCGGATCGGTGTTTCACCAAAACGTAAATGAGAAACCGTTAATCCACCAGACTTTTTCGAATCGTAGTAAAAGAATCCCTGCGCATATTTATCGGTGTGATCGCCGATAATCTTGATAGCTGATTTATTGGCACCGACTGTTCCATCAGAACCAAAGCCCCAAAATTTTGCTTGATAGGTTTTGGGATTGGTTAAATCTAAAGCTTCTCCACAATCAAGAGAGGTGTAGGTTACATCATCGACAATTCCAATTGTAAAGCGCGATTTAGCCGCTTTTTTATCTTTGAGCAATTCATCATAAATCGCTACGATTTGATTTGGCAGTACGTCTTTTGAGCCTAAACCATAACGTCCACCGATAATCATTGGACGCAAATCAGACTCGTACATTGCACTTTGAACATCTAACAGTAACGGTTCACCACCAGCACCTGGTTCTTTGGTACGATCCATCACGCCAATGGCTTTGACTGTTTTGGGCATTTTTTCTAAAAAGCGTTCAAGTGGAAATGGACGATACAAATGGATATTTAAATAACCGACTTTTCTGCCTTGTTTTGTTAAATAATCAATTGTTTGTTCAATTGCTTGAGCCGCTGATCCCATTGAAACAATCACTTCTTCAGCATCTTCTGCACCGTAATAAGTAACTAAATCATAATTAGTCCCTCTCAGTTCATTAATGTCATCCATATATTTTTTTACAATAGCCGGTATTTGTTCATAATAACTATTGATCGTTTCACGTTGTTGGAAATGGATATCTGGATTTTGATTGGTTCCACTTACAGAAGGATGATTTGGGTTCATACTTCGATTGCGGAAGTTAGCTAATTTTTCTTGATCTAATAATGGTGCTAATTCTTCATAGTCCAATACTTCGATTTTTTGAATTTCATGACTTGTCCGAAAGCCATCAAAAAAGTTGATAAACGGAACACTTGACTCAATGGATGCCAAGTGTGCCACAGCAGATAAATCCATCACTTCTTGCACACTGCTTTCACAAAGCATAGCAAAACCAGTCTGACGCGCAGCCATCACATCTCCGTGGTCACCAAAAATATTCAACGCATTGGTTGTTACGGCACGACTAGCCACATGAAAGACTGAGGGAAGCAGTTCTCCAGCAATTTTATACATGTTGGGAATCATCAATAATAGTCCTTGAGAAGCAGTATATGTAGTAGTTAATGCACCAGTTTTCAGTGATCCATGGACAACACCTGCAGCACCGGCCTCAGATTGCATTTCAACGATTTTTACAGGTTGTCCAAAAATATTTTGTTTGCCCTCAGCTGACCATTGATCGACTAGTTCAGCCATTGTTGAGCTTGGTGTAATTGGATAAATAGCGGCTAATTCAGTAAACGCATATGAGATGTATGCAGCAGCTGTATTTCCATCCATCGTCTTCATTTTTCGCATTATAATATTCATCATCCTTCTATAATAAAGTAGAATAGTTGCACGCATATTCCTCTTCATTATAACGGAATCTAGTCAAATTTGAAACAGTTTGTGAAAATATTTCACAAACTTATTAATTATTCTGCTTTCTCTCCTTTGAATCTTGAAACTTTTTTGTGAAAAATAAAAAAAGATCATCAGGTAGTCAGGACTTCATCCCTTCCTTTTAACCTGTGATCTATTCCTTAACCCTTCTTCTCTTTTTATATCTTAGCCCTTTTTCCGACAATCTTCTAACCAACTGATAAAACCAGTTATCCGTGGGTGAGCGCCAAATTTTTTTAAGTTCGTTTCGTTTATGTGTATCAAAATATCTAGGCGGGTTGCCGTCTAATTTATGATGTGTCTGATGCGGATCCTCTCTAGGTCGATTGCCATAGTTAAAAGATTCACCATTTACGATTGCACTTTCAAAGTAATCACTTGATTCATTTGACGTTTTCCACTGGGTTAAAAGCTGCCCTTGCTCATCCAAAATAAATTCACTATGATAATCTCCTGATAAAATTTTGCGATAAAAACCTCGGTTTCTGATTTTCTTTACAAGACCTTTAACACTAAGAGTTCCAGTCCCTTCGCAAAGATCCTCCGTCAAAATATCCCCCACTAAACGAGCACGGTTATGATATTGCGGATCAGCATAAAACCAATTATTTCTGAGAATCATTTTGATTGCTACTTCATCATTTTTTAAGCCATAGCTTTTCTTATAATTTTCTACATAGTCAATATTAGCTTTATCTAAGTGATTCCTGAATTGGTGAATTTTTGTTTCAGCAACGTATTTTTGTTTGATGGCTGTCTTCGTTCGTTTTTTATCTGCCTTTGCTATGATCAAGCCATTAGGATAGGCGCGTTGAACGGCTTCTGAGTAGCTAGCTAAAAAAAATGATCCTGGCGGCATTTGAGGACAAAATTGATACTCTGATGGGCCAAAATATAAATCACCATTTTCATCTAACTCACCACCTAAATGATTGATTACCAACATCGTCTTTTCTCGGTCTAAAAGCTGACTTTTTACAAACATTTGCGTATAAATAGTAGAACCAACTAAAAAAGCCCTTTGAAAATGTTTCTTTGCCTCTTCACGGTCTCTTTCTTTGTGTTCATTCAAGTGATTTATGTATACAACAAGAGCGGCTTCATCCCACCCTTGTTGCTGAAGTATTCGGATCTGATCTAAAATAGTTTCTCTATATGATATAAATTCAGTTGCAGTCATCTTTTCTGATTTTGCGATTTTTTCAAGGATAGCTGAACGTACTTGTATTTCTTCCATTTCGTTTCTCCTTAGCGTTCGTTTAAATTCTACTATACCTGCTTTTTTATTAAATAAACACTAATTTGAACAAATCAAAAAATTGGTTACTGCATTTTACGCATGAACCTCATAGCTTTTTCTACTTTTTTCTAAAACAAATGATGGTTTTGCCTCTTTATTTTTATGGGCCTCTCGATGCTCTTGTAAATGCTCTGGACGTTTCAGCCAATTTTGGAAATCTTTTTTACTTTCCCACTTAGAAACTAGCATAAACTCACATGTATCCTTATCTTCTGTATACCAACATTCACTTGATATACAACCCGAAAATTCTAACATCGAAGCCACATCCTTAGTTGTTTTAGCTTCAAACATTTCTTTGCCTTCTTTTTTTATACTAAACGTAACAGTTTGAACGATCATGCTTATCTCTCCTTTTCAATTTTAAATGATAATGATTCTCACTTAGAATTATAGCACAGTTCTTTCCCACTGGCTGAACTATATTTTGGCTATTGACAGACAACTTACTGTGTAATACACTGTAGGTACAAATCACTGCTGTGCAATACACAGTAAAGGAGTGAGTCAATGGATATTGAAGATTGGAAGTCACAGCTAAAAAGAGGCTCCTTAGAACTATGTATTCTTACCCTTCTAAAAAACAGAGCCTATTATGGATATGAATTAATCGCTTTACTAAGTAATTGGGAGATTATCGCTGCAAAAGAGAACACCATGTACCCTCTCTTGAGAAGGTTAACAAAGGAAGGTTTTTTAGAAAGCTATTGGGAAACAACGGCCAATGGTTCTCGTAGAAAATACTATAAAATTACACCATTGGGCAGACAATATTTAGAAGCAATGACCACCCAATGGCAATTTTTAAAAATTGCTATCACTGATATTCAACAATATGAGGAGGAAAACAAATGAAAAATGAAACGGATTCATATCTTTTAACTGTAGCAACTCATTTAGATAAGCTTACCGTTACAGAAAAAAATGATATTTTAGAGGAGATCAGTGGTCATATTGAAGACTCCTTGAACGCTGGTGTAAGTGAAGCTGAAATTTTAAAAAATCTTGGTGATCCAGCCTCACTTGCAAGGTCTTTTGTCGGGACAAACTTATTAAAAAATCCAACGTTCAATTTAAAACAGATCCTTAAAATAATCACTTTTTATGCAAAAACAGGATTTTCAGGAATGGTGATTGTTCCTTTCCTTTCTATTATGTCGTTTGCTCTATACATTTTCGCTTTGTTTGCTGTGATAGCGGGTGCAATTATAACTGTTGCTGCTTTCTTTGGAGTTCAACTACCTTTCGTTCTTAATTTGGGCTTCTGGTCAGCTCCACCAATTGCAGCTTTTCCGATTACTGCAGTGTTTGGTCTTAGTTTCTACCTATTGAGTAAATATTTATGGCGTACGTTAAAAAAATATTTAGTACAAATTTCTAAACAGCATCAAAAAATTGCACAAGGATAAAACAATAAAAAAACTTAAAATATGCGTCTAGAAATAAGCAAAATCCTATGAAATACATTTTTTCAAATGTTGATTTCATAGGATTTTTTCTAAAAAATAATTTATGCTCGGTCACTTACAAGTACTAATATAATTCTAAATATTGTTCTCTTTCCCATTCAGAAACTGTTTGACGGAAAGCTGCCCATTCCATCCGTTTCGCTTCAACGAAGTTTGCATAAATATGGTCACCTAAAGCTGCAATCATCACGTCATCTTTACGCAATTCTTTAATTGCGTTATGGATCGTTGAAGGTAAATCGTGGATTTGCGCTTCTTTTCGTTCTTCTTCATTCATCACATAAATATTACGGTCAACCGCTTCAGGTGGAACAATCTCATTTTTAATTCCATTTAGACCAGCTTGTAAAAGTACAGCCATTGTTAAGTATGGATTGGCAGAAGGATCCACTGAACGTAATTCTAAACGAGTCGATAGCCCACGTGATTCAGGAACACGTACCAATGGCGAACGATTGCGTCCGCTCCATGCCACGTAAACTGGTGCTTCATAGCCTGGCACCAAGCGTTTATATGAATTAACCGTTGGATTACAAACAGCTGTATACGCTCGAGCATGTTTTAATAGGCCACCAAGGAAATAATAAGCTGTTTGACTTAACTGCATTGGTCCTTTTTCATCATAAAAGACATTTTCGTCGCCTTTGAATAGTGACATATTACAATGCATACCTGATCCGCTGATACCATATAATGGTTTTGGCATAAATGTCGCATGTAATCCATGTTTTCTGGCAATTGTTTTAACGACTAGTTTAAATGTTTGGATATTATCACACGCTTCAATAACATCTGCGTATTTAAAGTCGATCTCATGTTGACCGGGTGCTACTTCATGATGAGATGCTTCCACTTCAAACCCTAGACTTTCTAGTTCAAGCACAATATCTCGACGGCAGTTTTCACCAAGATCGGTTGGTGCAAAATCAAAATAACCCCCTCGGTCATTTAGATCTGTCGTGATTTTACCATCTTCATCCAATTTGAATAAGAAGAACTCTGGCTCAGGCCCAAGATTGAAAGAGGTAAAACCTAGCGCTTCCATATCTGCCAATGCCCGTTTTAAATTACCGCGAGGATCTCCAGCGAAAGGCGTTCCATCTGGATTATAGATATCACAAATCAGACGAGCAACTTTCCCGTGAGTGCTCTCCCATGGAAAAATCATCCACGTGGATACGTCTGGGTATAAATACATGTCACTTTCTTCGATTCTCACAAAACCTTCAATAGAAGACCCATCAAACATCATTTTGTTGCTTAACACTTTGTCTAATTGGCTCACTGGAACTTCCACATTTTTGATTGTTCCCATAATGTCTGTAAACATTAATCGTAAAAATCGAACATTTTCTTCATCGGCAATTCGTTTGATATCTTCTACTGTTGTGTTTTGTTTTTTCGTCATTGTATCCTTCACGTCCTTCATTTTTTTGTGTAAAGCTCAACTGTTACAGTTTTGGTCCTCTGGATTGGAATGGATTTTGTTGAGTAAGCCCGCCTTGAGAAATAAGTTCATCATATAAAATTTTTCGAACATCTTCATCGGTCAACGGTTTGTTTGATTCTTGCGCATGCATTTGTTCTTCCAGTTTCATTTCGTAGACGCGCTTGATCCCCGCCATGTTTAGACCATCTGACAAATAATCTTTGATTTCCAATAAAACATCAATGTCATTTAGTGAATACATCCGTCGGTTTCCTTCGCTTCTTTCAGGATGAATCAAATCCTGTTCTTCATAATAACGGATTTGACGTGCTGATAAATCTGTTAATTTCATAACTGTACCAATTGGAAAAACGGACATCGATCTTCTCAGTTCTTTCTCTCTCATCTCCACCCCCCTCTCTTAGTTTAAAAGCATAGTAGGCTCGTTCAGTTTCGACAGAAAAATAGGAAAATAAGTTGGTGGCATTTTTTTCCGCAGACAGATTTTGTCTTTTTTCCGAGAAACTAGCCTACGCAGCTAGATAGATTAGGTATAGGATATCAATACTTTTTTCTGTTGTCAATAATTTATGTTAGGTTTTCTGACATAAAACTAAATAATTTTAGAAAAAGCCTATATACAAGAGATTTTTCTGCGATTTATTTACAGTTAAATAAGCAATAGGGTCTAAGATATAACTCAAGGAGTTATATCTTAGACCCTAAAAACCGAATAAACGGTGGTTAAAAAAACAGTTCTTTAAAAAGACCTATTAAAATCATTGCTTTCTATTTTTTATAAGCGAAAAACTTACATCTAGACTTCTCGCCTAATCAATCATTCTAATAAATGAAATCTGTCTAACATGGAATTGTTCAGCTGAATAAAGGTTTACGTACCAATCAACACCAAATTAGGTCATTCCTCCATTTTTTATCCATAACCATACCAAAAAAAAACTCTATATTTTCACCTCAGTATGTTCTGATCAATTTAAAAAGAGCACTGAAAGTAAGTTTATTACGGGTATAAAACAAGCATACAGCAATAGTCGGTTATTTTTGTTTGAGTTACTGCTTGCTATCGCTTGCTGATATAGTATGAATAAAATAAATAGTAGAAAAATCGATGAACACATAAATACTCTAGCACCAGATGCAAACATCGTTGGCGAAAACCACAACAACACTGAAGACAATAAAGCGGCACCATAGCTTAAACCGATAAATATTTTTTGTTTAGCAACCGATAGGGATAAACCGATAATCAAGCCAAAGAATAAGCTCCATAACAGATAAGGTACAACAGCATTCAAAACAGATCCACTCAGCACTTTACCTGCTTTAAGCTGACTGATCCAGTTGTTCTCGTTTATTAGTCTAAAATTCGTAAATTTATTTGGGAAGTTGTATAGCAATAATGCTAAAATCACCGCATAACCTGTCGTTATTTTAGCTAGTAATTTTGAAGAATCAACGACCAATGACAGCACCATGATCACGATAAACAGTAACATCAATTTTGTCTGCCAACCTTCAAACAGCCATGAGCTTCCTCTTAATACTCTAGAGGGCAGTGATAACTCATTGAAATCTGGCATCCACATCTCAATTTCCTGTTGCATCCGCAGCTTGTTTCCAGGGGCTAAAAGCATGACCGTAAATCCCGTAACAAAAAAGGTAGTCGGAATATACAGAAAATAATTCTCTTTTCTTCTCATAAACACTATCGTACCATGATAAACTAAAACAACACCGATAACACAAACAAGCAACTGTTCATTTGAACATGAGAATAGCAATGCTGGTAATAAATAAAGCCAAACCGACGTTTTCTTATTTCTAAAAAAATTATCTGCATACGGAATCATAGCAAATAAACCTAATGCTAAAGGCCATAAATAATTAATTGCTCCAGTGATCCAAAAAAGCGAGTCTTTCATAACCCAAATATTGATAAAGCCCAGTGATAAAAAAGCGACTAAAAAATTCTTTCGACTAACTGTGCCTACAAAAATACGTACTAAAGAATAACTATATAACAACCAAGCACAGGCACTGATTAAATGATGGACAAGTAAAGGAACTAAAAAGATCAAGTACAACATCGCTTCTGGAAATAATCTGGCAGACCAATTATGATAACGCCATTGAAGAAAGCCAAAAAAACTATACTCACTAGGCATCTTCATAAACCAACCATCATCTGTACTCAGATCCACATTAAAATTCAAAAGATACACTACTGCCACTAGAAACAAACCAATATAAAATAAATAATTTCTTTTATTATTTTCAAAAATTTTTTTCAAATCAAAATACCCTTACCCTCTCATTTTTTTAGTATATCATTACACAAGTTAAATGACTATCCTAAATAAGCAAATAACTGAGTCAAAAACCCTCAACATAGGGTCTTCAACTCAGTTATATAATATATGATTATATTGTTTTATTTAAGGTTTTGCAAAGAAATATATCGTTATTTATTCTTCTAGCTCTCGCGTCCATTTTGAATTTTTCTTAGCAAATCCTTTCACATGATATGCATTTTTCTCTTCTTCAAAGGTTTCCGATAAAAGTAATGTTCGTCGCGTCAATTCACTTAATTGTTGTCCTTGATTTGAAGGGATATCAAATTCATATGGAACAAGCAACTCCATCATTTTTTCTCTGACAGCTTTCGTTAGCTGCTCTTTTCCTACCGTACTTTTAGCTGAAACCAACACATTAGGAAATAGCGTCGGTACAAATTCAGTTTCATCAACTTGATCGCTTTTATTGTAAACGGTTAAAACGGGAATCTGCTCTAAATCTAACCCTTCGAGTAATTCCACTACCGTTTGTTCATGCTGCAAACGTTCATAAGCACTCGCGTCGACCACATGTAGCAATAAATCCATCCCTCGGCTTTCCTCTAGCGTTGACTGGAAGGCTTCGATCAGTTGCGTTGGCAGATCCTGAATAAATCCTACAGTATCTGTCAATGTGACAATCATTCCTTGCGGCAGCTGCCATTTTTTTGTTAACGGATCTAAGGTCGCAAATAATTGATCTTCTGAATAGGCTCCTGCAGTTGTCAGCAAATTTAAGATCGTTGATTTCCCTGCATTTGTATAGCCAATCAAGCCAATTTGAAACAGATCAGATGAGTGACGTTTTTGTCTACTACGTTCGCGATGAGCTGTCACTTCTTTTAGTTCACGCTTGATTGCGATAATCTTATCGCGGATATGCCGCCGATCTGATTCAAGTTTCGTTTCTCCAGGGCCTCTTGTACCAATTCCTCCACCTAAACGGGACAATTGTTTCCCTTGTCCAACCAATCGAGGCAGTAAATAATTCAATTGAGCCAATTCTACTTGTAGCTTGCCTTCTTTGGAACGAGCCCGCATCGCAAAAATATCTAAGATCAACTGTACTCGATCGATCACTTTTACTCCTACAGCTTCAACAATCAGCTGATTCTGTCTTGGCGTCAATTCATGGTTGAAAATAACGATATCTACTTCATAAGCATCAACTAATTGTATTAGTTCTTCTACTTTCCCTTTACCAATCACCGTTTGTGAATCCACTCGGGGGCGTTTTTGAGTTAAGCTAAAGACAACCTCTCCCTGAGCCGTTTTTGTTAAATTTTTCAATTCTTTCATGGATCCTTCAAATCGAGGATAATTTTCCTCTGTCTCTACTCCTACTAAAATGACCTTTTCTGCTATTTTCCCCATTTTTTATCCTTCCGAAGAATCCAGCCAATCCGCTATTTGTCTTTCTAATTTTACAATAGCAGTCGGTTCTTGTACTAAATCCCACCAGCTGGTATTCATGCGATTTCTAAACCAGGTCAATTGCCTTTTCGCATATCTTCTTGAATTTTGCTTTACTTGTTCCGTTGCTTCGTCTAACGTTGCATTTCCTTCAAAATAAGGAAAAAATTCTTTATACCCGATTCCTTGAACCGATTGTTGTGTTTGATCTTTATAAAGAAGTTCTGCTTCTGTTAATAATCCTTGTTCCAGCATCGTATCTACACGAGTATTGATGCGATCATAAAGCAACTTTCGATCAGTTTCTAGACCAATCAAGAAATAATCATATAACGGTTTCGGTTTTTCTTTAGGTGTTAAAATACTAAAACCTGTTTTATCAAACACTTCCAAAGCTCGAACGACTTTTTTTTGATTATTGAAATGAATATTTTCCGCTGCCTTTGGATCTTTTTTCTGAAGTAGTTCCCATAGTTTTTGATTGCCATATGTTTCAGCAAACTCTTGGTACTGTACTCGTAATTCCATCGATTCATCCTCAGAGCCTAAGGTAAAATCATAAAGCAAAGCTTGGACATAGAGGCCAGTACCGCCTACAACGATCGGTAGCTTCCCCTTCGCTGTAATCGAATTAATTGCCTGACGTCCTTCTTTTTGAAAATCGGCTGCCGAGTATGTTTCGGATAATTCCCGACAATCGATCAAATGATGCACAACTCCTGCACGCTCTTTTTCAGTAGCTTTTGCTGTCCCAATATCTAAATGTTTATAGACTTGCATTGAATCGCCGCTGATGATTTCTCCGTTTAATTTTTTGGCCAGCTCAATACTTAAAGCCGTTTTCCCAACCGCCGTAGGTCCTACAATTACTAATACTTTTTCCAATCTTTTCATCCTTTATTTTGTATCAATTTTCGGATTTGTAATGCTTTTTCAGGAAAATCTGTATGAATCCCTGCTAAATGAAGCATAAAACATAGCTTCATCTGTTCTTCCTCATTGACAGTCCAAGGCCGAATCGCCTTAGGAAAATCGACTACGTCTTCCAAACGTTCAAACACCCAATCGATTTTAGGGTGGATACCATCAATGAATTCTGTTTGAAGAGCTTTCTTTTCATCTTCTTTTGATAGCCTAAACACTGAAGCAATCTCTTGATTTTTTTCTATTTCCCAAATTTTTTCCAAACTTTTAAAATAAAAGCTTGAATACATATACTCAAAAGGCCAGTGCTGTGACTTCATGAGCTGAACAATCAGGTGTTCGATCCCTTCATAGTGAATTTTATCTGTTTTGATCTCAATATTCAATAGACCTTTAAAGTTTTCATTTTTGAGCAACAATAAAACTTCTTTTAACGTCGGGATTTCCTGAAACATTGGATTCTCTTCAAACCAGTTTCCGGCATCCAACTGCTTTAGTTCTGCTAAGGTTAAACGGCCTACTTCTCCGTGACCATTCGTAGTCCGATCAATCGTTTCATCATGGATCACAATCAGTTGATTGTCTTTTGATAATTGCACATCCAACTCAATTCCATCAGAACCAACACGAACGGCTTCTTTAAATGCTGCTAAGGTATTTTCCGGATGAGTTCCTTTACTGCCTCGGTGGGCGATTATTTTTGTCACAACGCTCCCTCCAATCGAAACTATTGTATCATTCATAAGAATGAGTATCAAACAATTAAAAGGAATATATTCGTTCAAAAAAACAGACGAGAAACAATCATCTCGCCTGTTATAATAATTTATTGGATTAATCAGATTTAGCTATCAGAACCCTTTTTACCAAAGTTACTAAGTTCATAAGAAACATACTTTTCAAGTCCAGACTTGATATCATACTTAGGTTGATAGCCAACAGCTTTTACTTTAGCAATATCAGCAAGAGAATGCTTGATATCTCCAGAACGTTCGTCTTCGTATTGAATCGGTAACTTCACTTCTAAAAAGCTATCTATCGTAGAAACTAATTCATTCAAGCCAATCGCTTCACCAGTACCGATATTATAAACTTCCCCTAATGTATCTTGTGAATTTGCAATAAGATTCAGTGCTTGAACAACATCTTCGATAAAAACAAAATCTCTTGATTGTGTCCCATCCCCAAACAAAGTGAACATAGATTGTTCATTATTTAATAGTTTCTTATAACGATCCATCATAATCGATATAACACCAGAATACGGTGATTCAGGATTTTGCTTAGGTCCGTAAACATTAAAGAAGCGTACCGCACTTGTCGGAACATCATACAAATGATAGTAATCCACCACATATTTTTCTGCAGCAAATTTATCAATTGCATATGGTGTTAATGGTCTGATGATAGATTCTTCTTGTTTTGGTAAAGTAGGTTCATCGCCATACACTGCCGCAGATGAGGAGAATACTAAACGTTTTAATTCTTTTTGATATTTTTTTATCAATTCTAATAATTGTAAAACACTATCAAAATTAACTTCATGGGTTGCCAACGGTCTTTCTACTGAATCAGCCACACTAGCAACTGCAGCCAAATGAAAAATATAATCGAACTGATTATCTATAAGTATGTTTTGCATTAATTGTTTATTAGTAACGCTTCCTTTGACAAACTCAATGTTTTTAGAACTCGTCAAATTTTGTTTATTCCCCATGGACAAGTCATCCACAACGATAACGTTATGATTTTCACTATAATAATTGGCTAGTGTAGATCCAATGAATCCAGCACCGCCTGTAATAAGTATCTTGCTCATACTTCCACTTCCATTCACTTATTCAAAGAATTCTAATTCTACATAAGTATTAATATTTGATTATCAAGATTTATAAAAATGATATGTCTCTTCCAATGTTTTTATGCCATAAGCCTGAGGAACGCCTGAATCTAAAAAATCGCATCCTGGGGCTCCTTCCTCTGTTAAATATTCCTTGTTAAGCCATTTTTGACTCCATAAAATAATTTTATCAGCCTCTGGAGTAGCAGTTCCCGTAATCAAGCCAAACCCTTTAATGATTAATAAACCAAACGGAAGATCTTCTGTAAAATACCTCGATGCAAAATCTGGGACAAATGTTTGATTGGAAACTTTTTTCATTGGGGATAGAATATTCTTAAATGATGAAATACTTTTTATTTTATTCGTCATTGTCTCAACTGTTGGTGATTCATAATGTTCACGAATAGTCTTGATAGTTGATAATTCTAAATCTGGCATAGCTAAGATAATAGTTCTTAATTCTTTATCTAAAGCAATTAGACTTTCAGATGAATCCAAAGTCCAATCTCTGTAGAAATAAGGAACTCTAGAATAAGTGATGTTTGAATTATATTCTTTAAACATACTATATATTCTAGAAGTATGTAAAATAGCGTTAGAAGGCGTCAAAGAAACTTCTAAATAATTGTTCAACGGATGAACTGGTAATTGTAAGAGATCTTCCAAAATTTTCGCAACAGCAACTGTTTCTTTTTTAGGGATTACAGCTACATTAACAGACTCTTTTTTGGAAAACTCGACTGAATGGTTTTTTTCAATTAATCGAGCAATATAAGGAACCCTGTCTAAGCCAAAAAACACGTGCTTTTGTGTAAATAATTGTTTAGTTATGTACTCAGCTCCACCACTTCCTGGAACAACACCAAAGAGAACCGGTTTTGTTAGAAAACCTGAAACCATTTTAACAAATGACTCCAGCATAAAGGATGGGTAAGTAACAATAATCATGTCAACATCTTCAACTGCAACACCTAAATCATCTGTAATTAAATCAATTGAAGTTTGTATTTCCTTAGCTGAATCCATTTCATTTAGCCTAAATGGACAGTTCTTACCTAAATGCACAGAAGTAAATACGCGAACATCATGGCCGCCTAAAGAAAGCATCCCAGCTATTGCACTTCCAATATTTCCAAAGCCAACAATACAAATTTTCATGATTTTACCTCCAAGATTATTGATATTTATTCATAAGTAAAAAAGAAGGAAACTTTGGATAAACCCAAGTAGATTTTGGTGGTAAGACTGTATCGTTTTTAGCTGCTTCAATAAATTCTTTTTTAGAAAGAGCATGTGTTTCCAATATAACATCTTGTTCAGAAAATGTTTTGGAATTTCTTAGCATTTCTTCTGATATATATTGAATCTCTCCCTGATCAAAACTACGAAAAGCTTGGGAAATGATTTGAGTGTTTAGTCGATAAATATCATTATTCCAAAAAGCGTCTGATGCTAAATCAATTAAACGAATCAAATAATGATCACTACCTCTCGACATCCTAACATGTCCTTTGGGTAAAACTGAATCAGCCGTTACTTTTTCCAAATCAAATTTCTTACTTAAAAACTCTAAAGCATGCAAATACATCTCATCAGGTACCTCTTCCAATAAACGATGAATCGGTAAAATATCCAAGTAATCGAAACTCATAATACAAGCAAAAACAGTTTGTTTAAAGTTTGACAATGAGGTTGTATACAATCTATGATGCCCATCGCCGATAAACAGCTGCTCCAAATCCTGATACAGTGAAAGAAGTTGAGCAGCTGCTTCTCCTTGATAAATGAATAAGTGATAATCTTTAACAGCATGATGTTTATCTGGTTCATTTGCTTTAACAAAACCTTCCAGATCAATTAAACTTTCATGTCCTAATAAAACCGGAGCGGCTTCACCGTTATATCCGTGAAAATTACTGAGCATTCCTTGGACCGTTGAAGGAAGAACTAATTCATGACTTTTAACGTTGCCTTTAATATACTCCTCTTTTGGAAGATTAGCGATCAATCCCCATTTCTCTTTGTTTTTAAAAACAACAATAGAATCAGAGAGCTCCACAATTTTTTGACTATTCAAAAAATCTTTCTCCTCTTGATTTAAAAATAAAGTTCGTTCATCAAATTTAACACTCCCCTCTGAGAGTTGGACTAAATTGATGAATTCTGAGTCGTAAATATGTCCACTAGTATTCAAATAGCTAGTTTGCATAGGTAACAATAAAACCATAATTTCCGTTCTCCTTTATAGATCTACTTTCTAGTAATTCAATATACGTTTCAAAGCTTCAACGATTTTTTTATTTTCATCACTTTTCTTCACTGCAATTCTTACGTATTCTCCATCAAAGCCATCTTTTCCAGACAAATCCTTGATAAAGATTTTGTCTTGATCTAATAAAATTGTAGCCAATTCCCTAGCGCTTACGCTACCTGTAAGGCGACAAGTAAAATAGTTGGCTTGTGAATCAATCACTTCAAAATCTGAAACTTCAGCCATTGCCATATGAAAATCTTTACGGATTTTATAAAATAAATCTAATGCTGATTGATAGTCTTTTTTATATTTTTCGAAAATTTGTAAGAAGAACTCTCCGAATGAGTTAATATTCCAAATCGAAACATCTGATTTAATGTAACTGACTAATGATTCATCACTCGTCATCAAGAAACCTAAACGTACACCGGGAACACCAAATGATTTGGAGATACTTTTTATAATAATTAAATTAGTGTGTTCCATCAAAATATCTCGATCAATTAAAGAAGGAACCTCTTCAAAATCGACAAAATCATTAAATGATTCATCCAAGATTATAGTTATTTCATGTACTTTTGCCCATTCTAATAATGTGATGACATCTGATTTTGGAATATAATTTCCAGTAGGATTATCTGGATTTATTAAAACTAAATAATCAATCGGATTTTCTGAATAAAAATCCATAATATCAGTTGCTGTATATTGGAAATTTTTATCTTTAGGATAATACTTAACAATTTGATCTTTAGTTAGGCGATTTGGATATTCTTCAAAAGTTGGTGCAATAATTCCATATTTCCCGCCATTTTTTTCCATCAAAGACTTAATCAATTCTGCAGCACCATTTCCAACTACTACATGCTTCTCCGGAACATTATAATATTTTCCTACTAATGATGAATTCACTTTAAGACCGGATGGATAATCAATGATCAAACGTTCCATGTTTGATTTCATTTCATCAACCATTCTTTTAGGTGGATAAAACGGATTAACTAGATAACAAAAATCAATTACTTTTGGATATCTCCAATAGCCACCATATCTTTGTTGAAACGCATCTAATTTTTTTGATGGCGTCGTATTAAAAAGAGAGCTGGCAACATCTAAATCTTGTAAATCATCGATTTCATACCAAGGAACATCTTCAATGTCTAATGCTTTAACCAAAGTAGCATCAAACTGAGTAATTGTCTTTAACGTCGTCTCATAATACTCGTTTTTCCCAAAGGCACTCATTTGGGCTTCTAAAAATGGAAAATAAATAGATTTTGAAAATTCTTTACTAAATTTGTAAATATTAACGGTTTTGTAGTAGCTTCTTGTTTCGTTAAAATTAAAACGTTTCTTATCAATAAAGTCTGTAATATTGTTATTTTCATCAATTTTTACAACTGTACCATCCATCCAAGATTCAAATTTTGAAACCACTGCTAGATTTTTAAAATCAGAAGCGATGACTTCATCAAGAAGCTGATCTGCAAAAATCAAGTCTGATTCTAGCAGAATTGTATCTTCTTGACACATTAATTCTTTAGCCAGGTAAACGGAATAAATATTGTTTGTTTTATCATAATCATGGTTTGTTACGAATACGACTGGTGTCTTTATTTGGATTGATTTTACATACTCTTCCATAACATCATATTTATATCCATCTACAATCACAATTCTTTCTAAATCCAGATTATCTAATTGACGTAACATTCTTTCTATTAAAGACTTTCCATTAACTTCAACCATACTTTTGGTAGTATTTTTTGTATACTCTTTCATTCTGCTTCCTAATCCAGCAGCTAAAATGAGACCTTGCATGTTTATCCCTCCTATGATCTTGTTCAATGTGATTACTTTTTCTTTTTATACATTGGATCTCCAAATTCAAAATCATCCATTTTTAAATAAACAATATCATGTCTTGTTCCTCGTTCTTCTATAGGAGGAAACTCCATATAATCTCCATAAGACTGTTCCAACATTTGTTCATAGTTTGAATTTGCTAAAAACATACCATCCTCAAAGGGTATTCTAATTACATCATTTATCTCTGCTTTATCTAAGGTTTCTGTCTTAAATTCCGTTGTAGCAGTGACGATCGACATATTTCGATTATTC
This sequence comes from Enterococcus silesiacus, assembly GCA_001465115.1. GTDB lineage: Bacteria > Bacillota > Bacilli > Lactobacillales > Enterococcaceae > Enterococcus_L > Enterococcus_L silesiacus. Next base: position 3,905,241 of record CP013614.1, on the reverse strand, counting down.
GAATGGTTATATTTTTCAATTTCTTTTTGTCGTTTGTCAAGAAGCTCCCTTACAGAATATCTTCCCCATAAAATATTTAGCATACTATAAATTATTCCACCTAATGATGTTTGAGCACGGGTATAATAATTCATTTTCGTATGGATTACAAATGTTAGCATTTTACACTTTTTAATTTGAATCCATCTTAGAAACTTATTGTCCGGTACTACATCAAATGGAAAAATATCAATAAAAACACCATTTTTAGCATTACCATTTTTAGCATTATTTTCGACTAAAGTAGTTTTCAAATTAATGATTTTTAAAAATGGCAGTGGATAACCAGCATCTGTTTGATTCGTTTGCAACATATAATCCGTATTTTCTAGAGCTTCAGGAATCAATTTTACAAAGCGTTCGTAATTTTCTCTTGTCATCCCTAAATCAATATCATCATCCCACGGAATAAAACCTTTATGACGAATCGCACCTAACAATGTTCCTGCTGATAAAAAGTATGGAATGTCTTCTGTTTGACAAAATTTATCCACAAATTTTAATATTTCCAATTCTTTTTTTTGCAGTTGTTTTACAACACTATCTGATTTCAAAAGTAACCCTCCAAGTTATGTCTATTTAAGTTTTCTTTTTCGCCTTATTCAAAAGAAGCTTAAAGTCTTCAGATATATTGGTCTGAAAAAGAAAAATCAAAATAAGAAATACAATAAACACTATACTTGAACGAATAAGCATATTCAAGAACAACGATGCTACAAAGTTAGGAATTAAAAATCCTAACACTAAAACTAACGCGAATATAACAATATATTTAAAAAACTCAGAACAAATATCTTTAATATCTAACCATTTACGAATAACATAGACTCTAAAAATACAAACACAAAACTCGGTAACAATCAACGCGATGGTCCCGCCATTTGCTCCCCATTTTGGTACTAATATAAGATTTAAGATAACATCTATTACAGCACCAACAATAAAGGGTATCGAATAATGCTTCAACAAACCTTTTGCTAAAGTAAATTGATTCGCTAAAACACCACCAAACGCATTTGGTGCAATAATCAAGCTAACAAATATCATATTATAGGTCATTGGAATAAATTCATTTCCAAAAAACCACTGAACAAAATCACGAGAATTACACATTAGTAAAACCGTCAGTAATAGGGAGATTAATGTCGTATACTCAACAGATTTTTTCAACAATAACTGTAGCTTAGAACTGTCTTCACTATCTCCTGTGTCCACTTTTGCCATCAAAGGCATCATAACTAAGCTGATTGATGTAACGATGGATAACACAATTCGAACAATTTTCTGAGATTGATCATAAAAAGAAAGCTCCGACTTTGTTGATAACAATCCTACTAATGTTTTATCAAAAGTATTATACACTTGAATCGCAAATAACGGAATGAGCAAAAACAGTGCTTGCTTTAAATATGGAAAAGAAAATGATTTTTTTATCTTTCCATACATTTTAAATTCCGTAAGTAAGCTAATCCAAAAGAAAATATTTGCTAAAAAAGTACTAATACTATTGATTCCCATATACAATAATAAATCAGAACTGCTCTTTACAAGTAGAAATACCAAAATCAAAGAGCCAAATTTAACGATCGTGTTCCTAACAATTACTTTTTTTACTTCACCAATCCCTAGGAAATACCAAGAAATATCTAAAACATACGCAATTAAATAAGGAATTTGAATATAATAGACACCTTTATTTCCAACAAATATTGAAACAATCAATAAATAGAGACTTGTTACAATCAAACCACTAGCTAATTGAATAAACCATAACTGGAAGAAAACTGTGCCTCGATCCTTCTTATCAGCCTTAGCTATTTCTCTCGTGCCTAACTGACTCATCCCCATTAAGATGATCATGTTCAAAAAACCAACAATTGAAATAACAAATGAATTAATACCAAGTAATTCTGTTCCGAATATTCTTGATACATACGGCATTGTTACTAATGGAACAATCAGTATTACTACTTGATACATAGCCGTAAAAAATATATTACTCAATACTTTTTTCACTTAGATACACCAACTTGTCTTGATTTTTTGATAGTTTAACTATTTATTTTACTACTTCCACATATGCCTTATTCGCTGAAACATAGCCTTTATCTGTAACTAGTCTTGGGTAGCCTGTTTCGCTGTATACAATTTCTTTCACTGTAAATGTCGTACCTTTTGTTATTTGTTGGACTTGCGTTTCAGCTGCAAAGTTATCTTTATTGTTATAGTGCCAGATATTTGCTTTAGCTTTCATCTTTCCTGGCTTAGTTATATAGCTGTCGATGTTGCCGATTGCTGGATTGACATAGCTTTTATTTGCTGATACGTATCCTTTATCCGTTACTAGCCTTGGATAACCTGTTTCACTGTACACTATTCCTTTAACATCTAGTAGTGTATATTTTGGTAATTTTTCAGCCTGAGTTTTAGTAGAAAACTCGTCTTTACTACTGTAATACCAAATATTTTCTCTCGTAACAACTTTCATCGGTTCTGTAATATAGTTGTTCAAATTGCTGATAGCTTCAGAAAGATAACCTTTATTAGCCGAAACATAGCCTTTATCCGTTACTAGTCTTGGATAGCCTGTCGTACTATATACAATATCTTTCACTTCAATCATTGTCCCTTTGGCTAAAGGTTCTGCTTGTGTTTCAGCAGCAAAAAGATCTTTATTATTGTAATACCAGATATTTTGCGACGTCAAAAATTTACCAGTCTTTAAAAAATAATCCGAATGATTGTTGACAATAGGTGTTGTAAATCCTTTATTTGCTGAAACATACCCTTTATCAGTTACTAATCTTGGATAACCACTTTCACTATAGGCAATATCTTTTACTGTTAAAACAGTATTTTTAGCTATTGGCTCTACTTGTGCCTGCTGTGTAAAACTATCCTTATTATTATAATGCCAAGTACTTGTTGTTGTCACTACTTTTCCAGCAGTCATATGATAATCCAAATAATTTTCTACAAGTTGATTAACGTATGCTTTATTCGCAGAAACATAGCCTTTATCCGTCACCAATCTTGGATAACCAGTTTTACTGAAAACAATACCTGTCACCTCAAAAACAGTATTTTTGGAAATTTGTCCTACTTGGGTTTCTTGCGTAAAACTATCTTTATCATTATAATACCAAATATTTCCTAGTGCCGCATATTTCCCTGGTTTGGTAACATAGCTAGACAGATTACTGATAGTTGGTTTAGAGTACATCTTATTTGCCGAAACATAACCTTTATCCGTCACTAATCTTGGATAACCGCTATTACTATATTCTATTGAGACTACGTCTAAAATTGTATCTTTAGGCAACCTTTCAACTTGAGTATTAACAGAAAATTCATTAATATCATTATAATACCAAATATTATCTGTTGCATACACTTGTAACGGAGCAGCAGTATGATAATTTGCTAGATTAATACCATTATCACCAGTTGCCTGTAAAAATAAATTATTATACGATACATTTATGTCAAATCTTCCAGATACGCCAGGAAAAGTCAGCTCAGAACTCCATTGCCATGCTGCATTTCCCGTATGTAAGAGATTTGTTGCTAATGGATTATAAGGATAGCTTGCTACCCAACTATTTCCGGAACCCAACTTATCTTCATCAAGTATTTTACGATTGAACCAATCAAACATTGAATAATGCGCAACACGAGAATAACCTAGACTATTCAATTTCTTTTGAAACACAATAGAATTTTCGGTAACATTCCCCGCTGTCATTTCTGTTTGTTCCGCATCATTGACCATTAATGTATTTTTAGGCAAGCCAAGTTGATTTGCCTTTTGTGCAAAATAGACCGCCTCTTGCTCAGCCTCTGCTTTTGTTGTAAACCAACTATAGTGATAAGCAGAAACAACTAGACCTGCACGCTTAGCATTTTCAATTTGGGTTTTCGCCTCTGGGTTCAAATAGGTCGTATACTCTGTTAACTTAACCGCAACACCTCTTACCCCATATTTTTTCATCTCATTAAAATCAGCAACTGTTAATGCTCCGTTATGAGAAGAAATATCTACAAAATCTTTTGAGGGACGGTTATTTTCTGTTGCAGAAATCAATGAGCGAGGTTCAGCAGCAGCACGTAATGCTATCGCTAAATCAGAACGATCATTAGGGTTAAATATATATTCCCCATCTTCCGTTTTTGAAGCATTACCTAACTCTTTATTATTTTCTTCCGTAATATTTCTTTTAGAACTCTCAATTGTACTATCAGAAGTAGACACATTAGTTTCAGAGTCAGCAGTACTTTGCGAGGTCTGTTCAGTTTGACTTGTCGAAGGCTCATCACCAGTTATACTATCACTAGAAATTGACGATTCTTCTGCAGAGACATTATAACTTTCGTCAATAAATCCTATACCTGAAAACAAAGCAATTGAAAATAAGAGAATGCCGCTTTTTAAATATTTACTGTTTGTTTTTTTATTCATTGTTACTTCCTTTCTTCTATAAAACATGATACACGGTTTGATACGGAATAAAATCTTGATAGGTATTTGATAAAATAAATATCAAATAAAAGACTAATGCGCAAAATATATAGTAACAGGCCAAATTCAAATACTGATTTTTAAACATATGACGGAAAAGTTGAGGTACTACTAAGATCTCTGCAGTAGCAAATATTGTCCCAATCCTTCCGCCTACAGTTGCTAATGGACCAAAAATAATTAAAAATAATGTAGATAGAAAATATAAGCTCAATAACGTATTAAAACTATCATTATATTCTTTATTTTTACCTTTTACAAATAATATTGAAGCAATTGTAATCCCCATTTGCATAATAAATATAGGATTAAGTATCCACTTCCCAGTAATATACTTACCTGCAAAATAACCTGCATATCTTGATGGAATCGCCCATAAAAATAAGTCTGGGAAAAAGAACAGTACTCCTATAAGTGCTGAAATTATTGTCAAAATCAACACTTTTTGAAAGGTTAATTTCTTTATTATTCCTACAAAAAAATAGGCAGGTATAATAAATAACGCAACAATGTGAAAGCATGCGCCTAAAAGTGACAGGAGAACTACTTTCGGTAGATTCTTTTCTTTGATTGCTGGTAAACAATAAAGAAAAATAATCGCTACAAATGAAGCTCTTATTTGCCCCATATCTCTCACAAAATAAAAACGAGAAACATAATACACGAGAATCATTGTTGGAAAACTAACATTTTTATAAACAAACCATCCTAATAACGCTAATGTCACCACAGAATAGACTAAAATGAACACTGCAAAATCCATTCCAAACATTTTTACAATATAGTTTGTTAATAAGTAACCAGGCTCAGCATCAATACCGCCCGATAATATATCCCCAAAACTCCGAACCCTTTCAAAAAAAGCTTTATATGATAGATAATCATAACCCGTTTCATATCTCAATCCTGCAAACAAAATGATTTCTATCATTGCAATTATGAAAAAAATTCTCTTTTTGCTAAAAAATTCAAGGAGTGAAAGAATAATCAGGCTGACAAATAATAATATATAAGGTATCATCTCTTCACTCCATCTAGATATAAATACAATTTACTTTCTCAGAATAATTCTTTGCTAACTCTTTTTGGTAACCAAACCATGCTTTTTCAGTTGAATTTTTCTCACAAATAATCACTACTAATTCTGGAATAAACGGCAAGTTTTCTACCTTATCCAAACTATCTGTTAGATACACAGAATTATTCAGCTCACTAACAGTTAAAAACTTTTGATCTTTCATTACAACAATCTTATTCAACGGTGGATTGTTGATAAGATTCGTCAATTTTTCTTGGATTTTTTCATTTGTTTGTTCTCTAAGAAGAGTTACATCAATAATTTCATTGCTGTCTTTTAAAGTGAACTTTTGAGAAATTTTTTTATTTCTTTTTTCAGATATGCTTGCAATTATTGTTCCAATAATAAAAGTAAGTGTCACAATAAGCAATACATAAATCATGATTTTCTTTTTACTAATTCCTTCAAAGGCTTTTTCCTTACTCAAATCAACTTTATCAGATAATACGTACGCTCTTTTATCAATAAAAAATCGTGAACTTGAATCTTCAATAAACTTGTACAAATACGTAGCCAGCTCTTTGTCAGGAGTCTCAACAAGCATTTTCCCATTATTATCTGTATACGTAATCGTTAATGTATCTATAACATCTTCTGCGCTTATATCAGAATGGGTTTTCACATATTCACTTGCAAATATTTCTTTGATCATTTCATTCTTAGAAAAAATATAGCCATCCTTATTTTCTAAAATAAATGAAAATGTATAATTCTTATCTTGATTTACATTTTGGTCATTCTTATTAGAACGTGCACTGTAAAAAAATAATGCAACAATCAATAATAAACTAAGCGCAAAAGCAAGTATATATTTTTTCCAATTCCTTTTAAAAAAATTAAGACCTTCTACTACATATAAATTGTCTTCCATCTTTTTCTCCTTCTCTGTAGGTTGTTCCCCATCATTTTTTAACTAATCAATTCCGTAATTTTTTCTCATAAAACCAGCCACGCATCTTATTAGGCATCAAACTGACACATATATGGACCGAAGAGACAAATAGATAATCTTTAAAACTCCCTAAGCCTTCTTGATAAATTTTTTTCCTAGCTTTTAGACCTGGCATCAAATAATTAAATCCTCCTCTACGAGCATACATATCTAATCCAGTTCTAGCATATACTAAGTCTTTTTGGATATTTTTAGCCGTATAGCCGGCTTTTAATAATCGAACCCATAAATAATAATCTTCAAATCCGTTTAAAGACTGATAATTACCAACCTTCATTACTGACTCTTTTCTGAACATAACAGTCATGTGATTAAATGGGTTTCTTTTTTTGGAAAATTCACGAATTTCTTCATTACTTGCAGGCATTTTTTTATAGCCTAAAACATTATCAATTTCACCATGAAATTCTGTGATGTTAGATCCTACAATTGCTAAAGAAGCATCATTTTCCATCTCTTCAGACTGCAGTTCTAAGCGGCTCGGAATCATTATGTCATCGCAATCCATACGTGCAATTAGTTCATTGCGACAAGCTTTAACACCAACAGCTAACGCTTTTCCTAATCCCACATTTTCAGCCAAAGGGACAATCGTTAATTGTTTTCCGACTTTTGATTTAATTTCGGAGATCATTGCATTCAACTCGTCTGTAAGAGGTCCGTCTTCTACTAATAGTACTTCTTCTGGCTGTAAAGTCTGCTCAAAAACGCTATTTATTGCTTCTTTAAAGTAGCTTGGATTCTCATTTATATATATAGACATCAGAACACTAATTTTTTCAACTTTCACTTTATCATCTCACCATATTCATTATTTTGTTTCACAATATAAATCATTTAAAATTTTGCTGGCCACATCAATATCATAGCCATTTTTTGAAAAAACCTCTGACATATCTCTATCAATAGGTTCAATTGCTAAAACAGTATCTGCCCATATTTCTGGATCATCAATTGATAAGAACTGACAATTAGCCGTTATTTCTAACTCACTCGTCACTTGACTTGATACGATAAGCGGCAGTCCAGCAGCTTGTGCTTCAACCCCGACAACTGGAAGACCTTCAAATAATGAAGGAAGCACGAAAACATCCATGGCTTGGTATAAGCGATTGGAGTCTTGTCTGACTCCTAAAAATTTAACATTATGTTCTAAATTCAACAGTTTAACTTTATTTTGAATTTTTTCTTTGAGCTCTCCTTGACCGACTAAGACTAACACAGCTTTCTCATTTCTTTTATGAATTGCTGCGAAAATATCAATAAGAAAATCATGATTTTTTTGTTCTCTAAATGCTCCCACATGCCCAAGGACTAACTGATCTTCAGCTATGCTCAATTCTTTTCTAACTTCAGAACGCACTTTTGGGTCAAATTTGAATTGATCGATTTCTACTGCATTTGGAATGATTACTAACTGCTCTTCAAGTTGCTCTCCAAATAACCATGTACCTGCCTTCTTTGAACATGCTAAATAGTCCGTTGCTAATCTCACTATTTTTCTTTTGTTCCATTGATGCATTACTTTTCTTAACAAACCATTCGGTGTATTCGCATTATGTGAATGAACAAATATTCTTTTCACACCCATATTTTTAGCTATTGTCACGGGTAATATATTGGCTGCTGAAAGCATGTTTACATGAACAATATCATAGTTTCCATTTAATAAAATATCTTTTATCTCCGAAATAAATTTTTGAGGATTTTTTTTCACTTCAGTCACATGATATATTGTAGATCCTTTAGCTTCTACTTCGTTTTCGAAATACATTGTTGGATACATTGTGACAAAATCTACTTGTATCTTTGAACGATCTAAATGATTATAGTAATTTAACATATATGTTTCAACGCCGCCCAAAAGATTGCTCATACCAAAAATTAAAACTCTTGTTTTTGGTGTCTTTTCTGAATTATTATGTACTTTATTCATTTTTTCCTCCACTTAAATTAGCCTAGTTTAGAAATATGGATAGATTCAAAAAACAAATCTATCCATACATTATAGTTTTATGTTCTCCATTTCCTAAGCTAATTCCAAACCTTTATGTTATTTTTAGAAAATAAGTTTTTCTCAATTTCTCTTTGTTCTTCTTCATCAACACCTTTTGATGAGATCTTATCAAAAAGAATCTTAATTGTTTGCAACAATATTTTCATATCTAATAACACCGAATAGTTTTTGATATAAAGTAAATCAAAATTTAATTTACTATTATAGTCAGAAGCATATTTACCATAAACTTGAGCATATCCAGTAATGCCAGCTCGTACATTATGTCTTAAGTAATAGTGTTTATTTTCTTTTTTAAACTGATCTACAAAAAAGGGACGTTCTGGACGTGGTCCAACTATAGACATGTCACCTTTCAATACATTAAATAATTGAGGCAATTCATCTATTCTAAGAGCTCTCAAATATCTTCCAACAGTCGTAACTCGGCTATCATTACTTGAAGATAAGACTGGTCCTGTATTTACTTCTGCCGTAGCAGACATTGTTCTAAATTTTAATATAGAAAATTCTTTTTGTCCTAAAGTGATTCTTGTTTGCTTATAAATAACGGGTCCAGCTGAAGTTGCTTTTACCAAAATCGCTGTAATCAAAATAATAGGAGACGTTAGTACTAATAATAATGATGCTATTACAAGATCAAATAAACGTTTTACAAAATCGTATTCTGGTTTAATTTTAAAATCAGATACTTCAATAATACTTTCATCTTCAAAATTCATCATATTAGGTTTTAACATAACAAGATTTTCAAAACTTGTATTTAAAAATAGTTTCTTTTCATGTTCAATAACCAATTCGTAAATATCTAGCTTCTCTTTTTCATCAATATGACTTGCTATATAAACGATGTCAACATTTGATAAGATTTTTTTTAAATTTTCAAAATAATTAGCCTGAATCACATCAACGACTTTGTGTTTTTTATTTTTGTGTGTTAAAAAATTAGCAGTTGCTGATATTGTACTTTTAGCTGATCCTATAATAACAACACGTTTCTCCTCACTGATACGTAAATATACGAAATAGATAAACATTCTATACAAACTTAACAAAATCATTCCAACGATAAATGAATAAATCAGTACCGATCGTGGAAACGAAAACCAACGTCCAACAAAACCGACAATCATAATAGACAATATAGTCAGCACTTGACCTATCACTGTTACAAATACGATGTCATTGACCGTTCGATTATAAAATACGTATGTTCCTAATAACAAGTTTAAAAACACAAAAATAATTGTGATATATACAACGGAATGCTCGTATGACACGAAATTATATTGTGGGATATTCATTCCAAATTTTAGCCAAAACCCTGCAAAAATGGAAAAATGAAATACTAAAATATCAAAAATAATAATTATTATTCTCTTTGCATTGTTCCATTCATTCTTAGTTACCATTACTTTATTCCTTTCTCATTAAAAATACTGAGATTGCTATATATAAATTCTACATCCCTAATAATATCATATCTCTCTAAAAAAAACACCTTAATCTGTTACAGGCCTTATGACAGTTGCCTTCTTCATTCGTTTCTATGAGATAAATCATATTCATTATTTAAGCATGATCCACTTTTTTGAAGCAATATACCTAAAAAACTAAAGGCTAATGGAATCCAATGATAAGAGACCAAAATATCCTCCATAGTAGAAAGAACAAAGACACATAAAAAAGCGATAGCAAGACTGACTTGAGTAGTTGAATAGCTTCCTTTTTTTCTCAGAAAATAGAATTGGCCAAAAATAAAGAACGAGAATAACGTATATCCTAGAATGCCAAGATTATTTAAGATACTTAAGTAACTATTGTGCATACCTAAGTTTTTCCAATGAAAGACATACGGTTTCATCCCAATTAAGACATTTTGCTTATTTACAAGCCAAAACTCAAAAAATTCTTTCCACAAATTTTCTCTACCTGAAAAAACTTTAATTGTTGATAGGTTAGCGCAATAATAAAAAACAAACGGAAATAAAATTAGCACTAATGAAAATAGAGTCAACCACAACCAATTACTTTTAATGAATTGTTTAGGTAACAGATTATCTATTACAATAAACACAACTAAAACAGCGAAAGCTGTCTTGGCCTGACAAACCCAAATTGCGGCCACTCCTATAACATAGACAGGTATTACCAACCATTTTATCAAGTTTCCTGATGCTTGCTTTATAATAATAGACAACATCATTACCATAAAAAGCACAGATGCACCAATTGTATTGCTGTTAATCCAAATAGAGTCAAACTCATTACCACGTTGCCAAATAGAATGCGGCGCGACGATTTTAGGTAGCTCCGTAAAAATTCTATATAAAGTGATTCCAAAAAAAGCACTAATGATCACGCCCAAAATTCCAAAATCAATTTTATCAAATTTCGTTTTTCTATAACATAATATCAATAACATAATGACCATAATACTAGCATTGATAAAACGATTACTATGACGGATTGAAGATGTCAGTGTATAAAAGATAAAGATAATACCACTGGTACTAATCAGTAATAAATCAATTCTATCTAATTTTTTTATATTGAGTAGAAGAATAACAACCAAACTGATTAATAAAATATACTCGTAGTGTGAGTAAAAATTCGTCATCGTTTCTGTATTCAGACCTGCTGTCCATAATAGATAGGAACTGGCAATTGTGGCAATTAAAATTAGATTGCTTATTCTGCTAAGCAGTTTTTCCATTTTACGCCTCCATTCATAAGTTTAATGTTTGCTAATAAACAGCTTTATAGATATATGCACCATCTTTATCTGGCCCATAAAGTTTATCAAACTTCACATCATCTGTTTCTAAATCAACAATCTCTTTATACGTCACCAAGTACTTGATTCCAATTTTTTTGATACTCTCGCTATCCAAACGAACGATTAAAGCATCTGAATTTAATAACTCTAGATCTGGTGTTTCATTTGTAATATCTGCATGGATATGAGCATATCGATTATAAATTTTTTCTTTTTTACCGTCTGGATCCAAAGCTTTCCACATCGTCATATCTGGAGTAAAAGAAACACCATTGAACGTATGAACCCCAAACATAGGCAAATAACTATACATCAATCGTTCTCCAACCCACAATTGATTGGGATCTTTTTGATTTATTTCAGTGATCCTATGCCCGATTTTCTTGTCATAAATAGGTGCAACACCTCTTACGATAGGATTGACCGTTAATCCTGTAAATAACAAAACACTTACAAATAGAAGTAAAAACAATCTTTTTCGTTTAAGAAGCAAGCTTGATAGTATCAATATGCTAATTACCAATATAATAATAATTTCTGCTTTACTCAGATATAACCGTAAGTTGCCTCTATATAAAGCATAAAAATAGATAGCAATATTCAACGCTATTACTCCACTAATAGCAATTTTATTGATCCTCTTTTGTTCCCAAATATAAGCTATAAACCACACACTCAACAACACTGCAGTGAAGCTAAATGAAAGTAATGCTCGCTCTTCTGGCACAAACGACCATAGGGTAATTTTGGCAAATGACGTTGGAAATTTAACAAGAACCCATAATAATTGAATACAGCTATAAATAAATAGTAAAAAACCGTAATAATTATCTTTAATTTTCTTATAAAAAAGAATAGGTGACAGTGGTAATATCACAAAAAAGAATTGATAAAACCCACTTAATTCAGAATTATTACTATAACTAACATCTGTAAAACTCATTTTCCAGTTTGTTAAGAATAAAAAGATATCTTTTTTATCAAAGTCACCACCGGTACTTATTCTATTTCCTGGATAAATCGTGTGCATGACTGCATAAATTGAATCCCGTGAAAATAAAATCGAGCCACCAACAAGAATTATTGTTATTAAAACAGCTAGGCTAATGAATAGACCATCAAATTTATCTAATACTAGCTTTGATTTAAACTCTAAAAAGAAGCCCACTAAAAATAATAAAATCAAATAACCAAAAGGCACCTGCAAAGCAGGGTACAAAACTAAAATGAAGCCAGAAGCACATATTGCGGATATAACAGAGAATACCATTCTATTTGTTTTGTTTTCATGATAATAAAAATAATTATAAATCGCTGTTAAAAACCCTAACATAAAGAAAACCAAGTCGCCCACTGGTGACACAAACCACCATTGGATAGCCGAAGAAAACGGAATCCATAGACTTGTTAAAAGCGCGATATATTTGTTTCTTCTAGACAAAATCAAGCCGATTTCAAAAGAGAATAGAACTAGTCCGATTATTTTCATTCCCCAATACCAAGAAAGACCATATTCTTTACCTAATAATACATAACCCCAGGTAAATGGTTTAGCAATCGTAGCCAAAGTAAATGCTGGTGAATTATACCCTACAGTCATATCCTGCCCGTTTAGTGTGATTACCTCGTTATGGGCTTTGAATCCCGTTTGTGTTTGCGATAAACTATAGGGAGTTTGAACTAGCCATTCATCAGAGCGAATTTGTCTTGGCGTTCCAAGGATTAACCCAGAATCGACTCCTTCGTTATAATCAGAAATATATTTATCCCATATATTGATAGAACTGCCATGGACTTTAAACACTATCATAAGCGCAAAAATAATCAGTGCTATTATAAATCTTTTTTTTATTAGCCAATCTAGGCTTTCTATAGTTTTTATCTTGATACTATTTTTTTTATTGCTTCCTCTGTGCATCTCTATTGATTTATCCATAATGTACTCCATTTCACTTATCATACAGGACAAATTTTCTACGACTAGTCTCTATATGAAAAATTAGGTATTTCTCTTGTCAAATTAGGATTATAAAATGGATCATCTTCGATCAAGTTTGACCACTTATGTTCCATCATCGCCTTTTCTTTTTCAAAGCGTTTTTTCTTTTTCCCTTTATCATCGTAGCCTCTTGTTTGAGATTCAAAATGATAAAGCTCTGCTTCATGCAGCCATACATTATCTCTACCTAATTCCTTCACTTTTAAGCATAAATCAACGTCATTAAACGCTACCGTAAAGTCTTCATCAAATCCGGAAACTGCATCAAAATCTTGTTTTCTCATTAATAGGCACGCTGCAGTCACAGCTAGATAATCAACATTCAATGCTAACTTGCCAAAATAACCTAAATCACTATGTGGATAACCATAATGTCCATGTCCCGCAATGCCGCCCAGACCTAAGATTACACCAGCATGCTGGATCGTATTGTTTGGATACAACAGCTTTGCGCCAACACAACCGATTCGTTCCTGCTGTCCAAATGAAACCATTAGTTTCAACCAATCAGCATTAATTACCTCAGTGTCATTATTTAAAAATAGCAGGTATTTTCCTTTAGCATCTTTTGCCGCAATATTGTTGATCTTAGAAAAGTTAAATGGAATATCGATCACAACCACACGAAAACGATCGTTAAGTTGTTGCTTAAATGAATCATACAATTCTTTCATTTTTTCATCTGTGCTGCCATTGTCCGCAATAATGATTTCATAATTTTTATAGGTCGTTTTTTCAATGATCGAAGAAACGCAGCGTTTAACATCTTTATACCCATTTTTAGTTGGAATGATGATTGACACTAAATCCTCTGATTCAAGCTCATAATAAACATCATATAAACCATTTGCCCGACCATGAGTAGCGTGTCCTTTGATGCCACGACGAATTAAAGCGTCTTGAACCGCTCGTAGACCAGCTTCAAATGCATAACCTTTTGACGATTGGTCAACTGCAGTCGATGTCGGCAGCATACGCCAGTGATAAAGGACTTTAGAAATATGTTTGATTCGTTTACTTGTTGTTTTTTCAGTAAAGCGAAGAACCAGATCATAATCTTGAGAACCTTCATAGCCTTTTCTAAACCCACCGATTTCTTCAAGAATCGTTCTGCGGTAAACACCAAGATGAGATATATAATTTGTTCCTAACAATAAGTCAGGCGACCAATCTGGTTTAAATGATGGATCTGAACGATTGCCCTCCATGTCGATTTTATCTTCATCACTATAAATTAAATCCAATTCAGGATTTTCGTTTAAGGCTTTGACAACTTCATAAAAAGCGATTCTCGGCAGTTCGTCGTCATTATCTAATAATGCCACAAATTCACCAGTAGCGAGTGTTAATGCAGAGTTTGTTGCTTCACTGATATGACCATTTTCAGATCTGAAAACGACTTTGATCCGTTCATCTGAATTACTGTACTCCGTTAAAAGTTCTTTTACTTTAGGATCTGTTGAAGCATCATCTGCCATACAAAGTTCCCAATTTGAATAGTCTTGGATCAAAATAGAGTCAATACAGCGACGCAACCATTTTTCTTCTACATTATAAACTGGCATCGCGATCGAAATTTTAGGTTGATAGTGGAATCCATCAATTTCAGCGTTGATTTGTTCAAAATCAAAATGTTCGTTTCTTTCCAACCAACTTGGATAAGAAGACTGGTTTCTAATTTTTTCGATTTTTACTCGTTGAATCGTACTTTTGATCCCATTTCTTTTTAGATAACTGATGCCTTTATGTACTTTTATCATCAATCTTGCCATCTTATCTTCAGTACCAGGAATTAGAGGATGTTTTTTCGCTAAGTCAATCCATTCGGTTTTGCTTGATTCTAAGTCTTCTGAAACAAAACGGACTTCTAATTTATTTTTCTTTTGGATACCTTCTAATTTTATTTCAAACCCGGCTAAAACCTCTGGACTTACCTCATAAATCTGATTGACATCTTCTCTTAAAACACGCTTGATACCAAAAGACGTTACTTGTTCTTGATTGTTGATTGAAATATCCGGACTGGATTTTGATTGTGTAGCCAAAGCCCAACCAGTTATTGTTAAGTTATTTGTTTGTTTCTCTCGATAGATACTATCAATAATGACCTTTATCTCATCGTTCATTTTTTGCTCTCCTTATACTTAAGAGTCTGTCATTTAGTGCTTATATTAAACAATGAGCCCTAACCAGCCTAACCTAGCTGGCTAAGGCTACACGAATATACGCTTTGCTTATAGATGTTTAGGATTTTTATACTTGTCGACCAAGTCTTGTTCAGACCATTTATCCGTTAAAGCCTTGATGTTAGGTTTTTTATCGAGATTTTGCATTTTTTCTTCTGCTTTGAAAATAGCATAAGAACAATAGATAATTGTTTTATCTAGCTGTTTAGCAAACTTCAACGACAAATCCACACCCATAACGTCTTTGCCTAATTCTTCTGTGATACCTGACACAGCAAGATAGTCCGCTTTTCTGAAAATCATACAGGCTTCAGTCACTGCCTGAACATTTCTTGGTAACGCAATGCGGTAATAATAACCTAGGCTCTTGCCTGGCGTTCCTTGTTCTGGATAAAGTAAACGATTTTTCTCTGCATCCACGGAAATTCCGATATTTTCGATACGGTATCGTTGATCTACCACTCTTCCTGTGACAATTCCCGCTTGCGCTTGCTGTGCCATGTTCATCATCTCAGTAAGCCAATTGCTTTTCGTTGGTACTAAACCAGCATCTAACAGCATGATATAGTCACCTGTACTAGCGTTAATCAATTCGTCTCTTGTTTGTCCGTCGCTATAAACCAGTTTATTACTTGTTGAGTGGACGTTTTCTTTCATTTGATTTGGCAGCACAATCTCATAATTTTCATAAATTGTTTTTTCCAACAATTTTTTCAAATAGTCATTGATATCCGCTGTATCGTTGGTAATCACGATTGATACTTTAGGTATCGTATCATAAATATAATTAATTTTATACGAGCCATAGAATTCAGCAATTTCAACGTTTGCTTTGATGTTACGACGATCCATAGCAGCTTGTACTGCGCGTTGCCCCGCAACATAAGCATAGCCTTTACTTTCAGGATTCAAAGCTGTTGACGATTCAATCGCCCGCCAATGATACATCATACCTGGAATGTGAGTGATATTTTCAGCATTTTCAGTTGCCCGTAAGACAAAATCATAATCTTGAGCTCCATTAAATTCTGTTTTTAAACCACCCGTTTTTTCTAATAAAGAACGTTTTACTACAACGAAATGTGTAATGTAATTATGATTCAAAATCAACTCAGAATTCCATTTTGATTTATAAAATGCATTGAAACGTTTACCGCTTTCGGTGACTTTATCTTCATCTGTATAGATAAAATCGATCGTTTGATCTTCATTTAGTACTTTGACCACTTCATATAACGCTTGTGGCGCTAATTCATCATCATTATCCATAAATCCAACATAATCCCCAGTTGCAATCGTTAAAGCTGAATTCGTAGCTTCTGAGATATGACCATTTTCTTCACGGTAAATAACTTTGATCCGATCATCTGCATCCGCATACTTTTTAAGCAAAGGCTTGATATAGTCACTTGGTGAAGCGTCGTCAGCTAAACATAGTTCCCAGTTTTCATAATACTGATTTTGAAGGGAAGACACACAGGCATCTAACCATTTTTCTTCCACATTATAAACAGGAACAGCAACAGATATTTTAGGTTGGAATTTAAATGTTTTGATTTCTTCTAAAATAGCTGATGGATCAACTGGTATTTCTTGTTGTTCTTGACGTTTGAAATACCATTTCATGGAGCCAATAAGTCCACGTGTCTGCATCGAGCGCATCGCACGTTGAATTTTATTACCTGGCTGAACCATATTTGGTTTTTCTAGGCGATATTGTAATTTACGACCGTTATCGGCCGAAACATTCAAGGTATACATTGGCTGATCTTCCGGATCGATCACTTCAATCACAAAGCCATACTCTTGATCGCCTTTTAGTTCAAACATGTCGATAACATCTCTTCGATATTCTCTGGTGACAGAATATTCAACAGCCATTTCAGCGGATACTTTAAAGTCAATCGGTAACTTGTCTTCTTTAGAATATGCCCAACCACGAATCACAGTCTTTTTTTCTTCAACATGACGAACGATATCATCGATATTCAGTGAAACGAGTGAATCAAATTTACTGATTGATACTTTCTTATACTTTGTCATTTGTTTTTCACTCACCATTAATTCTGTATTTTTTGACGAATTATTTCCCGTTTGTTGCTCAAGTACGTAATCGATCAATCCATGAACCGTATCAGAAAAATTGCCTTCGTATTTGTAATTAACTGTGATTGTCATTGTTTTTCCAGCAATCTGTTTATCGTCTATTTCAATGACTGGTACTTGATTGTCAGAGAAAAAATACTGTGCTTCTTTGTTATAAATAGCATTTGTTGCGCTTGGTTGTATTATCGTTCCAGCAACAGTCAATACTAGATCTACTACTGCCCCTGTCAGGCTTGGGAAAATTTTTAATAATTTGATGTTTTCAGGTATGTCGATCGTAAATGTTTTATTCTCACCTGTTACGTTATTCAGTTGAACATCAAATTCTTTTTGGTCTTCCTCACCACAATCATATAAGAAGTGAATATTCTTTCTATAGCTTGAATTTTCTGGTATCGTGCGGATCGGATGTTCCACAGCCTCAGCACAAAGTGCGTAAAAATACTGATAGACTTCCCCAAATGGGCGTGCTTTAAAGGCAGCACGAACTTCCACTGGCAAGTCTTCATAGGTAGATTCAAGTTCATTATAGCCAACTTCGTTAAGTGTAAAATCTTCTTTAGCAATAAATAAACCAATTTCCTCGAAAAGTTTTTCAAAGCCGCTCTGAACGAAGAAAGACTTATGCGTTGCATCTAATAATCCTGTTTCACGCCAATCTAATTTATTATTGAATAGATCGATCAAAACAGAATTATGGGCAATATTTGGGAACGTAATCAAGATTTGACCTTCTGCACTTAAAAAAGGTTTTACTTTCATAAGAGCATTTTTAGGGTTCATTAAATGCTCTAACACATCCGCAAAAATAATATAATCAAAGGTTTGTCCTTCAAAATGCTTCGTCCAAGCTTCTTCATCGATATTGCCATAAAATCCGTCATTAGAAAACTCACTGACATGATCATATAGCTCTTTATCAAGTTCAACGATTGCAACATAACAATTTTTTTCTTCCATCAAATATTTCGTCATTCGACCATTACCTGGACCAAACTCTAATACTCGACTATTTTCTTTAATTTGGGCAACGATTTTACCAACACTAGTACTCTCGTCAACTTCCATTTCAAAATCATATTTCATCTTTAATAGTATCCTTCCATTCATGATCTAAAATGACAATGCCTTCGCCTGCATAGCGACCGCTAATAAACATGTTCAGGTATTTCGTTTTATAAACCAAAGGTACTGTGGCGTGTTCTTCAAAAAACGCAATATCGAAATAATATTCGCCTGTTAAAAGAGACATTTTTCCGTATTCTAGATAAAAAACATTTTTACCCATTTTCCAAGGAATTTTAACGCCATCCAACAATGTATTTAGTCCACACACATAATTATTATCGACTGTTCGAATCGCGACACCACACACAGGTGATTTGATCGAATCATTTTTAACGGTATACTCTAATTTTACAATGACCTTCTCATCTTGAGTGACAATTTCTAAAGGTTCCAGCGCATGATTTAGCAACGTCGCTTTATCCACTTCTATAATATCAGGAACGGTTTCTTCATTTTGAATTGTTTTTTCACGATCAACGGTTTTGATTGATTTTTTCTTTAAGAAGTTTTCATAGTTTGTTGTGACATCCATTGTATCTCCGTATTCAACAACTTCTCCATTTTTTAACCAGAATGTCCGGTCACAAAAACGACGAACGGAGTTCACATCGTGAGAGACGAAAAGAATCGTCTTACCTGAATTTTTGATTTCGGTAAATTTCTCCATACATTTCAGCTGGAACTCTAAATCTCCAACTGCTAAAGCTTCATCTACGATCAAAATATCAGGATCTACATTGATTGCCACAGCAAAAGCTAGACGAACAAACATCCCGCTAGAATAGGTTTTTACAGGTTGATACAAGTGATCACCGATATCAGCAAACTTGATAACGTCCTCTACCCGTTCTTCCATCTCTTCTCTAGAAAAACCAAGAACCATTCCATTTAGAAAAATATTTTCATAACCAGAATACTCAGGATTAAAGCCTGAACCTAGTTCCAAGAGTGCAGAAATTTTCCCATCGATCTTCATAGAACCAGATGTTGGTGTTAAAACACCTGTGATTATTTTAAGAATCGTTGATTTACCTGAACCATTTTCTCCAACAAATCCGATCATTTCACCTTTTTCAATTTGCATTGTGACATCTTTTAACGCATAGAAAAGATCATGATACGTTTTTTTCATGGGATTAAGTGCTTCTTTAAAACGATCAGAAGGTTTTTTATACATATTATATGTTTTTGTTATATTCTGTATATCGATTGCATATTCTGACATTTTTTACTCTCCTATACGTTATAATACATCTGAAAAATGAGGTTTCAAACGTCTAAATACAGTTGAACCAATTAGCAAAAGAACAATTGTAAAGCCCCAGAAATACAAGCCATACTGCCAACGTTCCCAGAACCATGCTCCACCTGTGAATGAATCACGATATCCTTGAACGATGTAATAAAGTGGGTTTAGTTTTAAAATTTTTACATACCACCCAGTTGGGTTCCATAAAATTGGTAATGTCCACATAATCGTTTGCATTGCTACATTGATAAATTGCATGATATCTGGTAAAAACGGTTGTGTAGAAGCTGTCAACCAAGTAATACCAGTTAAGAAAATGATTAAGCAGAACAAATAATAAATCAATTGTAACCCTTGCCAGGTTGGATAAATACCACTTAATGAAGTAATACCAAAACCAATCACAATAAAAAAGAGATGGGTATATAAATTCGATAAAATCTTCGAGGTCGGTAAAATTTGAACCTTGAACACCACTTTTTTTACAAGGTAGCTGTATTCTCTAAAAACATTTGTTGCAGACATCAATGAATCTGAGAAAAAGAACCAAGGGATCAAACCTGTCACTAAAGATACGATAAACGGATACTGCTCATTAGCACCTCGTTCACGAATTTGTGAAAAAACAAACCAGTAAGTTAGTACTGTCACCAGAGGCGTGATAAATGCCCACACAATTCCTAGCGCAGAACCTGCATATTTTGATTTAAAATCATTAAATGAAAACTGTAATAACAGTTTTCTATTTTTAAAAATGTCTTTAAAAATAGATAGCGTAGATCGTATCATTGATTCGTTTCCTTTCTTATTACCATCGCTTTTAAATTGCTACTTAAAATAAGCTGCATAACATTACCATTTTAAAGAATATACGCATTTTTTTCAAGTTATGTAAGTATTTTCTTAAGATTTAGAGAGTAAAGGTTGATTTTAGTGGCTTTTATTTAGCCAACTGGATAATAACAATCCCCAGAATAATGACGCCCGTGCCGATCACAGTTCCAAGGGAAACTTGTTCTTGTAAAATAAGTTTAGAGCCTATTAATACAGCTATATTCGTAAAGGCCACACCCATTGGAACAATATAAGATACTTCTGACTTACTAATAATCACCATCCATAAAACAAAACTAAACATGTAGCATAAAAAACCGATGATTGTTGTAAAAGACATCGAAAAGGAAAAAATAGCATTTGTGATCTGAATTGAGTTTGCTTGGGAACCTAACTTTACCAAAATCAAGCCTGAAGTTGATAAAACGACATATACTAAGAATAAGAACATTATTTTTTCTCCTTTTTATCTTTCAATAGTGAAAGTTCTTGGATTAACAGTTTTATTTGCGTTTGCTGCTTTGACAACAAGGCAGAATTTTTGATTTCAATAAACAGCAAGACAAAGATTGCTGCAATCAATAAGAAATTTGAGGTTGTTTCAAACCCCAGATGTTCACCTAACCACTCTGCTAGCTTAGGAAAAATAGCAAAGAGTACTAACCCAGCAGATATAAACAACCATCTAATGGCATTTTTTAGCAAGAAAATATTCTTATTGATCGAGCGAATAATATAAACAAAAAAAAGTAGCGAAAAGATCAGCATTTCAATTCTTAAAATCGAACTCATTAGTCTCCCTCCCGCATAAAACCTGAAACAATAATTGCAATACTTACCTCAACCATATACTTGACCGAAGTAAATGAACGAATCGATGATTGTCCACCCGATCTTTCCATCATATTAACAGCAACTTCTTTAATGCTGAATTTCTTTTTAAGCAAGTGAACAGTTGATTCAGGTTCAGGATAACTCGTCGGATATGTTTTTGAAAAATAAGCGATGATGTCTTTATTACAGGCACGATATCCCGAAGTCACATCGTAAATCTTTTTCCCAGATGATAAATAAATCAAAAAGGAAAGGATTTTGATGCCAACACGACGCATGAATGTTGTTTGAAAATCAGCTTTTTCATTTGGTAAAAACCTAGAACCAATGACGAAATCAGTTTCTTTTTTTATTATCGGCTGTACGACAAAATCTAAACTGTTGATATCATGCTGCCCATCCCCATCGAACTGCACAGCAATATCGTAATCATTTTCTTCCGCATATCGATACCCTGTTTGGACAGCTCCACCGATCCCCAAGTTCATAACCAATTGAACCGAGTTGATTTCATTTTCATCTAAAATAGCTTGTGTTCTATCCGTTGAGCCATCATTGATTACAACATAATCAATGATATAAGGATAGTTATGACTATTCTCTTTTTTAAAATGTTCAATAGACATTATTGTATTTAAAATATTTTCTTCTTCATTGTATGCAGGTATAATCAATAATATTTTCAATTCATCTTACTCCTTTATATTTAGCCTCTATAATAATTTCCTAAAGTGAGTAATATCATTGTCATTAAGAAATACGTTGCTATAGATAAAACCCAAATATTTTGCGCATATTCTAACTTTTTCATTAACTCTCTTTGTTCGCTTAATTCTGTTTGAGGATAAAAAAGTTTTGAACTATTCACAAAGATCGGTAACAAAACAAGCAATCCTATATAATATCTTCCTTGTACACCTTCTACAGTTCCTAACCCGACTGGTGTCCAAGTCAAATACTGACTTAAATTAATCGCAAAAATGATTCCTAACATAACGACTGCAGATCCTAATGTATTCAAATAATACTTTGCTTTTATCTCTAATGGATAAAAGACAAACAACCCGCCCATATAAACTAAATACATAAACCAAATATGTGGAGATCCATAAGAAAACCAGCCAAAAGTAAACAACTCGTGATACTTACTAATTGAATCTACTATTCCAGAAAACATCAACTTAATTGCTGTTGGAACATTGTGTACCATAAATTTCAATTGTTCAGTTGGATCTTTTTCTGACACTCTATTTGCTGGTGTAAATGTCGTATAATAATAATACCAAAGTAAGGCAATGATTGCTGCTAAAATCACAGCACCCCAAGCGAACAGATATGTTTTTCTATTTTTATATTGACTTGGTTTAATAAAAATCAATATCCCAGCTAACATGACATAAGGTAATTTACAGGTGGCTAAAATACCACATAGCAGTAAAAACACCCCTATTTCCTTCGCTTCTATTTTTGCTTCATTTGTAATAAAATTAATAAATAAAGACAATGCTAAGAATACTAATCCGTACGAAACCCCATCTTGGTTATAAGATGCAGCCAGATATACCACCATTGGTAACGTTGTAACGACAGCCATTGGAACCTTGAATTTTTTTACATTTTTTATAGCGAAATAAGACAAAATCGCGTAAGCAATCAAATTGACCAAGCGACCTAAATAAAAACTCCAATATAGATTAAGGTTCAGTAGCTTACCTATTGACCAGCCAATAGCTTGTGGTACGTAGCTAATAAATGAGTAGGTTGCCGTTAGCGAAATAATTGGTTCTTCATTTTGTTTCTTTGTGTGACGCTGCTGTTTTAAATCGTTGTAATAATTATGATGGACACGATCTAGCACTACTTTAAAATCCTTAGAAATTTTAAGTTCGTCGGCCTTATCACTCATGCCAAAGTGCCCTTCAGATAAGTACACTGCTCGTGAAAAATGCGCATGTTCATCCGGAGTGTCTAACACTGGTGTGATGAACGTGAACAATGTTCCCATCAGTAGAATAATCCAAAATGTACTTTTTGCTAGGTTTTTCCCAATCAATAAAATACCTAGCCCACTAAGCACCCCTGTCAATAAAATTATTTTTTTAGGAATAGCAGAAAATTGAAAAAAATACAGCGTAAATACTGTAAAGATTATTAACAGCGCTAGCAAATACTTCCATCTTTGTTTAAATACTACCTTGAACCACCCTAGATATTTTTCTCCCCCAACCAAAATTACGTTCCTCCTATTTTTTAATACTACTCAACATCTCTTCCAACGCTTTCTCCCAAGTCGGAATTTCAAAGCCTAGCTCTTTCGTCTTACTAAGGTCCATCACAGAATATTTAGGGCGAGTCGCTTTTTGTGGAAACTTACTTGAATCGACTGGTAAAACTTCTACCTCTGTATTTTTTAAGATCTCTTTGGCAAATTCATACCAATTACAACTATTATCATTTGATAGATGATAGATACCATAAGGAACCTTTTCTTTTATAACAAAAACCATGAACTCAGCCAATGTTCTAGTCCAAGTCGGACGACCAAACTGATCATCAACAACTGTCAATTGATCACGAGTTTCTGCTAATTTTTGCATGGTGAAAACAAAGTTATGCCCATATTGCCCAAACACCCATGAAGTACGGATGATGTAATATTTTTCCATGACTTCCTGAACAATTTGTTCACCCAATAATTTGGTTCGCCCGTATTCGTTTTGAGGATTTGTTTGATCATCAGTCTTATACATTTCATTTTTTTTAGTTCCGTCAAATACATAATCTGTACTAATATAAACTAGGGTTGCATCTACCGCTTTAGCCGCAACAGCTACATTACGTGTGCCATCCACATTGATCTTCTCATCTAATTCTTTACCTTCGTCTTCTGCTTTATCCACAGCTGTATACGCGGCGCAATGATAAATCACATCAGGATTCAATTTCGTGATATAAGCCATTGTTTTCTCTGCATCTGTAATATCTAATTCTTTTGAATCTGTGGAAACGTATTCCGCTCCTTGCTCGTCTAACAAATGACGTAACTCTGAGCCTAGTTGTCCATTACCGCCAGTTAAAAGTATCATTCTTTTTTCCTCCTTCAAGACAAAGAAGCTAAGACAATATTCACTATGCTTCTTTTCTTTGCTGCCGATTCGTATTTTGAGCGTGGAGCAAAACCAATGTTTAGTTTTGTTCCACGCTCAATAATTCGCTATTTTAATCGTACTCAGTTAAAATCTGCTGTAAGATACCCTAAATTATGATATCTATTTATTGACCGTTTTTCGCATAATTGGCTTCTACAGCGGCTTTATCTGCTTCCCACCAACCTGAGTTTTCAGTGTACCATTTAATCGTATCTGCTAAGCCATCACGGAAATTAGTAAATTCCGGCGTCCAACCTAATTCTTCTCTCAATTTTGAAGAATCGATTGCATAACGTAGATCGTGACCAGGACGATCATTTACGTGTTCGTATGCATCTTTTGGTTGACCCATCAATTCTAAAATCAATTCCATTACGGCTTTATTATCTTCTTCCCCGTCTGCCCCGATTAAATAAGTTTCACCGAGTTCCCCTTTAGTTAGGATCGTCCAAACAGCTGATGAGTGATCATTTGTGTGAATCCAGTCTCTAACATTTTTACCTGCACCATATAATTTAGGCGTAATTCCGCTTAATACGTTGGTAATTTGGCGCGGAATGAATTTTTCAATATGTTGATATGGACCATAATTATTAGAACAATTAGAAATCGTTGCTTTTAGGCCAAATGAACGTCCCCAAGCTTTTACTAATAAGTCTGAACCTGCTTTTGTTGACGAGTAAGGACTAGATGGGTTATACGGTGTTTCAGCAGTGAATTTTTCCCCTTCACCTTCACCATGTCCTGGTAAATCCTCGCGCAATGGTAAATCACCATAGACTTCATCAGTCGAAACATGATGGTAACGCACATCATGTTTACGACAAGCTTCAATTAAAGTGTATGTGCCGATAATATTTGTTTGGACAAACGGAAATGGATCATTCAACGAATTATCGTTATGAGATTCTGCCGCATAATGAACAACTGCATCCGTCTGTTGAACTAAACGATCGACTAATTCAGCGTCTGCGATATCACCGACAACTAATTCAACACGGTCTGTTGGTAGTCCTTCAAGATTTTTTTTATTCCCTGCATACGTTAATTTATCTAATACAGTGACATGGACTTCTGGATGATTGTTCACTACATAATGAACAAAGTTTGATCCGATGAAGCCAGCTCCACCAGTAACAATGATGTTTTTCATCTTCAAGATCGCTCCTAAATTTTTTTAGATTTCACCATAAACAAAAGAATTCTCAGATTCAAATTCTTTTAATGTTGGGTGCTTTTTATCTTTTTCAGACGTAATGGCTTTTTTAATATCAATCGGCCACTCAATCGCTAAATCTGAATCATCAAAAGCAATCCCGCCATCTGCAGGTGCATTATAATAATTATCACACTTATACATAAAATTAACATTTGGTGTCAACGTTACAAAACCATGCGCATAGCCTTTAGGTACCAATAATTGACGATGGTTATGTTCGGACAAAATATAACCTTCCCATTGACCATAAGTTGGACTGCCTTTACGGATATCAACAATCACATCTAATACTGCACCAGTTACAACGCGGATCAGTTTTGTTTGAGCTGCTTCGCCTTTTTGAAAATGCAAGCCACGCAATACACCCGCTTCACTTGAAAGAGAATGATTATCTTGTACAAAGTCAAAATCCAATCCTTGTTCAGCAAATTTTTCTTTAGAATAGCTTTCAGTAAAAAAGCCGCGGTGATCGCCAAATACGTCCATTTCAATGATTTTTACATCTTGCAATTTTGTGTCAATAACTTTCATTCTATTCGCCCCTAGTCTGTTTCTGCCAATCTTAATAAATATTGTCCATACCCATTTTTCTTCAATGGTTGCGCAAGTTCAATCAATTGCTCTTTTGTGATATAACTCATTCGATACGCAATTTCTTCTAAACAAGCTACTTTTAAGTTTTGACGTTTCTCGATTGTTTCAATAAATGTTGACGCTTCTAAAAGCGATTCGTGTGTTCCAGTATCTAACCACGCATAGCCGCGTCCCATCAATTCAACAGATAATTTATTTTTTTCTAAGTAGACTTTATTTACATCTGTGATCTCTAGTTCACCACGATCAGATGGTTTGATGTTTTTAGCAATCTCAATTACATCGTTATCATAAAAATATAGACCAGTAACAGCATAATTTGATTTCGGTTGTTCAGGTTTTTCTTCAATTGAAAGAGCACGCATTTGGTCGTCGAACTCAACTACCCCAAAACGCTCTGGATCATTTACATGATAGCCGAAAACAGTTGCTCCGTTTTCTTTTGCAGCTGCTCGCTGTAACATGTTAGAGAGACCGCCGCCATAATAAATATTATCACCTAAAACAAGACAAACGCTATCATCACCGATAAATTTTTCTCCTATGATAAAGGCTTGTGCAAGGCCATCCGGACTTTCTTGAACTGCATATTCAATATGAATACCTAGATCTTTTCCATCGCCAAACAAATTTTCAAAGCGCGGCGTATCATCGGGTGTAGAAATAATCAAAATTTCTTTGATCCCCGCCAACATCAACGTAGACATTGGATAATAAATCATTGGTTTGTCGTAGATAGGCATTAATTGTTTTGATGTGGCTTTCGTTAACGGATATAGTCTGGTTCCACTTCCTCCAGCTAAGATAATCCCTTTCATGAAAAAACTCCTTATACTAATTTATTTTTATTATTTACTAACATCACTAAAGGTTATTATTGCATTATTAGCAATGATTGTCATTCATTTTAAGAATATTTTACAAAACTGTAAAGTAGCTGTTTCTCACGCATGAAAAAATATTCTTTTGAAAAGTACATAGCTAATTGCACAACGCCATTTCAACTGTTGAAAAAAACTAGCTTTTGTATTGATTTCGCTCGCATTGTTGTCATGTCTACGGTATAGCGTGAGCGGCTGTGTTATCAACGCACTTTTGTTTCTATATGCTGCGATCAACCCGATCCACATATCGTGCATCGGAACTTTTGACGGAATCGGCAATATCCGTATTTTTAGGCTACTACGAAAAGCCATGCCAGCGCCGATATATTTGTTTTTGACGATGTTATGAAAAAAACCGAGTTTTACATTTCGATAGTCAAAATAAGAAGGCTCTATCACCTCTAGCTGCTCATTGACAATCACTAGATCGCTAATCACTAGCTCGATTTCCGGATGCGTTTGAAAATAATCCAAAGTAGTTTGAACTTTTTCAGGAAGCCAGACATCATCTTGATCTGCTAAAAAAATATATTCTTCCTGACTTTGGTTGATCGCAAATGCAAAATTAGCGATTACACCTTGACCTGGTCCTGTAAAAAATTTTATCCGCTGATCTTGATCCGCATACCTTTCAATAATAGCTAAAGTCTCGTCTGTCGACCCATCATCCGATATAATCAACTCATCATCAGACCCCAGCTGAGGTAAAATACTCGCAAGCTGTTCTTCTAAATACTTTTCTCCATTATAAGTAGCAAGACAAACTGAAATCATTTATTTTCCTTTCATTAGTAGTGATCGGTACTCTAAAAACGTCCGGCGCCAAATTTTTCGGTTCTTGACACGTAAAAATTGTTTAAGTGTTCTTAGCAGTAGATGTCTTCTGTGAGTATAAAACTTATCCTGATCGTATTTTTGATAAAACAATGTTTCTCCCTGAATGATCGAATCATATCTTTTACTATCTATCGTTCGATAATCTAAAACCGAAAGATCATGAGCCAAGTGATGATCCAACACATAGACTTTTTTACCAAGCTGATGGATACGCCAAAACAACCAATGATCCAAAAAATCCAAGGGAAAATCAAGACTAAATTGACCAATACTTTGGATCGTCTTTTGAGGAATCGCAGTTCCAGAATTAATGCTCATGATTCTTTGTGAATAGACGCCTGATTCCGGCAGCTCTGATTTCCCTCCAACATATCGATCTGAGAATACTGGAGAAATTTGTCGTCCATGAGAACTAATAATCGGAACATACGCACCGATTTCTTCGACAAGTTCTAATCCTAACAATGTCTCAAGATACGCTTCATCAATCAGTGTATCTTGATCCAGCAATAGCAGTAAATCCCCCTGCAGTTCTTGTAAATATTGACTTCCAGCGTTGTAAGCTTCAGCCAGTCCTGGATTCGTTTCATCATGAATATAACGAACATTCTCTCGACAAAACAACTCATCCTCCTGAGCTTTTTTACTGTTATCATAAACAAGCAAGTAGGCAGACTTCTTACCTGTCATTATTCTTTTTAGATAATCATAACTAGGGGTTTGCGAGAATTCAGTTTGATACATGACAATCGTGATAATCAACTTATTCTCCACTAGAAAAACCTCCAGCCCCATTTATTAAAAAATTTAATCATTGATTGTAAAAATATTTTAAATAGTTTCTTGCTTTTATGTGCACCTTTTTCATACAAATGAATCACTGTTTCAAAAGGGGTATATAAAATCTTGTAGCCCGCTTTCCCAAATCTTAAGCACAAGTCATTATCTTCAAAATACATGAAAAAGCGTTCATCAAAGCCGCCAATTTGGTTGAATTTGTCGATATCAATTACCATAAAACAACCTGAGCCCATTTTGATATAGGATGTTTGGTTATCTGGCAAGTCTCGACACTCATAATAACTCAAGCGCTTATCAAACAGCTTTTTGATAGCTTGAAAAGGGACAAAACGCAACATGTAATCAAATACGTCCAGTTTTTGGCGTACTAAATATTGTGTCGTTCCATCTGAATTCAACACTTTGGGACAAACTGCTGCCAACTGCCCATCTTCTCTCATTCGCTGAACCACGTTATCTAGTGCTTCTTTTGTAATCAAAACATCAGGATTAAAAATGACAGCATAACGTGTAGAGACCTTTGTCAGCACTTGATTGTGTCCATAACCAAAGCCTTTGTTTTCAGCAGAAGTATGCAAGGTGATAAATGAGCCATAGCTTTCAAGTTGTTCTATATAATTTGTCTGTGAAGCATTGTCAAATATATGTATCTCATAATTTGATGCCAGACCTAATTCAGTTTTTAAATTATCAAGCACATCAAAAATATGACGGCTATTGTGAGTAACAATGGAAATCGTTATTCTATCATTCATATTTTTGCACCTCATTAAAATAAGAAAAATCAAGCTAGCACTTCTCTAAACTAACTTATCCTCGCTCAAAGTAGAACCGTAACTGCTTCAATTGAGTAATATTATTGGCTCTGCTTTTCCATAAATAGTTCATTATGTAAAAAATCATTAACTATGATTTAAAAGCTGATTCCCATGAATTCTAGGAAAGCGGAGCAAAACTAACTGAGTTTTGTCCCGCTCTCTCATTTTACTCAATCAATGAATTATAACACAGCTTAAAATTCCAGCAAAGATTCTCATTGATTATTTACTTTTTTTTAGAATGTTTACCTAGTCGTTTTTCCAATTGTTGATGGCGAAACTCACGGTTACCAAACATACGTAAGATGTACATCAAAGGCTGATGGTTCTCTCCAACCAATCCGATCATTTCAATAAATAACTCTAGCCCGATTGCACTAAAAACAATCAGTAGAATCGACGCAACGTTGCTTGCATAGCTAAACAACAATGCAACAAATGAAAACACCAATGCCAGCCCATAAATCGTCATCACTGCACCTTTGTGCGTAAATCCAAGCGACAACAAGCGATGATGCAAATGCATCTTATCGGCTGATGAAATCGGACGTTTGTTCATCAAGCGTCGAATGATCGCATAGACAGTATCTGTAATTGGCACACCTAAAATAATCATCGGCGTGATCACTGTAATAAAGGTAGCATTTTTCAACCCTTGCAACGACATCACCGCAATCATAAACCCTAGAAATAAAGCGCCGGTATCTCCTAAAAAAATCTTAGCTGGATAAAAATTATATGGAAAAAATCCTGCGATACTTGCAACTAAGACAAAAATCACAATAGGAATAAAAACCGTTTTGGCATGAAGAAAAAAATAACCAATCACACCGATTGTTGCTAAACTGATAATGGAAACACCTGAAGCAAGTCCATCCAAACCATCAATCAAATTAATGGCATTCGTAATAGCAAATATCCAGAATAACGTTAAAGGCAAACTAAGCCAACGTAAATCAATATGACCAAAAAACGGTAATGTGACAATATCGATTCTAATACCAGCTACAAAATAAATAACTAACGCCCCAAGCAAAATCCCAAGTGTTTTTTTCTTTGGTGACAGTTCATAAATATCATCAATCAAGCCAGTTGCAACTACGATTCCTGCCGCTAAAATAATTGGCCAAATATAATCGATTGGGATGATTGACTGAAATATGACTAAACAAGAGAACGAAAAGACAAAATAAATCCCCAATCCACCAGCTGTAGGCATATTTTTCGTATTTACTCTTCTTTCGCCCGGTGCATCATAGGCTCCTATTCTAAAGGCCAATAATTTAATAATTGGCGTTACGATCAGCGATAAAATAAACGTCAAAAATAGACGGATAAAAATTTCATAAATAAACATCGACATGATGAACCTACTTTCTTAATGTACATCGTATATTATACCGAATCATTCCATATTTACAAGTTGGAACAGGTGTTTCCACTAAGGGAACGCCGCACAAGCTCCACTCGTTTATTGAATTATAAGTATTCGCTTTATTTCTTTAATTTTTCTTTTATTTTATCTATTAGCCTATTGAGCAATCCGTAACGATGCTGAATTTTTTCATTTGAGATGTATTCTTTAACAACAGCATTGATGATACCACCTAAAATAATGATTGTTGCGGCAAAATTAAGCCACAGCATTAGCACAATAAAACTTCCTATAATTTGATAGCTGGCAATCTTTGAGCTGAAGTACTTGATATAAAGCCCAAAGACCTGTGACAATAACATCCAGCCTATGGTCGCAAAGATGGCACCTGGAATAATTGAACGAAAGGTCAGTTTTGCATTTGGAACAACCCGATAAATCAAACACATGATCACTAGCAGTACCAATGTAGTGATCGGCCATTTCAAGGCTTGAAAGGTATCAATAAAGTCCGTTGAAAAATGGAGAACGGGCTGCAGCAAATCTAAAATCGTTTTACCCAAACCTAAAACACCGACCACACCTACGATGGCTGTTAAAAATAAAAGAATTACAAACAGTGACATCAGTCGGACAATAATAAAATTTTTACGTTGCTCAACACCAAAAGCTTTATTCATCGCCGTTTGCAAAGCATTGATACTTTGGCTAGCACTCCATAAAGCAGCTAGCGCAGAAATCGAAAGTAAGCTGCCAGAGCGCTGTGTCAGCAATGACTGGATCGCCGGTTTTAAGTCGTTAAAAATCGCCTTGGGAATTGCCTCAGCAATATAAGGTAGCACATCATTTGGGTCAATATGTAAGTACGGCAGGATATTCCCTACCGCAATCAGTAGAGGAAATAAGGACAAAAGTAAATAGTAAGCCACAACGACTGACGTATTTCCAATCTCTGAATCTATCATTCGATGTTGGGTCGTTTCAATGAAACGCATTAATTTTTCATTGCTTTTTACTTTGTCCATCAGTTTCATAAGATTCTCCTCTAACTTTAATTAATAGCAGTCTTTGACTCTGATCGTTTAGTCAGTACAAGCAGCCAAATACCACATTGCTTCCTTCTAAAACTATAAACTTTACTCTTGGATTAATATGTCAATTCTTCACCTTGAGAAGTCAAAATTTTTGGACCTTCTTTAGTGATCGCCAAAGTGTGTTCAAATTGACAACTGAGGCCGCCATCTAAAGTGTAAGCTGTCCAGCCATTTGGGTCCATCTTCATACGCCAAGTTCCCGTGTTGACCATCGGTTCGATGGTAATGACCATTCCTTCTTTTAAACGCAACCCTTTACCAGCTTCACCATAGTGAGGAATAACTGGGCTTTCATGAATCGTTGGTCCAATTCCATGACCTACAAAATCTCTTACAACAGATAAATTTTCACTTTCAACATACGTTTGAATCGCATGCCCGATATCCCCAATGCGATTGCCTACTTGCGCTTGTTCGATTCCTAGGTACAAGGCTTTTCTTGTCACTTCCATTAAATGATCTAATTCTGGCGTTGATTTGCCTACCACATAAGCCCAACAAGAATCTGATACTGCGCCTTTTAAATCAATACACATGTCAACTTTGATCAAATCGCCGTCTTTTAACGGCTTTTTACGAGGAAAGCCATGACAGATTTCATCATTGATACTGCAGCAAGTTGCATATTTATAGTCTTCAAAACCAATCTGTGCGGCTATTCCACCATGGCTTTCAATAAAGTCTCTCACAAATACTTCAATATCCCAGCTTGTAACACCTGGTTTGATAAACGTACGTAAATGACGATGCACATCTGCCAATAATTCTCCAGATTCATCCATCATTTCAATTTCTCTTGGTGATTTTAATGTAATCATTTAATATCGTCCTCCTAAAAATTTAAAAGCTAAAATAGCTTGATCAGCCTTAAAGCTAGATCATGTAAAGCGCAGTGGGCTCGTTCACTCTCATAGAAAAATAGGCAATATGTTTGTGACACTTTTTGCCACGAACATATTTTATCTTTCTTCATAACCCTTCACTCTTTAGAGCTTTAGCTCTTAAAGAGTAAAAGAAGCAACGTATCTTTAGACACCTTGTATTGTGCAGCATTGAATCACCTTGTTCTTCATGCTGTACAACAATGAGATCAGAGCAGTGCATAGTAACTAGCCTAAGGAGCTAGATAATCTTTATATAAGAGTATTTTATCATAATTTATGAAAATTTCACTGAAAAGTAGTTGTTAAAAATACATTCCATGCCTTTTTCACGCTCATTTCCGCAAAAAACACTGATACAAAAGCAATAAAAAGAGAAGCTGTACTTCTCTTCTAATCTTATTTTTGTGTTTTACATGACCTTCATTCTTCTGATATAATCAAGATTGTACAATTTGAAGGAGGAAATCTAATGACCTTAGCTAAAATCGTTTATGCAAGCATGACTGGAAATACAGAAGAAATCGCAGATATCGTTGCTGAAGCTTTAGAAAATTTAGATATTGAAGTTGAAATCAACGAATGTACACAAGTTGATCCAGAAGATTTTGAAGATGCTGACATCTGTGTTATTGCAACCTATACATATGGTGACGGTGAATTACCTGACGAAATTGTAGATTTCTATGAGGAATTACAAGAGATCGATCTATCAGGCAAAACGTATGGCGTCTGTGGTTCTGGGGATACGTTCTATGATGAATTTTGTAAGTCAGTGGATGACTTTGATGCTGTTTTTACAAAAATCGGTGCAACAAAAGGAGCAGATAGTGTAAAAGTCGATCTTGCTGCGGAAGAAGAAGATATTCAAAACCTAGAAGCCTTTGCTAAAAAATTAGCAGAAGCTGTAAAGTAGACACTTGAATAACTAGAGGCTGTAACAATACTCAATGAGTGTTGTTACAGCCTCTTCTTCTAGTCAGTTTAGCTATCAATATCAATTGGTTCATTCCGCTCTAATATTTGATCGATCGCTTCTTTCATCAAGCGTTCGATTTGTTGGTCCGTTGGACGAATAATGCCGGAAGTCATCAATGCTGCAATCCCTGTTGCAACGATCCAAGTTCCCATATGAAGAGAATTGATTTCAGTATCTTTTAATTTCTTATAATCAGGGTCTTGTTTGACTGCATTTGAAAAATAACTGTACGAAAATTCTTGCATTCTTTTTCCGCCACCGTATTCTTCTAAGTATAACGCACGGTATAATTTACTTTCGTTTTTAGCAAAGTGAATGTAATTTAAAGCGAGATCCACAATCGTATTACCTGTATGCGTCACAGGAAATACTTCTTTAGCTAAATATTGATGGATCTTTTCAAATAATTCTTCTTTTAAATCATCCATATTCTTGAATTCTAAATAAATAGGTTGTGTTGAGCATTTCATTTTGGTTGCAATGTTTCGTGCGGTGAATTTCGAAAAGCCTTCTGTGGCCACTACTTCGTATGCAGCATTTAAAATCTGATCTTTAGTAATTGTTTTTTTTCTTGCCATAATCTTTCAATCCCCTCTACCTATCCTTTACAACGCTTCCATATAAATACTACAGTTATTGTAACACGATTTGTTTATTCTGCAAAATACTAGTCCTTCGTTTTATATTTTTTTATTTATTTGATTAGACGGGACTTTCAAGCGTTTTTTTCTTGGATTAAATAAGAACGTGTTCCTGCTTGATTGATTGAGTTGGTACTCTTTACGTGTTATGATATGGAAGATTATAAGATTAAAAATCAGGAGGTTATTCTATGACATTACCAAATTTTGACGGGACATTAAAAAAGTATGCACGACTGATCGCTGAAACTGGCGTTAACGTTCAAAAAGGACAAAGCGTTGTGTTACAAATCAGTGTGGATCAAGCACCTTTGGCACGATTGATTACAGAAGAAGCTTATAAATTAGGGGCAGGCGAGGTGATCGTTCAATGGAATGACGATATCGTGCAACGTGAGTTTTTACTGCATGCTGATGAAAAATATTTAGAGAATATTCCTCAACATAAAATAGATCAAACCGATGACTGGATCGCTAAAGGTGCCAGCCGAATCAGCGTAGTATCTGCTAATCCTGATGCATTATCAGGTGTAGATGCAAATCGTGTTGCGACGTTTCAATCAGCTTCTGGAAAAGCATTGGCTAACTTAAGTTATGCTGGTACAACTATTTCTGGTATGAAATTTACCTTTAAAGACGGTAAAGTCATTGATTTTTCTGCCGAACAAGGTGAAGAAGTATTAGCGAAGTTACTTGAAACAGACGAAGGCGCACGTCATTTAGGCGAAGTTGCTTTAGTGCCAGATCCATCACCGATTTCTCAATCTGGCATCATTTTCTACAATACTTTATTTGATGAAAATGCTTCAAATCACTTAGCTTTCGGCTCAGCGTATGCTTTTAATCTACAAGGCGGAACTGAGATGAGTGAAGAAGAATTAAAAGAAGCTGGTCTAAACCGTAGTCATACACATGTTGATTTCATGGTTGGATCGGACCAAATGGATATTGACGGCATTAGAGAAGACGGCACACGTGTTCCGATTTTCCGTAATGGTGATTGGGCTTAAAAAGAAAAAAACGTGCTGATTGAATAAATCAGTACGTTTTTTTAGAAAGAAGACATCCATCATGAACTATCCTAAAAAATTAGTTGAAACTGTTGAACAAAAAATGCAGGGTCATCATCTAGAAGGGTTCCTTTCTGGAAAAGGTCCTAAGAATGCAGTATTGATGTTAATCGGAGAAGCTCCTGGGGAAACTGAAATAAAAACGAGCATTCCTTTTAGCGGTAGATCAGGAAAAAAACTAGATGGTTGGTTAGCACAAGCGGGATTAAACCGAGAAGATCTCTACATTACTAGCGCCGTTAGAAGCAGACCTTTCCGTATCAAACAGCAACGCAATAAAAAAACTGGTCTCGTCGAAACAAAATACCCTAATCGAACACCTAATAAAGCTGAAGTATTGGCTTATGCACCATTATTAGATTACGAAATCCAAACGATCCAGCCTAAAATCCTTGTACCAATGGGCAATATTGGTCTGCAACGTCTTTTAGGGAATAATTTTAAGATTTCAACCTATCATGGACGATTGCTCCATTTACCAATTCTGACTTACTCAAGTGAGACAAATCAGCTTACTGCAACGAGTGATACCTACACACTGTTTCCAATCTATCATCCTGCAGCTGTTTTTTATAATCAAAAGCTTGAGTCTACTATTGAACACGATTGGTCATTTTTAGGGTCTTATTTGCAGAATATCGATCTGAGTTAAGTGTTGGTCGTTGACCTGAGGATCAATCTCTGTACTCCACATTATTTGGCGTACACCCCTAAAAAACCAGGCATTGTTAGTTATCATCGAAGCTGATATCTAACAATGCTATTTTTTATTTATGAGGTGTCATGACTTAGCAAATTAAGAACGATAGACTCAATCAGATAAGTTTACTTTGATTTTTTCGATGGTATATTTTTGATAACTTTTGTTGTACCTTTGAAGAAATGACCATCCACCGCCATCATCATGCCAGCTAACATTTCTTCATTAATCGATCCACCTGTCATACGGGATAATGTACGGAAAGGCATGCTTTGTACCAATAGAATGGCATTCGCCGCATGAGGCTCTCCTTTTTTCATTTTATTCTTATACATGCGAAGAATTATCCAATTAACAAACTTACCGACAACTCCCTTAGTGGCTGTCTCTACGATACTTGTATTCAAATTGACTGGAGCTTTACGATCCCAATTTGAATCTGGTAATTTATAGCCGACTAAAGCTTCAAAATCACTGTCTGAGATATTATGGATATCGAGTTCTTTATAGCTTTTAGGAATATTGCACATTGTTACAGGTGCTTGAATCCCATTTTTAGTCACTTCTATGACTTGATGAATGGTGCGAGAACTGCTGCCTACACGAATTTCATAAGCCCCCTCTTCAATGGCCCAGCTTTCTGTTTCTACATTGTAAAAATGGAAGGCGTGGTCAGAAAGCTCAATGGTGACACGTTTTTTTTCATGCGCTTGCAAAGGAACTTTCGCAAAGCCTTTCAATTCTTGATCTGCTCGCATTAATGGTGAGTCTTTTTTATGTACATAGACTTGTACGACGTCACTCCCACCTACAGCTCCCGTATTGGTAACTTCTAAAGTTATATGATTATCTTCAAACATAACATGATTGTAGGTGAAGCTTGTATACGATAAACCGAAACCAAATTCAAATTGAACGGGTATTTTTTTCGTATCAAAATAACGATACCCTATAAAAATACTTTCACGATGTTCTGATATTGCTTCTTTACCAGGAAAGTAACCAGCCGATGAGACCTCTTCGTATGATAACGGGTAAGTCTCGGATAGTTTTCCAGAAGGGTTCACTTCACCCGTTAAGATTTTCGCAAGGGCTTTACCACCACCTTGTCCAGCAAGATAGGTATGGATACAAGCATCAATTTCATTGATGAATGGTAAACTCATGACAGCTCCACCAGCAAGCAATACGATTATTTTTTTATTGAGTTTGGTTAACTGATTGATGAGTGTAATTTGGTCTTGTGGTAAATTGAGGTGACTACGATCTACCCCTTCTGACTCATAGCTTTCGTCTAAACCTAGGAAGACTAAGAGCGTATCTGCTTGACCAGCAGCTTGTAAAGCTTCATCATAGACAGCTTTTTTGGTATTACCGTAACGCTCGAAGCCTTTTGCATAAGCCACGACCTCAATATCTGTTTCATCTAAGGCATTTAAAAGATTATCAAGCTTGTAAGCATTGATTGATGAACTACCAGCCCCTTGATAACGAGGTGTTTCTGCAAAATCGCCGATCACCGCGACTTTAGTTTTAGAATTTAAAGGTAAACAATTGTCTTTGTTTTTTAGTAGAACCATCGACTGACTTGCAATATCGACAGCTTTTTCATGATGTGCTTCCATATCGGCAGCCTCAGCAGGTAATGGCTTAATTTTATCAACAACTTTTAAGAACTCTAAAACACGGGTGTCAAGTATCGATTCTTCAAGGTCTCCAGAACGGACAGCGTTTACGATTTCTAAATCGGTAACACCAAGAGTTGAAGGCATTTCAAGTTGGTTACCAGCCTTTAAACCAGCAACACGGTCATTATTGCCGCCCCAGTCTGTGACAATTAAGCCATCAAAGCCCCATGTTTTTTTGAGGACTGTATCTAAAAGATAATCATTCTCATTGGTATATGTGCCATTGACTTTATTATAAGAGGTCATCATCGAAATTACCTTTCCCTCTTGGACAGCCATTCTAAAAGATTCAAGGTAAAGTTCATGCAATGCACGTTTATCAACAATTTCATCAATCGTCATTCGTAAGTACTCTTGAGAGTTAACAGCAAAGTGTTTCGCACACGCCGCAATCCCTTTCTCTTGCATACCTCGAATCAGTGCAGATGAGAGTTTACCAGATAGGTAAGGATCCTCTGAAAAATATTCGAAGTTACGCCCTGATAATGGATCCCGTTTGATATTCATACCAGGTCCTAAAACGACACTAATAGATTCGGCTGCTGCTTCTGTACCAAGCGCTACTCCCATTTCACGAATAAGATCAACATCCCAGCTATTTGCGATAGTCGCTGCAGTAGGGAAACATGTTGCTGGAATACTTCCATTAATCCCTAAGTGATCAGCATCACCAATTTGCTTACGCAGCCCATGGGGACCATCTGTGAGCATAATCGCTGGGATGCCATATTGTGGCAAACTCTGTGAATACCAAAAATTTTCTCCTGACATAAGGGATGCTTTTTCCTCAAGTGTCATTTTTCCAACAAGTGTACGATAATCAATTTCATATGTCATGATACAATATCCTCCTCAACCTGAATCTTGAAATAGTTAAGTTCAAGATATAAGAGTATTATAGAGTGATTTGAATACCCTGTCATTGTCTTAGAAAGTTAAAAAAAAAGACTATCTAGCTTTTTAAGCACTAAATAGTCTTTTCACGATACTCTTTTGGTGTAACACCCGTCATTGATTTAAATAATTCATAAAAATAAGTCATGTTTGTATAGCCGACTTTCTGGGCAATTTCCATGATCGGCTCATCCGTTTTCCGTAACATTTCCTTAGCTTTTTCGATGCGAACCTCCTGTAATAGATCCGTATAAGTTTTTCCAGAAACTTCCTTAATTATGCGATTAAAATAGGATTTAGAAAATTTCAAATAATCAGCCAAATCAGTCAAACTAGCAGAACCATAGTAATGATCTAAATATTGAGTTACCTCATGAAATATTAGGAGTTTATGGTTTCTTCCCGAGTCTTTGACTATCGTTGGCGTTTCTTTTGAGAACCTGTCCAGTATACGAAGGCCAGCAATTCGAACCAGGTCAGCATATCCTATAGTACGTATTGTTAGCTCATCACGCATGAGTTCTGTGTAGTGTCTCAAAAATTGTCCGCCATCTTTAGTATCGATAAACCACGCTTCACTATCCTTATTATGCACTTGGAAAGTCTGATTGATAAAATGACGAAACTTCGTGTTTTGTATAGCCTGAAGTGTATTATCATGAAAGAAATTTTCGTTAAAGCCAATAATATACAACTCTAGAGGTTCCAATGAAATGACATCACTATGATTTGTATTTGAATTAATAAACAAGGCAGAACCAGTATTCAGCGTATAAAAATCTTTTTGAACCTTAATGCGTAATGATCCCTTAGTTACAAAGTAAAGTTCTAAGTGTTTATTACGGTGATACGGACTTAATATTTCGTCGTATTCGGGAAGAAATCCGTTATGATTGAGGCGTGTTTTCAAAGATTCTATCGTCGAACTATCAAAATTAAATTGTTCAGGTTCTAAGTAGACAAACTGTGTTTCACTATGAAGGGTATGATGTTGTACAGTCCATTTTGTAACGTAGAGCAGATCATCAAAATACATTTGTCCCAAACGATTATACTTAAGATTTGACTTGTTAGGATACCCACGGATATTATCCTTTATTTCCATAACATACCTCTTTTATTTTTTCTACAAACTATAACATATCCTTGTGAATAATCCTTGCTGAATTGATTGCTTAACTTGTACAACAAGCACTTGGTGGGATAGATAGACAAA
The DNA here is from genome assembly GCA_001465115.1 of Enterococcus silesiacus. Lineage (GTDB taxonomy): Bacteria > Bacillota > Bacilli > Lactobacillales > Enterococcaceae > Enterococcus_L > Enterococcus_L silesiacus. The sequence continues at coordinate 3,864,741 of CP013614.1, read as the reverse complement.
AAGTGTCTACAAAGATTTAACACTATTTGATTGAATGGTACTATATAGGAACATGTATAAAAAACTGAAAACCGTTATTACAAAGGCTTCCAGCGGACTTTCTATGACGTCCCAGACAGGAATCGAACCTGCGACGTTTCGCTTAGGAGGCGAACCCTCTATCCTACTGAGGTACTGGGACAAAATAAAATTTAATACTCCCCTCCGACTGATTAAAAACCAGATGTGTCCTTTCTTTGGAGGCGATTGCTCTATCCTACTGAGCTACGAGAACATTTACCTACTTATTTTAAAAGTCTTTTCAGTCAGTGTCAATGAAAAATAAAAAGAAAGCAATCCTGACCTAAAAATCAAGACTGCTTTCCCAATAGTTTCTATTTTTTAACGTTCTTTTTGCCTTTCAGCATTTTGACCAAATAAAGCCCACCGACAACAACGGCTAATGTTTTCCCGATTTTACCATTTCTTGCGACTTTTTCTTCTTTTGTTTTACTCATGCTGTTCACTGCCTTTCAATTTTAAACTTTTTATACGTATCTTTATCTTATATTATAAGGACTTCTAGCTAGTTCCGCTAATCATTTGCTTACAGTCTAAAAACTCGCAAAGTCTATCTATCGATGTTAAGGTTGAACCATACCATTCAGGTAAATAAAAAGAAAGTAGAGGTAACAGGTATGACTGATAAACCAAAAGAAAAAGTGTTTGCTGAACGCCAAGATAATTATAAACAGGAAAAAGAAGAAATTTTTAAAGAAGCGTTAAAAGACTATCATGAAGAACCCTCAGGAGAAACAATAGAAGATGACGAAAGTAAGGCATAAATTAAAATAGACGACGTGAGCATTGGAACAACCAACTCACCTCGTCTATTTTTTTAAAAGTAATCTGCTAAAATTGGCTTACCTTTTACTAAGCGCTGATCCAATGATTGAATCAGCTTTTCTGTCCCTGTGATTTTTCCATAAAAATATAATTCACTCCCGGTACGGTACCCCATAAAAAGTTGTGTCAAAACTTGGATCGTGCTGATAATCGCTTCATCTTCTGTCAATGATTCAGGAATTTGGTCGAGCTTTTTGACAGTACTCTGACCCAGTTCAGTTATTTGTAATTCCCAGATTCCTTGGTTCCACGAACCATACTCATCTTCAACTTTAAGATAATACGTTTCTTTATCCCCTTCTGTAAAAGGATATTTACCAAGAAAACTTGCTAGATCAACAATTCTGGCCATCATAAAAGGGGTGATTTTCATTTCTACTAAAGGAGACGACATCAGATAGCTTAGATTTGTGCCATCAAACCCTGTTTCTAAATAAAATTCTCGCGATGACCCACTATGTGAACCAATAAAACGAACGAGCGATTGAAAGGCTTGATTTGTTACATAGCCCCATTCCTTAATAACAAAACGCTCTGCACTAGATTGATAGATCAAATATCCCAGAGGGTTTCCCAACTCATCTTCATAGAGCGCAAATCGATTCTTATCATCCAGACCAAATGCATAACCAAACCACCAATCATCCCGAATCACTGCCCCTCTTTGATTGCTTGATAACTCAGAATAAATATGCTGACAGACACTTTGGGCTTTTTCATAAGTCACTCGTTTCATCTGGCCTGGTGTTGCTTTCATGTTTGGCCAATCTGCTGCCTTAACTGTATAACTAATTTGCTCAAATACTTGCTCAAAACCATATTTTCGATAAAAAGAATATGAAAACGGCGCTAAGTAAGCAAGTTCAACCTTGTTTTCAGCTAATTCCGTTAACAGCTGTTTCATAATCATTGAAATACCACCTTGTCCTCGATATTCAGGATAAGACGAAACACAACCAATGCCAGCCATTTGATAACTCGTTTCGTGGAAGGCTACTTTAAATGGCGTAGAAATAATTTGGCTTGTTAAGGTATTTCCTAAAAAATACCCATAATTCAACGAATGAGCAACCATGGTCTTGAAACGTAATTTTCGTTCTTCCGTTGGCTCAGCATTAAAAGCATATGCTGCTAAATCAAATATCTCATCAATTTTTTCTTCACCCATAAGACGTACTTCTTTTTCCACTGTGACCACCCTAACTAAAATAACGATTTACTTTTCATTGTACTCCAATGAAGAGCGATGTCCAGAAAAAAGTGAACTCTGTCAATGGACAAAAAAGACTAGGATCTGACTACCAACGTCAGATCCTAGTCTCATCATCTGATGTTCATTTACACTAAATAAGGCTAAAAAGATTGTCCTCTTATTCTTCTGGCTCACCTAGATTTGGATCCATTTTATTTGCTGCAATAACAAACGGTGCCCAAATCATAAATGCCACAGCCAAATTGACGATCGTTAAAACAATTGCTCGCCAATCACCTGCTGTTGCTAAGAACCCACTAATAATCGTTGGCATTACCCAAATCACATTTACAACAACAGGATTCACTAATCCAGCCATTGTTGCAAAATAAGCGATCGTAGCTGTTGCTATCGGTGCTAAGATGAATGGGATCAGCATAATCGGATTCAATACAACTGGCATCCCAAACATGACTGGTTCATTAATATTGAATAGTCCTGGTCCTATGCCAAGTTTGCCGACCGTTTTATAATCCGCCCGTTTAGATAAAAGCAGGATTGAGATAATCAAGACCAGTGTCACACCCGCTCCACCAGGCCAAACGAACGCTTCAAAGGAACCCGCAACCCATTTATAAGGGATTTCTTGTCCTTGTTGGTAAGCATTAGTATTATCAACCATCGCAACACCATAAATCGATTGTAAAACCGGTGACATAATGTTCGTTCCATGAAGTCCGAAGAACCATAAAACATGCACTAACAACACAATTAAAAGAACAGCTCCGTAGCCCTGAGACAAACCGAGCAATGGCGTTTGAATCGATTCAGAGATCCAGTCGATCAATAATTTTCCTGTTAATTGTTCAAATACATGATAAATCAATCCTGAAACATATAAAGCTGTTACCCCTGGAATAATTGCAGCAAATGCTTTGGAAACTGCTGGTGGAACAGAATCTGGCATTTTAATGACAATATTTTTCTTAATCAATTTAGCAAATATAATAACAGAAATAAACCCAAAAATCATTGCTGTAAATAAACCTGTACCACCCATGTATTTACTAAATGGGAAATAACCCCAAGCAGCTGCATCAACAGCTGAAACACCATCAATCGTATTGACAGTCGCACCTGCATCTGTAAACAGTTGAGCAATATTTTTTGGCAATTTTTCAGCCAAAGTAACAGTTGCTGTTGCACTTTGTGGTAAACCAATAAAAAATGCCGCTAATGATACCAACATACCCGATAACGCATCAACATCATAAGCTCTTGCAACGTTGTAACCTAGCGATGCGGCAAAAACAACAGCCATGATTGCTAAAGTACCCGTCCAAACCAAGCCATTTATCGCAATCACTGGTGTAAAGAAACTAGTAATTCCATTCCCTTCACCTAAATACGTGTTAGGAAAATCACGCATAAACGCATTTAGCAACACCGCAATAGCTCCTGCCATCGTAACTGGCATCATTCCGATAAACGCATCTCTAAGTGCAACTAAATGCTTTTGTGCTCCAATCTTCGCAGCTACAGGTAAAATATACCTTTCCATCCACGCAGTTAATCCATTCATCTTTTGTCCTCCCAATATTTTATTTATTTAAAAAGCGTTCACCTTTTAAATCAGACTTATACACCAAAACAATAACAACCTGCCTTCTTAAATATTGTATCAATATAATCTTACATTCTTATAATAAGCAATAATCATGCCAAATTGATCTAGACCAAAAACCAGCGACTATAAAGCGCTTTCTTTAACACGCTTAATTACACACAACTTACACTGTGTATTTTGTGTGTAAAAAAGGGCAAAAAAAAAGAGTGCCTCTATGACACTCTCATCAATATGATTCTTCCATCATTTTTAACATTTTAGTAAATTGACGCTTTTTAAAAAACATCAAAATTGTACCAAGTACGGCATCGTTCATTTTCTGTAAAAATCCATATGATTCCATTTTCTCATTATATCGAATCTCACAAGACTTTTCATCTAATGGTTTGATATCATATTGAACCAAGAAGTCATTTTTTGTTGTAGATGTGCGAAAATGGTAAGATGTATTTTCAACAAGTTTTTCTACTTTGATACGTGCTCTGCTATTTTTTGAAAATTCTTTAACATATTCAAAGTTGTTTAATTGTTTTCTTGTTAAACTTTTGCCCGTATGCTTTCGTATATCAAACAAAACAGAATCCATGACTTGGTCATAAAAAACAGATGCTGGAATATTCATTTTTTTTATAATTTCCATTATCTTTTCACCTCGTTACTATCTTTCTTATTTTGTTCTTCTTTCTTTCTGCCTTTGAAGAAAAAGTACCCTCCAACAACCACTAAGAAAATACCTGTCGTCATACTTAACAAATCATACTGCATTGATGCAGGATTAAGCGCATATAAAATTATAATTAAGCCAATGCTGCATACAAATAAACCGTTTCTTACCATCTTACATCCATCCAATCTTTTTTAAACTGCAGCTGCTTGGAAGAACAAGACACCGCCCCAAGGTTGTGCTTTGATGATTTCTTTTGCCTTTTTAGCCGCTTCTTCTTTGTCTCCTGTTACGTCAAATGCTAATTTGATTCCTTTTTTTTCTTTAAATGTGTACGTGAAATCGCCACCGTCATAGCTTTCTAGTAAGTTCTTGATTTCCTCTTGTTGCATTGCGCTTGCGATTGTGATCATTTTAACCTCTCCTTAACAATAAAGCTGTTGCTTTCACCTCGTTTGAAGTGAAAGCAACATACTATTTAGTTTTTTTATTCAAAATCAGTTGGTTCCATTCTGTTAGCCGCAATAACAAACGGTGTCCAGATCAGGAATGTTACGACCATACATACGATCGTTACGATTGGTGCTCTCCAGTCCGCTCCTGTTGCTAAGAATGATAGCAAGATTGGCGGCACAACCCACGTTACTTGTTGTGATACTGGTGCTACTAATCCGAAGTACGTTGCTAACCAGCCGATTGTTGTTGCTACAACTGGTGCTACTAAGAATGGTACAAACATGATTGCATTTAATACGATTGGTAAACCAAACATGATCGGTTCGTTAATGTTGAAGATACCAGGTCCTAATGATAATTTACCAACAGTTAGGTAATCTGCACGTTTAGAGAATAGCAAGATAGCGATGATCAAGACGATCGTACCACCGGATCCACCAAACCATGCAAAGGCATCAAATGAACCACGAACCCACATGTACGCTTTTCCATCGTCAATAGCTTTCAAGACAGCTGGAGTACCAGTTAAGCCTTTGTAGCCTTTTTGGAAAATATCGATATTGATTAATTGTGCTTGTCCCCAGATACCTTCTAAAACTGGTGCCAATACGTTTGGACCATGAATACCGAAGAACCAGAAAATTTGAACGAAAATTGTTACGATCAATACTGCACCTAGACCTTGAGATAAGCCCAAGAACGGTTCTGCAATATATTTTTGAACTAGATCGATGATCAATTGTCCGTCAGTTAATTTGCCTACTACAAAGTTAATAATTGCAATAACATATAATGCGATCGTTGCAGGTAAAATCGCAGCGAAAGCTTTTGATACTGCTGGCGGAACTGAATCAGGCATTTTGATTGTAATATTCGCCAACATTAATTTACAGAAGATGATCACAGAAATAGCACCCATAATCATAACTGTGAAGTATGCATTCCCATTTAAGTGGTCTAGCTTTAACCAACCCCAACCGCCTGCTGTTAAGCCTTCAGCTGTTGCTGACCAACCACTTGTTGCTGAGTTTTCATTGATTGTATTCATCAATTCTTTTGGAACTGCTGTTTCTAAAGTATTAGAATAAGCAAATGCAATCCCTTGAATCAATGTTGCTAAACCAACGATACCACCAGCTAAGTCGTTTACTTTGTATGCTCTTGCTAGATTATACCCCCAAGAAAAGGCAAAAATCAAACCGGCAATCGCCAAAGTCCCATTCCAAACAAATCCGTTGATTCCAATAATAACATTAATAACTGCAAAAATACCTTTATCTGCGGCAAGATTTGCTGCATAATCAGAGAAAAATTGCTGCGGCAGGTCACGTATCATCGCGTTGATCATTACTGCGATCGATCCTGCCATTGTTGCCGGCATTGTACCGATAAATGCATCACGTAATGCTACTAAGTGTTTCTGAGCACCGATTTTACCGGCTACTGGCAAGATGTACTTCTCCATCCAGGCTGTTAATCCATCCATTTTTTAATTCCTCCTATAAATAATATTTATTCAAAGAGCGATTAAACTCCTTAAAACAATGTCGTTGTTAAAGCTCCGTTCAAAAAACTTTAACTGCTATTTTCTTCCGTTCAAAAAAGAAAATGATATAGCTTACTCGTTGTCCATGCGGCGATATAAATCAATGATTTCTTTTGCTAAATCTGTAAAAGCAATCGCTGTCATCAAATGATCTTGGCTATGGACTGTCAATAAAGTCACTTGGATATGATTTCCTTGTGCTTCTTGTGTTAACATGCCTGTTTGAGAATGATGTGCTTGGACTAAAGATTCCTCTGCATCAACAATTTTTTGATCTGCTAATTCGAAGTCTCCTGCTTTCGCTGCCGCGATTGCTTCCATTGCGTCGCTTTTAGCATTTCCTCCGTACATAATCAGTCCCATAACCGCTTCTAAATTTTGTTGATCTTCCACGTTTTGTAGCTCCGTTCATTTTTTATTTTTACTTGTCCATCAAAGCAATTGCTTGATCTAAAACTTTTTCACCATTCATCATGCCGTAATCTGACATGTTGATGACGTCAAATGGAATTCCTTTTGGTGCTAATTTTTGTTCGAATTGTGATTTCATAAAACGAACTTGCGGACCTAAAAGTAATACGTTTACATCTTTAGCTTCTAAGTTGTTATCTGCATCTGATGCGGATACTGCAAAGATATCTGCTTCCATCCCACGATCTTCTGCTGCTTTTTGCATTTTTGTTACCAATAAACTTGTACTCATTCCTGCTGAACATACTAACATAATTGTTTTTTTAGCCATTTTTTTTACACTCCTTCTAAATTTGTTGTACTTACACTTTTATATAAAGCAAGAAGTGTGCCAAAAAGATGTATAGACCAAACCTAGTCATAACAGCGTTTTGGTCTATACAGATTGTGTACACACTGTTTAATCTTTTGTTACACACTGCATTTTGTGTGCGCTTTCTTTAAATATATACTCAATTTCTCGCTATATTTAATCCTAGTTTACTTTCAGCGTTCCTATACTCTATGAACCTAACTTACTACTACCTTGCGTAGTTCATTCTGAATATGTGAGCAACTCAAACACTTATTGCGCTGAAGCTATTTTTGCTTCTACTAGATAGGTTAGCACCTAGTAGACTTAGATACCTCTATAAAAACTCATCATTTTTTACTATTTTATTCATTATCCATACGGCGGTATAGATCGATAATCTCTTTTGCCAAATCGGTAAAGGCAATTGCTGTCATCAAATGATCTTGGCTATGAACTGTCAATAAAGTCACTTGGATATGGTTCCCTTGTGCTTCTTGCGTTAACATACCTGTTTGAGAATGATGTGCTTGGACTAAAGATTCCTCTGCATCAACAATTTTTTGATCTGCTAATTCAAAGTCGCCTGCTTTGGCTGCCGCGATTGCTTCCATTGCGTCACTTTTAGCATTTCCTCCGTACATGATTAGTCCCATAACCGCTTCTAAATTTTGTTGCTCTTCCATTTTTGTAACGCTCCATTCATTTTTTATTTGCGTATATTAATTGTCCATCAAAGCAATTGCTTGATCTAATACTTTTTCACCATTCATCATGCCGTAATCTGACATGTTGATGACGTCAAAGGGAATTCCTTTTGGTGCTAATTTTTGTTCGAATTGTGATTTCATAAAACGAACTTGCGGGCCTAAAAGTAATACGTTTACATCTTTGGCTTCTAAGTTGTTATCTGCATCTGATGCGGATACCGCAAAGATATCTGCTTCCATCCCACGATCTTCTGCTGCTTTTTGCATTTTTGTTACCAATAAGCTTGTACTCATTCCTGCTGAACATACTAACATAATTGTTTTTTTAGCCATTTTTGACACTCCTTTGAATTTGATTGTATTTACACCTTTATATAAAGCAAAAACCGTGCCAAAAAAATATATAGCCCAAATCCCTTTAGAATTAGGGTTTCGGGCTATATCTATACTGTACACACTTCATTTTTTAAGGATACACACTACTCAATTTTGCTTGTATTCTGCGATTGCTTCAATTCTATTTTCCAAGAATAGTTGGGTCAGATGCGCGATATCAGACTCAGTAAAGGCGATGCGATACGCTTTTTCGATCACCATTAGATTAGTTCTAGCGACATCTGTTTCCAAACGATTCTTCTTCATAAATTCAGCAAGGTTATCAAATTCTTTTGATTTTTCACCTTTTAAGATCGCATCTACTAAGAAGGCTAGATGGATCACAATACCTGCATCCACACCAGGTTCTACAATAATATGCATATCTGTTTGAATTTGGTGAATTGTTTTTTGCAACATAACAATCAGTTTTTGCAATGAATCCACTGCGGTGATCGTTCCACCTAATGATTTTACGATTTTCTCCGTTGGAACTTCGTCGCCTGCAATTCGTTTGAGTACATTTAATTTTTCATCATCAAAAATATCATACGCTGAAAAGAAAGGAATATTTTGGTATTCAACATCGACTGTTCCAGCAATAGCCTTGATTTCATATTCTTCCATTAAGCTATCGATATGTTTTTTAAAGGCTTCACGTTCTAAAAACTGCATTTGAATGATTTCTACTTTATTTTCATCAATAACTGGTAGAATTCTCTGGTATAATTTTGCTGCAACCCCTTCACCTGTAAAACAAGTTACAACTACAGCTTTTTTCACTTCATCTCGATTTTGTGGACTTGTTCTAAACTGCTCTCTAATGATACTTTCAAATGACATCTGGATATTTTGATAAATGTCTTCTAAACTTCTACCAACACTTGCCATCCGAATCGCTTCTAAAACTATCATCGTACTGGTCATAGTGATTGCTTTTGTCCGAATACCCGTTTCTTCAAAAATCAAATTTCCAAACGAATTCAGCGACCCCATATCTGTTAAAAGCAACATACCATTAACCAATTTTTCACGATGATCCAGCACAAAACTTTTCAACTGTTCATACATCGTCTGAACTTCCATCGTCAGTGGCATATTCATAGCAACGCCTGTTTCTGTCCCAAGTAGTTCTTGCGCTGTTTTCAACATACTTGAAGCAGTAGAGTCACCATGCATCAAAACGACTACGCCCACATTATTTTCGTGAACCTTTTCTTTGCTGCCAACATTGATCGATAAAAACATACTGATAAAACCAATTTCATCAAACGGAATTTCAATATTATTTTCTTCTTCAATGATTGCAGATAAATCCATAGCTACTTGAAATTCTTTTTTCATTTTCTTGCGAACATTATTTAAGTTAGGATGAACAATCACATGTCCTTCTCTCACTCGATCGATCGTACTTTGTAAATGTAGTGCAAAAGCAAAACGGGCTTTTTCGTTATAGCGGCGTTCCAATCGTTTTTCTGCAATATCATATAACTGATCTGTTAATTTCCAAATAGGCTCTGGCAATAGCTCTTTATGCACTGGATTTTGTGTCAATTCATCCACATAGGTTTGAAAATAAGCATCCATATCACTAGAAATCAGCTGTTCTAAATTGACATTTTCCAATTCATTCGCTGATAACGTTGCAACTTTTTCTTCGATTTCATTATAGACTTGCATATCTCGAGCTGGATCTTGCGACCAGACGACTTCATTAGTCCCTGGTTCGAAACTTAAGTAATTACTTTTACTATCAACAAAACGATCCAAACGATCAGAAACTTCTTTGATTTTTAATAAGCCTTTTTGAACTTGCAATGGCAAGTCTCGTTTTTGAATCACTAAACTAGATTCATCATGCGTACGATAGTGTAGAAAAGATTTAGCACACACGAGTTTTAAATCCCGCTTGACTTGACCGATATTTCCTTCTGCATCATAGAGCATAAACGCTAAAATTGCTTCTCTTTTAATATCGATCCGTTGATTTAAACGATTTGCTTCTTGTTTGATAAACAAAGAAATAATATCATACCGTTCATCCAGTGAACGAGAATCTAAAGATGGCAATGTGATGGCCATCGGAATTCTACGATTAAAAGTTGTCAAAAAACTTTCCGAAGATTCGGTTGTCGCTCCAATGATTTGAACTGATGCTTCATACGTTTGACCACTTTCACCAAGCGGACGATAAATCCCTTTATCAATAAATGTAAACAGCATCTCTTGTCCTTCAGGCGGTAAACGATGAATTTCATCCAAAAAAAGAATTCCACCGTCTGCTTTTGACATCAAGCCAGGACTATCTTCATTGGCTCCTGTATACGCACCTTTTTTCACACCAAAGATATGCCCAAACAACAATTGCGGGTTCTGAGCATAGTCGGCACAGTTAAAAGAAACAAACGGAGCGTTTGATGCTAGTGTTTGAGAATCTACTGCAAAATGATACATACATTCCGCAAACAAAGATTTTCCCGTACCTGTTTCCCCAAAAATAATAGTATGTAAACCGCGCGGCGGATATAAAATCGCCGCTTTGGCCTGTTGGATGCTGATTTTTAAAGAATCTTGCGCTCCTACTAAGTTATCAAATGTTACCTCACTGGAATTATCTACGTGCACTTTTTCTTCTTCTGTTACAACTGAATAGATCACTGGACGGCCGTCACTTTTAATGATCTTGTGTTCTTTGAATAGCTCACTTAAATAGCGACTGGCATTGCTTCTATCGATTACTAATTCTTTTGCAACATCTGCAGCTGTCATACCTTGTTTTTTTAATTCTAATACTGCTAAAATCTCGTCTTTTCTAGATTTCATGGATAGCTTCCTCCAATCATGACGTTCTTCCTTATTCTTTATCCCTCTGGATTAGGCGTTTTACGTCTAGCCCCTTTGTTTTTGGTATTTTTTAGACGTTTTTTAGGTTTTACAATTTGTTTTTCTGCTTCTTTTTTTGGTGCTTGTTCTTTTTTGGCAGGTATTGCTGGGCTTACTTTTTTTTCTTCCAGAGAGCTTTTTTCTTTTCTATTTAAATGGATTGCTCCATCGTATAAAAAGATTTCCTGTGAAGAGGTCTCGATTTTTTTCATCAATCGTTGATAATCTCTCTTGGTTGCATCATTGACAAAAGTAATGACCGATCCTGCTGCACCCATTCGTCCAACACGCCCAGCTCGATGGATATAGCTTTCTTCAGATAAGGGAACCTCGGCATTCACAACAAATGGAACCGCCTCAAAATCTAATCCTCTTGCAGCGATATCTGTCGTTAAAAGCATTACAGCTCTTTTTTTAGAAAATTGATCAATCGCTAGTTTACGTAATGTTTTATTCTGATCAGAAGCAAGACCGACCACTGTCAGTCCTTCATAGATCAATTTTTCTTCTACTGAACCTAAATCAGCTACTTGATTGAAAAATACCATTGCCCGAAAATCAGGTGTATAAGCTAGGCTTCTTAAATAATCACTTTTCTTTCTAGGAGACAACGCCATAAAGTAATGATTCACAACGCCACTAGATTGATCTTCATCTGTTACATCAATAATCGTCAGTTGCTCCGTTAATTTTTGAGCTTCTTGCGCCACTCGATCGGCCGTTGCTGAATAAAAAACTAATTGAAATTCTGTTGGTGCACTGGCTAGAATTTGTTTCGTTAAATTTAATTCTTTTTCATGAAATAGTTGATCTACTTCATCCATTACAACCATCTGTAGTAAATGACTTTTGATTTTCTTGGTTTTGATTAGTTCCAACACACGTCCTGGTGTTCCGACTAAAATTTCTGGTTTCTTTTTTAGTTTTTCGATTTGACGGCCGACATTAGCCCCGCCAATCAAGCTTTGGGTTTTCAATTGAAGCAGTGCTGCCCAATCGCGTACGACTTGGCTGATTTGTACTGCTAATTCTTGTGATGGCGCCAAAATCAATAGTTGACTACCTTGATCTTTTTCCACATTTAAAAGTAAGGGTAACACGTAAGCCAAGGTTTTCCCTGAGCCTGTTGGCGAAATACCCAAAACATTTTCTTTGTCTTTTAAAGGTTGGAAACTTTTTTCTTGAATTACTGATGGCTCGCTAAAACCAGAAGCTTGCCACTGTTCTTGCAAAGCTTCTGGTAAATTTTTGATAAATGTCATAATAATCCTTTCCTCATTAAAACTGTTTATTCTTTATCTGCATCAAAAACAATGCCGGCACTTTTTCTTAAGGTTGTTACTACTTTATTCACATTACGTGACAACTCTACCCATTCTTCGTAACGCACACCCATAGTTGGATCGTTAGGATTTTCAAGCACATCTGCAAAATCATGGGCTTCTTCGATCATTGGGTTTTCTTCAGTCACAAGTTCAATGATCTCACGTTCTTGATGGTTGCGATCGTGAAACTCGGCTTTAGAGATGGCATTTACACTATCTAAAATTAACGTTCCACCATCAAAATAAATTTCAGAATCTAAGAAAGAATCAGCATTTTTCCCTGTCTGCAAGGTCACATCAAACAAATCATATCTCAAAATCGCTGTCCCGATCCCATCAACGTCTGTCGGGATTTTTCTTGCGAAATAATGGCTTTCATTTGGCATACCAAACCAACCCACAGCGGCATAAACTAAATAGACACCAAGATCGGCCATTGCCCCTCCTGAAAAATGTGGTGAAAAGATATTTGGCTCTTTTCCATCAAGTACTTGGTCATAGCGTGAAGAATATTTCATATAGGTAAAATTGGCACCTAAGATTTGATTTTTTAACGGCAAGAGATCGCCAATTTTTTTGAAGCTCTTTTCATGGATATTGCGGGCTGCTTCAAAAAAGAAAACTTTTTGCTGATTTGCTAACGCGATGATTTCCGCCATTTCTTCTTGTGTTGAGAAGGCTGGTTTTTCGACAATAATATTTTTCCCTGCCAAAATTCCTTGCTTAGCTTGTTCAAAATGTAGTGAATTAGGTGAAGCAATATAAACTGTATCCATATGAGCAATTCCGAAAAATGTGTGTAAATCCGTTGCATATTCAACATCACCATACTCTTCACCAAACTTTTGTGCTGTTTCAAGCTTGCGTGAATAGACTGCCGCCAAATCATAACGATTTGTTTCTAGCGCTGCGTTGACAAATTGATGACTAATCCAGTTTGTTCCAATAATACCTAAGTGAATCATGTTTACCCTCACCTTTCTGAATTTGGATCTTCAAACGTTTGTGTAACATCAAATGGTACCTGATGTTCTATTGCTATTGTAGCAGGAGTAACCGAACAATTGTAAGCAATGACACTTAGTCCTTGTTGTTGCCCTGATAGAATCATTTGCGCTAAAGCCGGCTGCATAGCTGTATGGATCGTTGCACTTGTAATTTTTTCAAACTGAACCACAAATAACACATAACTTTGGTAGCCTGCTTCTATGGCTTCGATCAATTCCGTTACATGCTTCAATCCCCGCAGAGTCGGTGCGTCTGGAAATGCGCCTATACCTTCGTTTTCTAAGGTCATCCCTTTAACTTCGACAAAGGCCTGATTTCCCGTATCTGTTTCTACTAATATATCAAATTGTGACTGGGCAAAGCGTTGCTCTCTTTTGACTGACATAACCGCTCCTTTTAGCCCTGGCAAAACGATCGTACCGTCTTGAATTGCACGAGCTGCTAAAGCATTAGGCACTTGGCTGTCGATATTGATCCAAGCAGCCGCTTTTTTTACAGCGATCAGATCATAGTCTGTTTTTCTTTTTGGAGAAGGCTGATAAGATAAAGCAACTTCAGCTTCTGGATGAAACAGTTCTTTACAGCGGCCAGTATTTTTTACGTGAACCGTTACCATTTCACCCGTTTCCTGCAAACGACACTCTGCAATAAAACGATTTGGTCTATCAATAAAATGTGCTAAATGCACGTTAGGATATGTAATCATTGTAACACCCTTTCTTCAAAACAATACCATATTTTGAACGAAAAAGCATCGTCAAACTTTTCAAACAAATCTGCCTACATTTAATGATAAGTTTAATGAAAAAAATAGTTCAATCAAAAGAAAGTTACGACTTCATTAAGATTTTTTATAGGAAGAGATTTTCGAATAGTTTGTTTTTTAATTTCGTGCTATGATTGATATGGAGGAGATTCATACTATGAAAAAACATTGGTCATTATTTTTAGGTGCATCACTTATTACAGGTATTGCGGGTTCCTTGTTTTTGAAAAAGAAGCAAGAGAAACAGCCGATTGATACAGATATTCCTAATTTATATAAAAGTTATTTGGGGAGCTGGTGGTTTGTCAATAAACAAAAAGCCACTCAGCATACCTTGAAGATTGAAGATGATTTACAGATTGTGATCGACGGTAAAAAATTGAACTACATGCTTGTTGAGCTAACGAGTAAGCGGTTGGTCGCTCAGGATGAATTTGGCTATCATTTGATCGTGCAATGCTTAAACGACAAGCCAGCTTCACTATATGATGAAGCAGATGATGCTACCTATGTTTTAGAAGCAACTGACTCATTAGAGCTAGACTGCCCAATAGAAAATTAAAAGAAGCGGTTCCCGTAATGTTTTGATGCGGGGCGCTTCTTTTAATTATTTGTTATTTTAAAGATCGTCGATTTGTTTACGCTCTTTGGCTTCACTTAATTTTCCTTCGCGTTTTTTTAGTTCATTTTTGATTGCTTCTAGAGAAACTCCTTTTTCAACGAGCAGAACCAACATGTGATAGATCAGATCTGAGGTTTCAGAGATTAATTCTGTTTGATCGTTTTTTGCTGCAATAATCACTTCTGTCGCTTCTTCTCCGACCTTTTTTAAGATTTTATCTAGCCCTTGGTCAAATAGATAATTAGTGTAGGAGCCTTCTTTGGGATTTTGTTTACGAGCAAGTAGTTCTGTATAAAGTGTTTCAATCACACTGTTCCCTCCATTCTGCTAGATAATTACATTGAAAAAACAACTATGCTCGCCAGTATGGCACGCAGGTCCTGTCTGTTCCACCGTAATCAGCAACGTATCTTTGTCGCAATCGGTCACGATACTGTTGACTTTTTGACTGTTACCACTCGTTTCGCCCTTATTCCACAATTGTTGACGGGAGCGTGAATAAAACCAAGTGGTTCCTGTTTCAAGTGTCTTGTTATAGCTTTCCTCATTCATATAAGCCAGCATCAAAACTTCATTCGTTTTTGCTTCGATGATAATTGCTGGCAGTAAGCCTTTAGTAAAATCAGGTGTCATTTTCGTACCTCCATTCCTTTAAGCGCCATTGCCGTTTTTAAGTCAGGAATGCTTACCTCACCATAATGAAAAATACTCGCAGCTAAAGCCGCGGATACTTTTGTTTGTTCAAATACTTCCACGATATCATTTGCATTGCCACAGCCACCTGATGCGATCACAGGGACATTGACAGCCGTGCTTACTGCTTGATTTAACGCAAGGTCATACCCTTTTTTCGTCCCATCTGCATCCATACTTGTCAGTAATAGCTCACCTGCTCCCAACGCTACAGCTTTCTTAGCCCAGCTAATCACATCTAATCCTGTATCTTCACGGCCCCCTTTAACAAACACATGCCAGGAATCACCCATTCGTTTCGCATCGATTGCAACAACAATACACTGGGAGCCAAATTTTTCAGCACCGGCTGTAATCAGTTCTGGCTGTTGGATCGCTGCAGAATTAAGAGCAATTTTATCAGCACCTGCTTGCAGCAATTTTTTCATATCGAAAACGCTGCGGATACCACCGCCTACTGTTAAAGGAATAAACACCGCGGTCGCTGTTCGTTCAACCACGTCGATCATGGTCTCACGATTATCACTAGTAGCCGTAATGTCTAGAAAAACCAGCTCATCAGCTCCTTGTTCATTATAAGCTCGTGCTATTGCTACTGGATCACCAACGTCTTGTAAATCAATAAAATTAACCCCTTTAACCACTCGACCAGCGGTTACATCTAAGCAGGGAATAATACGTTTAGTAAGCACTTTGTTCCACCTCCAGCATATCAGCTAACGTGATTGCACCATTATAAAAAGCCTTCCCAACGATTGCGCCGTATAAGCCTAATTCAGCCAATTTCACTAAATCGGCTTTACTGCTGACACCACCAGAAGCAATGATTTGTACTTCTGGGACAGCTTTCGCTAACTTTTCATAATCTTCAAAGGTCGGCCCAGTTAAAGTGCCATCTTTTGCAATATCTGTATAGATGATTGTTTTAACACCGATTGCCGCCATTTCCTTAGCCATTTGCAGATAGTCTGTTTCACTAACATCCAACCAACCGCTGATGGCAACTTTTCCTTTTTTAGCATCAATCCCTACAGCGATTTTATCCCCATATTTTTTGACTGCTGTCTTGACTAATTCTGGATCAGTCAACGCGGCTGAACCAATAATAATTCGATCAATGCCCAGTGCGACATACTGGTCGATTTGTTCCATTGTGCGAATGCCTCCGCCTATTTCAATTTTGAGATTGGTGGCTCGTTTCATTTGTTCGATCAATGAGGCATTTTCAGCTTTCCCCATCAAAGCACCATCTAAATCAACAACATGTATCATTTCCATACCTGCCGCTTTAAATTCTTGTGCCTGAGCAATCGGATGATGATTTACGATCGTCTTTTGTAAAAAATCTCCTTGAACCAAACGAACAGCTTTTCCTTCTCTAATATCAATTGCTGGTAAAATTCGCATGCTCCACCACCTCCTTAAATCCTCTTAAAATCATCAGACCTGCTTCACTGCTTTTTTCAGGATGAAACTGCGTTCCGTAAACATTTCCTTTTGAGATCATCGCTGGAATTTTAATGGAATACTGCACGAGTCCATCAATCACATCAGGCTCACAATCCGCATAATAAGAATGAACAAAATAGACATATTCGCCGTCTACTGCTTTTGTTAACAACGTTTTTTTGGTCACCACTAATTTATTCCAACCCATATGTGGAACAGGCAAGTCTGGATCATCCGGTAATTTTTCACAAATCCCATCGATCAGACCCAAGCCTTCTGTAAACCCATTTTCCATACTACCTTCTAGCAATAGTTGCATCCCTAAACAAACACCTAAAATCGGTGTGCCTTTTCCAGCAACCTCTTGGATGACATTAACTAACCCGCGCTGTTTTAATTCCTCCATAGCTAGTGAAAAAGCACCTACTCCTGGAAGAATCAATCCATCGGCCTCACGAATTTCCTTAGGATCAGCGGAAATCTTATTTGTTAAACCTACGTAATCTAACGCTTTTTGAACATTTCGTGTATTGCCCGTATCATAATCAATGATAATAATCATCTACAAAATTCCTTTCGTGGAATTGACTCCGTGAATAGACGGATTTTCAGTAATTGCTTCTCTTAGTGCGCGACCAGTCGCTTTAAATAACGCTTCTATTTTGTGATGCGTATTTTTCCCATGTAAAATTTTTAAGTGAAGATTCATTTGAGTATTAAATGCCAACGCTTGAAAAAATTCTTCTGTCAGTTCTGTGTCAAAAGCTCCAAGTTTAGGATTAGCAAAGGTCGCATCAAACACTAAATATGAACGGCCGCTTAAATCCAAAGACGCCATTGCCAAAGACTCATCCATCGGTACAAAACTAGTACCATATCGGTTGATACCAGCCTTATCGCCTAGCGCTTCCCGAATACATTGACCCAAAACAATGCCTACATCCTCTACCGTATGATGGCTGTCTACTTCTAAATCACCTTCTACTTTCACTTCTAAAGAAATACGACTGTGACGGGCAAACAAAATCAACATATGATCAAAAAAGCCAACCCCAGTTTGAATCGTTACAGGTTCTTGACGAGCTAAATCAAGTGTCAACTCAATTTTTGTTTCTGCAGTTGCTCTTTTTAAAGTAGCTGTTCTCATGATATTACTCCCTTCAATTTAAATGCTGATAAAACTGGCACAATAAACCTTAACTCATAGTTTCGTTGTTCTCTCTAGCAAAACGACATTCAACTGCTCTGGCATGTGCTTCTAGCCCTTCTTTTCTCGCTAAAAGCGCAACTGCATCCTTAGCTTGAGCCAGCGCATCTTTTGTATAATAGGTGACTTGGCTATATTTCACAAAATCATACACACCTAATGGAGAATAAAATTTAGCCGTCCCGCTTGTCGGTAAGACATGGTTGGTGCCTGAAAAATAGTCTCCTACAGGTTCTGAGGCATATTCTCCTAAAAAAATCGAGCCGGCATTTTTTATATCGTGTAAATAGCTGATTGGATCATTCAATTGGACTTCCAAATGTTCTGGCGCAATTTTATTCATGATCAAAAACATCTCAGCGACAGATGAGGCGATAATGATCCGCCCATGATCTTCAATTGCTTTTTCCGCGATTTTCTTACGGGGTAACGTCTCTAGTTGTCGGTAGAGTTCTTTTTCTACTTGCTCTGCAAGTGTGACTGAATCAGTCACAACGATTGCTCTGGCAAGCGTATCATGTTCTGCTTGGGACAGCAAATCCGCTGCGATATAAACAGGATTTGCATCTTTATCCGCTAAAATCCCGATTTCAGAAGGTCCAGCGATCATATCAATACCCACTAAACCGAAGACTTGCTTCTTGGCAGTGGCCACATAGATATTACCCGGTCCTACAATTTTATCGACTTTTGGAATCGTTTCTGTTCCTAAAGCTAGTGCTGCGATTCCTTGAGCTCCACCAACTTGGAAAATCTTATCGACACCTGCAATTTTGGCTGCTGCTAAAATCACATCAGGAATACCAGTAACAGAAGGGGGGGTGATCATAATGATCTCCTCAACTCCTGCGATTTTAGCTGGCAAAACATTCATCAATACAGAAGATGGGTATGCAGCAGTGCCTCCTGGTACATAAACACCTACTCGAGCTAATGGTAAAACTAATTGTCCGCGTAGCACACCTGGTCTTTCTGTATCCATAAAATCATATTGTTTTTGCTTTTCGTGATAGCTTACAATGTTTTCTTTCGCTGCTTCTAGGGCTTCGATTACTCCTTTCTCCACTCGTTGATAGCCTATATCGATCGTTTCCTGTGAAATCGATAAGTCTTGTAGTTCAACTTGGTCGAATTTTTTAGAATAGGCTCTCAATGCTTGATCACCATTTTCATTGACTTGCTGAATAATTTTTTGAACTTGCTCTTCTACCTGTTGATTATCTTCAAGTGTCAGCTTGTTTTCCTCACTCAAAGCGGATAAAATTTCTGCAGTATTCCCCGTTAACCACTTCATGTTTTTGCTCCTTTCTCAATCACAGACTCCAATGCATCAAACAATTCAAAGATTGTTTGGCGCTTACGTTTCAACATCGCCTTATTTACAATGACCCGAGCTGAAACCAGACAAATATCTTCAAAAATTTCTAAGCCATTTTCTTTCAAGGTTGTTCCTGTTTCAACAATATCGACAATCGCATCGGCCAAACCTAAAACAGGCGCAATTTCAACAGAACCTTCAATTTTAATAATTTCAACATCTTCACCTTTTTTACGGAAATAGTCAGAGGCCACAGTTGGATATTTCGTTGCAATGCGTTTTCGTTTGTAATCATCCGGCTGATAATTTTTAGTGGAGGCGACAGAAAATTTACATGTACCAATCTTTAAATCCAGCATTTCATAATAGCCGAATGGATGCTCAAACAAGACATCTTTGCCAACGATTCCAATATCGGCCACACCATGGCGGACATACGTCGTCACATCCGCCGCTTTGACTAAAAGAAAAGTAAATCGTTGATCAGGACTAGTAAAAATCAGCTTTCGTTGTTTGTCTTGCATAAATGAAACATCGATTCCAGCTTGCTCAAATAATGCTAATGTTTGTTTTTCCAAACGTCCTTTTGTCAACGCAATAGTTAGTTGTGTCAAGTTGGATCACCTACCTTTATCACTTGAATTTTATCTTGCGTTACCTCGATAATCTGCTGATACTGCCATTTTTCTCCATATTTTAGTGCTTCGTCTAATGTTTCAAATAGTGATAATTGATAATCAGGATGCTCTTTTACTAGTGCTTCTGCTTTTGCAAGTTGTGTTAAAGAGCTGTGGACTAATGTCGTTGGTTGGTCTAACGAAGCCAGATTATTGAGTTGATATTGCAATGCAACCAGCGTATCCAAATTAATGCCTAATCCAACTGCTGGAATCACCGGATGTCCAAATTGTTCTGCCAAATGGTCATAACGTCCACCTCGCAAGAAAATATCTGGAACTAAATCAGCATAGCCACTAAACAAAATACCGGTATAATAATCCATCAAAGCAACCAATCCCAAATCTACAGTCAATGAAATGTTTTGATGGTATGACTTAACAATCCCCATTAACTTTTCCAATTCATCGATGACCTGTATAATTTTTGACTCCTTTGGCAAAAGACTTTTGGCAATTGGAAGCACCTCATCGGCTTCTCCAAATAGCTTTGGAACTGCACAGATAAATGCATCTAACTCACTTGGATACCTCTCTACAAATTGTTTGAGATCTGTTAAGCTTTTATGATTAAAATAATTTTCAAGTTCTGTCTTTGCCACTTCATCTAAACCAAGTGACAGCACAATCAAACGAAAAATTTGAGCATGCCCTAATTCAAAATGAAAATTGGGGATAGTTAGTTCTTCCAAAATTTCGACAGCACAAGTAATACATTCAACTTCCGCTTTTAAAGAAGAGTACCCAACTAATTCAATGCCAGCTTGGGTCAGTTCATTTTGTTCTCCTAGCATGTCATCATTTGAGCGAAACACTTTGCCACTATAAGATAATTTAAGCGGTGGCGAAATACCGGTCGTTGCAATCACACGACCAATCGGCATTGTCATATCAGGTCTTAACACAAGTAGGCGCCCCTGTTTGTCGAAAAAACGATACAATTCTTTTTCATTTTTTTCTTCAGTGTAAAACACATCTTCAAACTCGATCACAGGTGTATCAATGCGTTGATATCCTCTTTTTTTTACGATATCATTGACTTGTTTTTCTAGTTGATACGCACCATTTGCTTCCCGAAATAACTTGTCTTTTGTTCCTGACGGTAAACTACGATTCCATTTCATTACGTTCCCTCCTAAAGTTAAAAGCTGAAAAAGCTAAATAGTAATCTCCACTAACAAATAAAAAACGTCCCCTTGGCAAATAAGCCAAGAGGACGAGAAATTTTTCACGTGGTCCCACCTCAGATTTGCTTTTACTTCACAGTAAAAGCCTCTGTTAGTTAGATAAACTAAGGAGTGATAACGGACTCTCCGATTTTTCCTACTGAATTTAGCAAGCGCATAAATTTTGCTACGCTGACCTTCTTCGTTCAAAAAAACAACTTACAGGCGTGTTCGATGCTGGTTCGTTATTTCCTTGCAGCAACCGGAAACTCTCTAAAGCGAATCGTTTCATCTACTCTTCTGATCATCGTTTTTTCATTTAATTCTCATATATTTCTAAACAATTTATCACGAAAAACAAATATAGTCAATAGTTTTATGGAAATTTCATATTGCGCACTAGAGGAAATCTTTTTCTTGTCAGAATCATGTTTACTCTGATTATTCATTAAAAAGGAGACAGAGTATACCATACGAAATAGCAGCTGGAAAAAAGCGGTTGATATTGTCTTTTAATCTCAAATATAGCATAAATCCTATTAAAATAATTCTCAAGCCCTATTTTAAACCTTTTTTTGATACTTATAAATAAAAAAACAGCAACCCTGCAGAAAAATTATCTGACGAATTGCTGTTAAAAGATATTACTTATTTTGTTTTACTCAAAGTGTTACTGGAAAATAAATCTCCACAACATTCTTCTCAGGGTCTGTAGTGTTTGGATCGGTTTGATAAATTTCAAATGGTGCCCCGTTCATTGTATATCCTTGTTCCTCTATCCATTTTAAAATCTTACTGTACACTGAAGACAATTCTGTGTACGGTCCAGTATACGTAGACATAGCACAGAGAGTTGCTGGAAAAATTCTTGTTTGTTCATTTTGTTCTGCAATAGGAACAGCGAGTTCCATATCACTATTTTCAGGATTAAAATCTGGACTATGATAAATTGTTAGTGGGGCTCCCGTTGGCGTGAATTTTTCTACAGTCAGGCGTCCAAATAATTCTCCTATATATTTTCCATACTCATTTATATTCATTTGTTTTCTAAGGTATAAAATATTCATTTCAGGGACCTCAGCAAGTTTAACTTCGATTTCATTTAGATAAGACATTAGTTTATTTCCCCCTTCTAGTGTTGTTAAATCATCAGTGATCCGCTTCAGCAATAGGGAATAATTATGCATTTTCTGTGAGATTTCGGCTTTTTTCTTATTGATCGTTAGTTGAAGTAATGCTTGATCTTGCTCACTTTCAAGGACCTGCTTGATTTCATCTAAAGAAAATGTATACTCTTTTAAACGCTTGATCAAAAGAATTGTTTCAAGTTGTCTAACATCATAATATCGATAACCACTTTGAGCATCTATAAAATTTGGCTTCAGTAGATTGATTTCATCATAGTAACGAAGCGTTTTAGGTGAAACTTGTGAAACCTTTGAAAAATCACCAATCGATAGCATAATTACCTCCTAAATTTAAATGCATACTGAACTCGTTCAGCCTTGACAGAAAAATAGGCTAAATCGAGGGTAGTATTCTTTCCACAATCTATTTTTACCTTTTTTCCGAAGCCTTCAATCCTTTGAGCTTTTAGCTCTTAGGAATTGTTGAGATCAAAGCGCAATGCAGTGGCTAGCTCGTGTTGCTAGATAATGTTACAAGCTGAAAAACTCGTTTCACTCTTTTTCCTGAAGACCTAGCCCGCGAAGCTAGATACTTTATTCGTTGTCTCGAGACATTCTTATCATATAGCTTCCAGTAAGGGGAGAGTCAACAATTGTTTTACCTTTTCTATTTACTTTTTTCTAAAGTGACAACAGCATAATTGAGCAATTCAATCACTCGTGAAACAAATAAAGCCTTTCTTAGCGGTTTATCCGCTTTAAACACACTATAGGCCTCTTTAAAACGTTTATCGATTGCTTTGTAGTGAGGAGAAGCAACATGAAAATGGCCGTTTTTTTCAAAGATTCTATGATATTCAACTTCAAAATCAAGACTTTTTGCTAACTTTGTTGCCATTTCTGTTGAAATCATGATTGTACTTTGAACTAACTCTTCTTCCACTTCTTCAATACAATAGCTTTGCTGAGCATCTATAAAATATAGATCACCGTAGACAATGGGGTAACTTGTTTCACCTATTTTCAGGAGACCATTTTCCACAAAAAATTGTATGATTTTAATTTTTTCTTGATGTTCTTTTGGCAAAATTATAGGTGACTCTGTTTTGTATTCACACCAAATATCATTTTTCATAAAAGTATCCTTCTTTCTTTTAGCGTTTATTACTTTGTAGCATATTTTTTTGATCTAGGCAATTAGTCTGGGAACATAAAAAGATGCTGTGATATCACTCTATGAGTCACATCACAGCATCACCTTGTTACATTATATGGCGCTTATCTTCCCAATAAATTCAATATAATCCGTCATGGGTGTAATGAACTTCACTTGATTTTCAGATAAATACACATTGGGTTTATTTTGATCTTCATACACTAGCAACTCAAGCTCCATGCTAATTGCAGCCGCCAGAGATAGATCCGCTGTTGCAAACATAAATGCTTTTGCTTGATCTCCCGTTAATTTACCTAGATCAAATTGGGCTTTGATCAGGTCCCATTCACCGCCTTCAAGTCGTTCTCGAATCACCGCTACATCTGTAATTACCTGACTTGGTTCGCCTAATTTACTGATTACTTGCTCTTTATTATATTGTGAATAATCTGGAACAAAAGCGGATATATTACCTTCACCTGATGATTGGTAGCTAACTTCTTCATCATCTTCTTCTGGGTTTGGTACAAATAGGTGCTCGTCTACTTCCGTTTTCTTCACTTCTTTTTTCTGGCTGCTTTCGCTCGTGCTAGACGGCTCAGATGTTTTCTTGGTTGTGGTTTTCTTTGTTACAGTTTCTTTTGTTGTGCTCTCGGTGGTGCTGCTGGATATACTCGTCTCTGTTGATGTGCTGTCAGATGCTGAATCAGAGGTATTTCTCGTTGCGCAGCCACTCATCAATAGCATAAACAACCCACAAAATAATACAGTTTTTTTCATTTTTTCTCCTTTAGTAAATAATTATTCAACCCTTATTCAAGCTTATCATAACTCAAAAATAAAGGAAATAGCCTATCCTACATAATTATCTAAACATGCTACAACATAAACTAGGTCGCTCTACTTTACTTCAAGATACCTAACGTA
Source organism: Enterococcus silesiacus (assembly GCA_001465115.1). Classification (GTDB taxonomy): domain Bacteria; phylum Bacillota; class Bacilli; order Lactobacillales; family Enterococcaceae; genus Enterococcus_L; species Enterococcus_L silesiacus. The sequence goes on along the minus strand of CP013614.1, from coordinate 3,840,199 downwards.
AAATTTATAGAAATAAGATTGTCTAAGTATCCGTTCTTTTGTTACACTATTTTCGTTAGATACTAAAAAGTAAGGTGTATTCATGAACTATAACTTAATAAATGATTATCACATTGCTGTTCCAACTGCATTTTATAGCGATGAAGCATTAAACATACAAGATACAATCAACCATATCCTCTATTTACAAGATCTCGGCGTCCGTTCCGTTTTAGTTTGTGGATCAACTGGAGAGCAACATAGCTTGACCTTACAAGAAAAAATATCGATTTTGAACGCTATCGAAAAAGAAGCAAGGATCAAAAATGACTTTGAAATTATCTTTGGTGTAGCGAGCATTCGTCAAAAGGAAGCTATACTTTTAGCGGAGAATATCAACTCTTCTACTAAAATTTCAGGCGTTTTATTAGGCTTTCCTCCTTATATTTTGCCGAGTCAAAAAGAAGCAGTTATTTATGTAGAAAAAATTTCTCAAACCCTTGATAAGCCTATTATTATCTACAATAATCCAATGCGAACTGGATTTAATCTATCCACAGATTCACTGCTAGAGCTTTTACAAAAGGCGAATATCATTGGTCTAAAAGAAGCTGGGGATCATACTCGTATTCGTGACTTGAATGGCATCACCAAAAATATTTATATCTATGCTGGTGGTGAGGTTGATCTAAAAGAAAAAATCGATCTAGGCTTCAACCGATTGTCTTCGATAGCCGGTAATTTATATCCCTTAGAAATAGAAAAATGGTTTACATCACTTTTAAACGGTTTAAATCAAGATTTTGCTCACCAAAATGAACTGGATAAATTATTGAAGGATAGTCTGTTAGTTTGTTTAAAGAAAGAAATATCAGATAAAGAACATTTATCTATGGGGCGTCCCCGCAGCCCGTTAGGAAACGAATAGCTTAATTATGTGACTGAAACTAAAGATCAATCGAGGTCAATTAAAATGGAATATATGGATATTTACACTTCAAAAAAACAAAAAACGTCAATCAACAAAAAAAATGTGGGCAAACCGCTGGGATTATAATGCTAGTGGAGTTGTTAGTAAAGGAGAAGAGTTATTTCAAGCAGCTGAACGGGAACTGCTTGAAGAAACTGGTCTTTTGATTGATTTGAGAGATATACCTAGTCGTTTAACCGTGTCGTTTGAAGAAGGTTGGAATGAAATCTATTTTATTACAAAGAACGTAGCGCTTGAAGACCTTAATTTACAAGAAGAAGTCAGTGAAATGAACTGGGTAACTGAGTCAGAGTATTTAAACATGCTTTCTAAAAATGAATTCATTCCTTATATTTATGCAAAATCGATTTATGATTTTTATCGTAGTCAAAATGAATCTCTCTATTAAATAACCACCTTACTTCCTGATGTCATTTTTGTAAGGCATTTGTTCGTTAATTCCCACGCCAAATAAAGCTATTTTTTTTATACTGTAAAAAGTAAAAAAAATATTTATTTAGGAGAATGAGATGAACGGAACTCAATTAAAACTTATCATGATGGCCTTGATGATGCTTGACCATCTTGTCCCACTTTTACCTCCACAGTTTGGTACACCAATTCATATGTTAACCCGTTGTGTAGCTGTCTTTTTTGCTTTTATGGCAGTTGAAGGATTTCACTATACTAGGAATCGAAAAAACTATTTGCTACGTCTTTATAGTTGGGCCGCAATCATGTTGCTTGGCAATACATTGATTAATACACTGATGATCCATGATCCAATGTATCAGATCCACAATAATATTTTTCTAACACTGGCTATTGGTGTGACTATTTTAACACTGATTACCTTTGCAAAGCATGCGAAATCGTCTTTCTCAAAAATTGCAGCCACTATCCTAGCAATCGTTTTAGCCTTAGTGAGCTTTCTAGGTTTGATTCCAGCAGAAGGTGGCTCTGTCGTGATTCCATTCATGTTACTTAGTTACTTCTTTAGAGATAACGCGAAAAAAAGAGATATTTCTTATCTCATATTCGCTATCCCTTTACTTATAATGCCCATTCTCGGCTTACCTGATTATTCTTTTGAGATGATTAAGCTGCAACTTGAAGTGAATCCTGAATTTCTATTTATTACGGTCATTCCTTTTATTCATTTATATAATGGTGAGAAAGGGAGCAATAATCCGTTCTTTAAATATTTATTCTATGTATTTTATCCAGCACATCTGTGGATCATCACATTGGTTAATTTCTATTTAAATCATGCATAACCTTAAAAAACGTCACTTTACGTCTTTCATAAAGTGGCGTTTTTAGCTTTGATTACATGTATTTCATTTGTATTTTTTTCGGTTGTTTTTTTAAGACTAGCTCGTAAGATTTCTTTAAAAAAGCAGCCAGCTGCTCTTCCGTAAATGATGAGTTTTCCAGTGTAAAAGAATTCCAATGTGTTTTATTGGCATAATAACCTGGAACGACATCTGGATTCTGCTCCCGCAACAATTCATTTTCTTCAGGATTGCCTTTGACTGTCATTATTTTTTCGCCTACTTTATTCGTTCCAAGCATACAAAAACACTTATTCTCGATCGCAAAATAATCACAACCCCAATCTTCCCGATACACAACAGTTACACCAGGCCATTGTTGAGCGTTATTTTTTAAATACTGAATTTTCTCGTCCATACTTTACTCCTCCTGACTTTAAAAGCTGAACAGGCTCATTAAGCTTTGACAGAAAAATAGGAAAACATGACTGAGGTGCTTTTTACCTCATTCATGTTTTATCTTTTTTCCGAGAGACTGCTCTCTTGTTACTCAATATCGCAAAATAAACTCAATAAATTCCCGTTAGGATCTTTGATAATAGCATAATACTGTCCCCAAAAAGCTGTCCAAGGTTCTCTAAATAGTTCATACCCAAAGTTTTTCATATTCTCGCACAATTGATCGATTTCTGCCGGAGATTCACACAGAAAAGCTAATTCGATTTTATCCCCTTCATTTTTTGGCTGATAGCCGTAAACTCCTTCGATCATTTTTTTAGTGTTGAGTGAAATTCTTATGCCATCATTATTAAGCTCTACATAATCTGCCTCTTTTTCTCCTATGACTGCAAAACCTAAACGCTCATAAAATAGAATCGTTTGCTCCATCGATTCAACGATGATTCCAACCATATCTAATTTCATATTAATCTCCTCCATCTCATTTTCTTCATTATAATCAATGATTTATTTCTTGTCTTGTAAAATACCGACATGCTGACGAATTTCTTGCGGAGTCAAGCCAGTCATTTTTTTCAGTTTCCGACTATAGTGTGCTTGATCAAAAAAGTCATATTTTCCAACTAAGTCTAGATGCTTTACCTCAGGAAAGTTGACTAACTCTTGATAAACTTTTTGAAACCGCAAAACGTCAAATGCTTCATAAGGAGACAAGCCCGTTTCTTCTCTGAATAAACGCTGCAAACTTCTTTCAGAAAGCGAATTAGTGGCTACATATTCATTGTAACTGAACGAATAATCTTGCCTTGTGATGAATTCTTGTATAGGAGAAGAAACTCTTTTGGTATTCAAATGATTTAATTGTTCTAAAAAATAACGATTAGCACTTTTAATAAGTTCACTTTGTGTTGCTTTTCCCGATAAATGACCAATTAAAGCTGCCGCCATCGACTTTTCAAGCAACTCTAACGCGACTCGCTGATCTTTCAGTCCTTTCAATGAATGTTTAAGAAATGGATACATTCCATTTAAATAGAAACGGATGCCAAAGAAAATTGTTGGACGATCCACGCGAGAATAAAAAAAGCTTGTATTCGGTCCGCAAATCGTTGCTTCTAAAATATCAAATTCCGGACTAAGTAAAAAAATCAAATCTGAACATAAATCAGGAATGATTCGAGCTGGTGGGCTTAACTGCTCTGCATAAGAAAACCAGTAACGATCAATATACAACCGTAAACGCTCATCAGGACAAATTTCTTGATAGGAACCTATAGGCGCTTGCCAAGTTTTTGTTTGATAATTCATTCCATATCTCTTCCTTTTATTCTTTTTTCTTATAAGCCATTGTTGCCTGTACTGCCCGCTTCCAGCCATCAGATAATTCGTTGCGTTTCTCTTCAGTGATGCTCGCTTCAAAACGTTTACTACTATGTGCAAATGCACTTATTTCAGCTAAATCCTGCCAAAAACCTATCGCCAAACCAGCCAAATAAGCCACACCTAACGCAGTTGTTTCAGAAAAATCAGCTGCCTCAACAGGTTTATCGATTATGTCTGCTTGAAATTGCATCAGCAAGTCATTTTTACTAGCCCCACCGTCTGCTTTTAATAATTTGATTTTAATCTTAGATTCATTTTCCATTGTGTTGATTACATCGGCACTTTGATACGCAATTGATTCTAAAGTCGCACGAATCAGATGTTCCTTTGTTGTGCCTCTAGTGATACCGAAAACCGCGCCACGTGCTTCTTGATCCCAGTAAGGAGCTCCCAAACCAGTAAAAGCCGGAACAACATAGACACCGTCTGAATCAACAACTTGCTCAGCTAGAAGTTGTGAGTCACTAGCTTCTTCAAATAGTTTTAATCCATCACGCAGCCACTGGATAGCAGATCCTGCCACAAAAATACTGCCTTCTAAAGCATACGTGATTTGACCATTGATGCCATAGCCAATCGTCGTCAACAAACCATGGTTAGACAAAATAGCTGACTCGCCGGTATTCATAACAATAAATGCTCCAGTGCCATATGTATTTTTGACCATCCCTTTTTCAAAAGCTGCCTGTCCAACCAAAGCCGCTTGCTGATCACCTGCCATCGCTGCAATGGGTATATTTTCTCCATAAAAATGATAGTCTTCAGTATATCCATATATTTCAGCATTTGAACAAACCTTAGGCAACATTGCTCTCGGAATTCCCAAAATCGCTAAAATTTCTTGATCCCACTCTAGTTTGTGGATATTAAACAGCATCGTCCGGCTAGCATTAGTATAATCAGTTTTATGGACCTTACCACCTGTTAGCTTCCATAATAACCACGTATCAACAGTTCCAAATAACAGATTTCCAGCTTCTGCTTGTTCTTTAGCACCTTCAACATGATCCAGCAGCCATTTTACTTTAGTCGCTGAAAAATAAGAATCAATGATCAAACCAGTTCGTTTTTGGATAAATTCTTGATACCCACTTGCTTTGAGCTGATCTGCAATGTCATTAGTTTGTTTTGATTGCCAGACAATCGCGTGATAGATCGGCTCCCCAGTTTTTTTATCCCAAACAATCGTGGTTTCACGTTGATTTGTGATACCGATCGCTTTGATCTGAGCTGGCTTCAGTTTAGATTCAATCAGCACATCTGCAATAACGGACTGCACAGAATTCCAAATCTCATTTGCGTCATGCCCTACCCAGCCAGGATTTGGAAAATATTGCGTAAATTCTTTTTGTGCTTTCGCAACCTCGTATCCTTCATGATCAAAAATAATTGCCCGAGAACTCGTTGTACCCTGATCGATCGAAAGAATATATTTTGTGTGATTCATGATATCTCTCCTTAATAATGATATCTTTATTATAAAACAAACCGTGATAGAAAACTGATATTTTCCCCAAAAAATAGCTTGCTTTTTTGCTAATAAACTTAAATCCCAATAACTACTTTACTTCTTTATATATTCTAACGGTATTTTAATGTAGCACTTAAAGCCCCTTTTTTCCTGTTGAGCTTTTACAATTAGCTGCACTGTAAAACCAGCAGAAAACGTTATCATTTCTATGTTTGTTTGCTATTGAACTTTCAAGCGAACAAATTAATCATTTTTTTTAAGATTAACATATTATTAAATGGTCAAAAAAACAATTTTCTGATAAACTTATCTTGATGGCTTCTTTGAAAGGATGAACAATATGACCCCGAATCGTGAAGACTACCTAAAGCTGATTTTTGAGTTAGGTGGCGATGAAAATAAAATCAACAACAAGCAAATCGTCTCAGGTTTAGATGTTTCAGCAGCATCTGTTAGCGAGATGATTTCAAAATTAGTAAAAGAAGAGTTGGTTGTACATTCTCCTTATCAAGGTGTCCAATTAACAGAGCTAGGACTGAAAAAAGCAAGTACACTTATTCGCAAACATCGATTATGGGAAGTATTCCTTGTTGAACATTTAAATTACTCATGGAACGAAGTTCATGATGATGCAGAAGTCTTAGAACATGTCACTTCACAAACATTAGCAAATCGTTTATCCTCGTACTTGAATCAGCCACAATTTTGTCCCCATGGCGGCGTTATCCCGGGAGATGATCAACCTGTCCACGAAGAAAAACGCCAAACATTAATAGACTATCCTGTTGGAACTAAGATTCGTATTGCTCGTGTATTAGACGAAAAAGAGTTATTGGATTATCTAGTTTCGATCGACCTAAAGATCCATGAAGAATATATAATCAATGAGATTGCGGCCTATGAAGGGCCCATTAGTATTAGTAATCATAAAAAAGAATTGGCAATCAGCTATAAAGCGGCAAGTACGATTTTTGTTGATCAATTATAATCACAGGTCCAATCTTACAGTATTGGATAATAAGAAAGCGGGGAACTAGCATGAACGAAAAAATAGCTCTATTTACTATATTTGGCGGTACAGGTGACTTAGCAAAACGAAAGCTTTACCCTTCTTTATTCCGTTTGTACCGTAAAGGAAGTATAGCAGAACACTTTGCAGTTATTGGTACAGCACGAAGAGACTGGTCTGATGAACACTACCGAGAAATTGTTCGTGAAACGATCAAAGACTTGAATCCGACACCAGAAGAAGCAGACGCTTTTTCAAGTCACTTCTATTATCAAGCCCATGATGTCAATGATTCCGAGCATTATGATACTCTAAAAAGATTATCTGATACGTTGAATGATAAATATGAATTAGGCGGTAACCATATTTATTATCTAGCGATGGCTCCGCAATTTTTTGGCACGATCGTTCAACACTTAAAATCACAGGCAATTTTAACTGATAATGGTTTTGACCGTTTGGTTATTGAGAAACCATTTGGTGCAGATTATGACTCAGCCTATCAACTGAATGAAGAAATTCGTGCCGTTTTTCCTGAAAAGGACATTTTTAGGATCGATCATTACTTAGGGAAAGAAATGATCCAAAATATTTCTGCGATTCGCTTTGCTAATAATATTTTCGAATCCCAATGGAATAATCGTTATATCGACAATGTACAAATTACATTTGCTGAAAGTCTTGGTGTAGAAGATCGTGGTGGCTACTACGACCATAGTGGCGCATTAAAAGATATGGTTCAAAACCATATTCTCCAAGTTGTCTCATTATTGGCTATGGAGCCTCCTGTTGCTTTTTCAGAAGCCGAAATTCGTGCAGAGAAAGTAAAAGCTTTACAAGCAATCCGCCTTTACTCAGAAGAAGAAGCATTGGCAAACTTTGTCCGCGGTCAATATGGACAGGGGAAATTAGATGATCAGGAATTTGTTAGTTACCGAGAAGAACCAAATGTCGATGAACATTCTCAAATCGAAACCTTTGTTGCTGGAAAATTTTTAATTGATAATTTCCGTTGGTCAGGCGTACCATTTTATATTCGTACTGGCAAACGTCTAACAGAAAAAGGAACACGTATCAACATTGTCTTTAAACAAGTTCCTGTCAACGTCTTCAAAGATGACATCGATAAATGCGGCGAAAAAACAGATTTACCACCTAATGTTTTAACAATCTATATCCAACCAACTGAAGGCTTCTCGATGACCCTAAATGGCAAAGAGATCGGTCAAGGATTTACGACAACTCCAGTAAAACTAGATTATCGTCATAGTGCTGAGACAACAGGTAATAGTCCAGAAGCTTATGAAAAACTATTATTAGATAGCCTGAATGGTGATGGCACTAACTTCTCTCACTGGGACGAAGTCGCTCAATCTTGGCGCATCGTTGATATCATTCGTCAGGCTTGGGACAAAACAGCTGTAGACTTCCCAAATTATGCAGCGGGTTCAATGGGACCTGAGACAGCTTTTGATTTATTAGAAAAAGATGGTTTCACTTGGGATTGGCAACCTGATATCTGGTACCGTGAACGCGGTAAATTAGATTAGGTTAACAAATAATTGTACCATTAAAAAAAGAAGCCCGGTAAATTCCGGACTTCTTTTTTGTCTATTATTCAAATCCTTCAGCTACAGCTTCTGGATAATTTCCTTCAACAATTGTAGCACAACGACCACATAAATGTGGTAATTTTTCATCTTCACCAACATCTGTACGTACTGCACGACAACGTTCGCATGTTTCACCTGGTGCTTTTTCCACAAGAATCGACATATCATCGAATCTTTCAACATTTTCAGGAACTTCTGCTGTTAAAGCCGCTACCTCAAAATCAGAAACAATCAATAATTGAGCGATATCTGCATCCACAGCTGTTAGTAACTCATGGATTTGTTGATTAGGATAAACAGTTACCTTGGCTTCTAACGATTTACCGATCAATTTGGAATTTCTTGCTTCTTCTAGCGCTTTTAGAACATTATCTCTAAAGTCCATAAATGCTGCCCATGTATCTAGTAATTCTTGTTGATTAGCAAACTCAACATATCCTGGGAATTCAGCTAACTGAACATAATCTTCGTCTTCTTTTAAGAAGCTCCAGATTTCCTCAGAGGTATGTGGAATGATCGGTGTTAATAGTTTTGTTAATGCCACAGCGATTTGATAAAATACTGTTTGCATACAACGACGTTGATAGTTATCTTCCGCTTCAATGTAGACAACATCTTTAGCAAAATCCAAATAGAACGAAGATAGATCAACCGTTAAGAAATTCATTACTGAACGATAAATTTGCATGAAGTTGTATTTTTCATAGCCTTTTTCACGAATTTCTTGAATCACTTGATTTAAACGAACCATCATATACTTATCCACAGAACGCAACTCTTCATATGCCACAGTGTGCTCTTTTGGTTCAAAATCACTTGTATTGGCTAATAAGAAACGCATAGTGTTACGGATTTTGCGGTACACTTCAGACACTTGATTCAAGATATCCATTGAAACTCGCACGTCCGCTTCATAATCCACACTACTTACCCACAGGCGCAAAATGTCCGCACCCATTTGTTTGATTACTTTATCCGGTAAGATCGTATTTCCAAGTGATTTACTCATCTTACGACCTTCACCGTCCAAAGTAAAACCTTGTGATAAAACAGCTTTATAAGGCGCTACCCCATTGATGGCTACACTTGTTGTAATACTTGAATTAAACCAGCCACGGTATTGATCAGAGCCTTCTAGATACATGTCAGCTGGAAAAGTCAGTTCTGGACGTTGACGCAATACTGCCTCATGTGAAGAACCAGAATCAAACCAAACATCCATGATATCATTTTCTTTCGTAAATTCACCATTTGGCGAACCAGGATGTGTAAATCCTTCTGGTAATAATTCTTTCGCTTCACGTTTAAACCAGACATTTGATCCATGTTCAGCAAATAGATTCGCCACATGTTCGATTGTTTCTGGTGTGATGATCGCTTCACCATTTTCAGCATAGAAGATTGGTAATGGAACACCCCAAGCGCGTTGACGAGAAATCACCCAGTCACCACGGTCACGAATCATATTGTAAAGACGTGTTTTCCCCCAAGGTAGGATCCAATCGACTTTTTCTACTTCATCTAAGATATTTTGGCGGAACTTATCAATTGATGCAAACCATTGCGGAGTTGCGCGATAAATGACAGGTTTCTTTGTACGCCAGTCATGTGGATAACTATGTGTAAAGAAATCCAATTTTAATAACGCATCTTTTTCATCCAGTAAAGCAGTGATCATTGGGTTAGCTTTATCATAGAAGATGCCTTCAAAGCCAGGCGCTTCATCCGTAAATACACCACGATTATCCACTGGTGAAAGCACGTCTAAATTATATTTTTTCCCTACGATATAGTCATCTTCACCATGTCCTGGAGCCGTATGAACTAGCCCAGTACCAGCATCTAGTGTTACATGATCCCCTAACATAACTAATGATGTACGATCGTAAAATGGATGTTGTGCTGTCATATATTCCATATCTTTACCAGAAATCGTTTCAAGAACTTCAACATCATCCCAGCCGATTGCTTCTTTTACAGTTTCTAAAAGATCTTTAGCAACAACGTATTTTTTACCGTATGCTTTAACAATAACATATTGATACGTAGGATTTACTGAAATTCCTAAGTTTGCAGGAAATGTCCAAGGCGTTGTCGTCCAGATTACCAATGACGTATCTGTATCTAAGATTCCTTTGCCGTCAACCACTTTAAATGCAACATAAATAGATGGTGATTTGACATCTTTATATTCGATTTCAGCTTCAGCTAGTGAAGACTCACTTGATGGAGACCAGTAAATTGGTTTTAAGCCTTTGTAGATATAGCCTTTTTCAGCCATTTTTCCAAACACACGAATTTCAGCTGCTTCATAAGTTGGATCTAATGTGACATAAGGATGTTCCCAATCGCCAGCAACACCTAAACGCTTGAAATCAGCACGTTGAGTATCTACTTGTGAACGTGCATATTCTTCACATTTTTCGCGATATTCAGCTAAGGTCATTTCTTTTCTTTTAATTCCTTTGTTTGTCAGTACTTGTTCGATCGGTAATCCATGTGTATCCCAGCCTGGAACGTAGGGCGAGCGGAATCCAGACATAGATTTTGAACGGATAATGATATCTTTACTGATTTTATTTAACGAATGGCCTAAGTGAATATTTCCGTTGGCATAGGGTGGCCCATCATGAAGAACAAAAGTCGGTTTGCCTTCGTTTAATTCTTGACGTTTTTCATAAATTTTTTGCTCTTCCCAGTCTTTTTGCCATTCTACCTCACGGTTTGGCAAATTACCACGCATTGGAAAAGCTGTTTTTCCCAACTGTAATGTTTCTTTCATTTTCAATTTGATTTCCTCGCTTTCATTTCTGAATATTGATTGAAAAATAAGTTACTGTGTTAACTAGTTTAAACTAATCCTTACTAAGATTTTCAGCAGGCATTTTGCTGATTCACTAATGCGATACTTCTCTCTCTTTGCGCGCCTTGTACTGTTCATCATCTACTCTGGCAAAGCCAGTCGCAGTCCTTCAATTCTTAGTGCTTTAGCTCTTAGAAATTGATGAGATCGAAACGAAGTGCAGTGATTCACAGCAAAAAGTACCTTCATCCCAAGGGACGAAAGTACTCGCGTTACCACCCAAATTTAAAATAATTGATACACTCAATTATTTCCTCTGTTAATTGTTAACGAAATCACTCGTCAAGTTTTACTTGGTTCAAACTTGAGTAAAATAGAGGATCTTTTCAATACCAGGGTCTGTCAAACTTTCACTATCATTGACTCGCTAAAAGAATGGTTATTGACTTTTCTGTTCTATTTATATACGAAATTATTTAGGATCTTTATTTAGCAAATCAAGCATTGCTTTTGGATCCATTGCAGCTTTTTCTAATGTTGGTTGCTCTATTGTAGTTTGTTGTTCGGTGGATATTGTCTCAACCACCACATCATCACTTTTATCAAGTTCTTCTGCTAAGACCTCTTTGATAACTGTATGAGAGTCACTTACATAACTTGAGAATGGTTTTAACAACTCATTCCACTCTTCACTCTTCACCTGTTCTAATTGTGCTTCTAGCATCAAACTTAAACGTTGGTGGAAGACGCGTGTTTTCTTCTTCAAATCATCTGTTTCAGCAGCTAATTGACGCGCACGATCTGTTGCGTCTGTTAGAATTTCTTTTGCTTTTTCTTCTGCTGATGTAATAAGACTACTTGAACGCTTTTCAGCAGATGAAATCATTTCATTCGCTGTGTTTTCAGCAGATGTTACAATTACTTCTGATTCTTTATTCGCACTCGTTTTTACTTTATCTGCAGTATCTTGCGCTACAATAATTGATTGATTCAACGCATCTTTTAATTCATTGAAATATTGTAATTTTTCTTCTGCATGTTTTAATGATTTCTCAAGCTCACGTGTTTTTTGAAGAGAATCTTCATAATCTTTCGTTACTTGATCTAAGAAATCATCGACATCATCTTGGTTGTAACCTCTCATTTTTATAGAGAAGTTCTTATTTTGAATATCTAATGGAGTTAATGCCATATTCCTTCACCTCTTTGGATTATTTTCGTAGAACTCCCAGTAACAAACGAAACTTGTCCTTTTTCGTCTTCCCCTCTAACTCTTGAATCTGGATTCGGCCAAAACCTCTGATAGATACAATATCTAAAAGATCCACCAAGAAATCTGGTCTTGTATTCTCCGTCCAATTCACTTTGACTTTTCCAGATTCGATCAATTGTTTTGATCTCTGTCTAGATATATTATATACGCTAGAGATCAAATTATCCAGACGTAACGAACTTATTGTTGTCCGTTCATGCGTCCAGTCATCTTTAGGAAGAATCATCTCTGTATATTTTCTTTTTTCTAATCTTACTGATATTTTCCCGATTTTTTCTACCTGATTTTCAACAAAACTCGTTATCTCTTTAGCAACAAATACTTGCCAGCGATCGCTGTCAGAAATAATATCGCCAAAATATTCTCGTTTGATCCCAGTATTGACTAAGGTTCCCAAAACCTTTCCATGAGATAACGTTGAGAATTTCACAGGATAAACGATTTCTAGCAATTCTACATCAAAATCTTCCTCTTTTGGTTGATAGTAATCAGGAAAAATCAGGCAGCGTCTCCGTTCAGCTTGCTCATACCCACCATAGAACTGAAACTCAAGTTCACTATTTTGTCGGATCAATGTTTCTAAAATATAAGCCTGCCTTGGGTCTAAAAAATCAGATAGATATGGAGCATATTGGCTTTCAACTTGCTCCAGCCAATCACCAACAGAATCAATAAAAGGATGCTCATCTTTTCGAAAATGTTGGTACACATTTGCGTTCATAGATAAATCATCCTCTCTTTTATTAATACATGATGGCTTGTAAAATCCGTCCTAATCCACTTGCGGCTAAATTCAATACAATAATTGCAATCATTACATTAAAACCTACCATGCCTATTCGTAAATTTAATCGATCAAATAAACTTAAATAAGGTTCGCAAATTCTTGCAATCAAACGACCAAATGTAGAATCATATGCTCCTGGGAACCAAGATAGTAATGCATAAATGATCAAAAGTCCTGAATAGATTTGAACACCTTTATATAATATATATATAATTAAAGCGATACTAATTACCTCCTGACTAAAAATCAAACATTTGTTTCTTAGCTAACGATTGTGCTGTAGCACTATCGATTTCAATGTTTGATGGAGTACAAAGAAAAATTTCATCGCCTACACGTTGAATGTCTCCATCTAGTGCATAAACAGTTCCTGTAAGAAAGTCAACAATTCTTCTAGCTTGATTTTCTTCCACTAAATGAAAATTAATCAACACTGCATCACTTGCAATAATGTGCTTCGCAATATTCATAGCCTCAGAATACACTCGCGGTTCAAGAATGGTAATTTTACCTGGTCTGCTTGAACTAGGTGTGTCTTGCGAACGTTTTGAATTTGAGTTATTAGAACTACGCATGGAGACAACCTTTTTCTCATTAAATGCTGTTTCCTGACGGCTTTCTTTTTTATCTTGATGCGTTTCTGTTGAACGATAACGAGCAGATGGTTTTTCGGTTAACGGCTCAGTTGCAGTCGGTCTTTGTACCTGTGCTTGTGCTGGTGTTTGTCGAACCGTCTGTCTTGGCTGTTCATTTACAACCTTTTGCTCTTCATATTCATCATAATTATCATACTCATCTTCACCAGATAATCCAAAAAAGCTCGATAACGCATTTTTACTAAAAATTGACATAGATTCCCCTCCTTTACGCACCTCTGAATATTGCTGTTCCGATTCGTACAAAAGTTGCACCTTCTTCAATAGCAATCGGGAAATCATTACTCATTCCCATGCTAAGCTCTGTACATGGTGCATATGACAGATGCTGATTATTTATTGCCTTTCGCAATTCTGTTAGCCTAGAAAATATTCCGTGAAGATCTTGCTCAGAAGCAGTTAACGGTGCCATAGTCATCAAACCTACGACTTTTATTCGATCAAACTCAGCTAATTGATGGATAAAATCAAGAACTTCATCTGATTTGAACCCGTGTTTACTTTCTTCACCAGTTATATTCACTTCAACGAAACAGGAGATTTGTTTCTCCGCCCGCTTCTGGATTTCTTCTGCTAATTTTAAACTGTCTAAAGCATGAAAATAATCTATCTCATTTATTATTGATTTTACCTTCCTACGCTGTAAATTACCAATCAAATGCCACTGAATAGATGAAAAATTTTTCAGTGCCTCTTTTTTTGCTAGTAATTTATCGACTCGGTTCTCAGCCATATTCTCAATACCAAGTTCAGCAAGCTCCTTGGCAGTCTCATTTCCCACTGATTTAGTCACGGCAATCATTGTTACATCATCGTCTGACCGTGCAGATTTTTGACACGCTAGCTGAATTTCTCGATTTATATTTTCTAAGTTTTCAACTAGCATGATTAAAAATCGCTCCTATCTTTTTCTGCGGAAAAATGGTGGTGTGTTTAACTCATCGTCATTGTTTTGTGATGGTTCTTCACGATGAAATGTTTCAAAATCTTTTTTCTCAACATTTTCAAATGTCGTATCTTCGACTTTAGGTCTTACATTTTGCTCACGGCGGATATCCCAGTCACCAAATGCACTTGTTTCTTCTTGTGGTTGTGGCTGTGAGGGTTTTGATTGCTCCATATCCAATACTGGTGCTTGTTGTACTGTTTGGATTTGAGTAGGTCTATTTTGACGCGCTGGTTTGCGGTCTTTTTTTGATGGGTCGATACCAGTTGCAATAACTGTTACGCGAATTTCATCCCCTAAATCTTCATTGATTGATGTACCTAAAATAATATTTACATCACCAGTTGCTGCACTTGTTACAATATCAGAAGCATCTTGCGCTTCAAATAAGGTCATGTCCAAGCCACCTGTGATATTTAATAACACTTGTTCAGCACCATCAATAGATGTTTCTAATAATGGAGAAGAAATAGCTTTTTTAGTCGCTTCGATTACACGATCTTCACCACTAGCCACACCGATTCCCATCAAAGCAGTGCCTTGATTTTCCATAACAGTCTTCACATCAGCGAAGTCCAAGTTGACATATCCTGGTGCTGTGATCAAATCTGAAATACCTTGAACACCTTGACGTAAAACATTATCTGCTTCACGGAACGCTTCAAGCATTGGTGTCTTTTTATCAACAACTTCTAAAAGACGGTTGTTTGAAATAATCAATAATGTATCAACGTTTTCCTTTAACAGAGCAATTCCTTCTGCTGCAAAGCGTCCGCGTTTTGGTCCTTCAAAACTAAATGGTCTTGTAACGACACCTACTGTTAAAGCACCTAATTCTTTAGCGATTTTAGCAACTACGGGTGCTGCTCCAGTTCCTGTTCCGCCGCCCATACCAGCTGTAATAAAGATCATATCTGCGCCTTGCAACGCATCTGAAAGTACTTGTTCACTTTCTTCTGCTGATTTTTGACCGACTTCTGGTTGAGATCCAGCACCTAAACCGCGTGTATATTTAGGACCAAGTTGAATCACTGTTTCTGCTTTTGAGTTTTTAAGGGCTTGTACGTCTGTATTCGCAGCGATGAATTCAACGCCTTTGACGTTTTCATCAATCATGCGGTTAACAGCATTACCACCGCCGCCGCCTACACCGATAACTTTGATGACAGCGCCATTGTTAATGTTATTATCTAAAGAAAATTCCATAGTATCGTTTCCTCCTGTTTTAATTGTTAGTCAAAAATGTTTGAGAAGAAGTCTTTGATTTTACCTGTAACTTTTTCACCAGATTCATGAATTTCAGAATCGTCGTAATCATCTTGAGGTGTATCTGTATAAGTATCATATTGCACTTCTGGTTGAACTGCGATTGGCTGTGATGATTTAATCTTTTCGCCTGGAATCGCACCTTTAGCAATATGATAAATGTCATTCAGTTGAGCAGAATATTCTACGATACTGATCACATTTGTAAAGACTGGATTGCGTAATCCCATATGATTAGGTACGTATAATTTCACACTTGCATCAAAAATTTCCTGTGCTAAATCTACTACACCTGGAAGGCTTGCGCCACCGCCTGTTAAGATCACTCCACCTGGAAGTTCTAAAGCATCGATTTCGTCTAATACTTCTTTAGATTTTTTAAAGATTTGTTCTACTCTTGCTTCAATCACTTCTGAAAGATAACGTTCATCAACTTTTACAGGTTCTGATTTGCCGATTACATCAACAGGAAATTCTTCACTGACTGATGTTCTTTCAGGATAAGCATCACCATAATTGATTTTTAATGCTTCCGCATTATTGAACGATGTATTCAATACGATAGAAACATCTTTTGTAACAAACTCTCCGCCTTCTTGATTCACATGAGTAAATTTCAATTGTTTATCATGCATCACAGAAGTCGTTGTTTGACCGCCGCCCATGTCGATCACGATGGTACCAAAATCTTTTTCACCATCTGAAAGAACTGTTTCTGTTAAAGCTAACGGCATAATGACTAATTCGTTGACCGTCAAGCCAGCTTTTTCAACACATTTTCTTGTATTATGAATAATTGTTTTCGGACCTGTGAAGACCACTCCGAACATTTCTAAACGAACGCCAATCATTCCTCTAGGATCTTTGATCCCTTCGAATCCATCTACTGTAAATTCTTGAGGCAAGATTGCTACGATTTGACGTTCAGGAGGAGTTGAACGAACCAGAGCTGCCGATGCTACGTTTCGTACATCTTCATCAGTGATTTCTTTTGACTCACTACTTACAGCGATCATTCCTTGGCAATTTTCCACTTCAAGTAAGTTTGCTGGTAACCCCACATTCACACTTTTAATTTGAATTCCCGCTTTTTCTTCTGCTTGTCTTACTGCTCTTTGAATCGCATTTACTGTTTTATCGATATCGACAATGATCCCTCGATTTAATCCATCAGATTTTGCGTTTCCTACGCCAATGATATTCATTTGACCTTCGATAAACTCAGCTACTACAACTTTTACTGATGTTGTACCGATATCAAGGCCTACATACATTCCTGTCTTTGCCATGAATGGGGTTCCTCCTCCTATTAATTCCAATATGTAAGCGGACATAAAACATCCGATTAAATATATATTTTTTTATGAATACTCACTTCTTTCAATTTTACCATAAACATAGGCTTTTTAGAAAGCAGATTCTACTATTTTATTCTTTTATTTTTCTTAACTTTATTCTACTGCCTGTGAAGATTCTTCTACACTTTCTTCATCAGCTTCATTATTAAAAGGATATGAGAAAATCCCAACTTCCATATCAATGAATCCTGCCTTCTCCATTTGGCTGGCTACCTTGCTATAATACGCCATTTTCTCCCCTAATTGAGAGATATTCACGATGACTTGATTGGCATCTTTCATGTGAAGATGAACCAATTCTTTATTTGCTTTAGACGGAGTATAACGAATTTCTGAGATATTTTGCTTCAAATCCTCAGGCAACTTATTATAAGAATTCATTAAGTTTTTAATGATCGTCTGATCTTTAAAATTCAGAAAAATCGGCATACCGCTCACAGGTGCTTTCATTTCTTCTGGTAAAATCTTGCCATTTTCCAAAATAGGATGAAAAATACTATTTACAGATTCTAAAGCAACTACTTTATATTCATCGACTTTTATGTTAAATGAGTTGATGCCATTCAGTGAAATCGTTGCTTTTTTAATGCGCGGCAATTGACGTTGGATCTTTTCTTCATAGATTTTCCGATCTCCAAATTGCTCCCATAAACTCTTGCCCTGCTCTAGTTTAGATTGAGCAATGACGCTTTGGCTGTCAACCGATTTATTACCTGAAACACTGACATTTCCTAACTTACTAAGTGGAGAAACAAAATAAAGGACAATCAATATCGCAACTAAAAATACCGAGACAATTAACGTTAAGCGACGATATAATCGTTTATTTCTTACCTCTTTTATTTTTGGTAAGCGGTCTGCAAAAGATTCGTAAGTAATCTTTTGTTTTGCTAGTGTTTCAGAATCTTCTAAGGAAGGTTCTTCTGCTTCACTCGCCTGATCTTCAATTGAGTCTTCTTCCTGCTCTTTTTCAGTAGACAAGACTGAAGGACTCCAAACTGGCTGATCGCCTTGTGTTTTTAAATACTCTAGGTTTTCTTTTTGCCACGGGGTCAAATTTTGCTCATCTATTTTTTCAGTGTTGCTCGCTTGTTGGTCTTCTTGACCCCCTGGGTCATCTGTTTTCTTACTAATCTTCCGCACCCCCCATCAAGTTATTTCTTTTACCACTTTGTAAAGTCGTTCACTAGCATCTGGAATCCCTTCTTTTTTAGAAGCTGCCGCCATCGCTTGATGACGTGTTTCATCCAATAAAATCGCATCGATCTCCGTTACTAATTTAAGCCCAGTAAGCTCTTGATCAGTGATCATCTCGACTGCTCCAGACTTAACTAAACTTTGGGCATTCTTTGTTTGATGATCATTTGTAACATATGGACTTGGAACCAAAATTGCTGGTAATCCTAAGGCTGTAAACTCTGCAATAGAGGTCGCCCCAGCACGGCCAACCATTAGGTCTGCTGCTGCTAAGACTTCTGCCATTTTATCAATATAAGGCTGAATGCTTATGTTTGTCAATTTCTTTTTGGAAAGATTTAAGGTTTCTTGTAATTCTTTATAATATCGCTCTCCTGAAGCATAAAGAACTTGATAATTTCTCTGCTCAAAAAGAGGTAATGCCTCAATAAATGCTTGATTGATTTTCAATGCACCACGGCTTCCACCAAAAATGACGACAGTCTTCTGCTCAGGATCTAACCCATATTCTTTCAACACATCTGTTTTTTTGATCATCACAACTTCTTGTGCTCGCGGGTTTCCAGTCAGGACTACCTTTTCTTTAGGAAAATACTCAGCCACGTCTGGGAAACAAATGGCTACTTTTGTCACATACTTGCTTAAAAATTTATTCGTTATTCCAGGTATACTGTTTTGCTCGTGGACGATTGTAGGGATTTTTAGTTGTTTTGCAGCATAAACCACTGATCCAGATACATAGCCACCCGTTCCAATCACAACATCCGGTTGAAAATCTTTAATAATTTTTTTAGCTTTTCCGATACTATTTAGGAAAAGATACACTGTTTTGATATTCTGAGGACTAAGCGAACGTTTAAATCCTTGGATTTTGATCGTCTTAAACGGAATATTATATTTCGGAACAATTTTACTTTCCAAACCTATTTTGGTTCCTACATACATAAATTCGGTATCTGGTTCTATTTGTTTTACGTAGTTAACAAAGGCCAAAGCTGGATAAATGTGTCCACCCGTTCCGCCGCCGGTTATTAATATTTTCATAATTCTCTCACTTTTCTATGTCTTTTAGCTGGTGCATCGCTTGTATGAAGGCTTCTCCACGTAGTTCAAAATTAGGATATTGATCCCAACTAGCGCAGGCAGGCGATAATAGAATAGTATCATTTTTTTCAGAAAAATCATAGGCATCCCTTACGGCAGTCTGGACATTTTCTGTCAATTGTATGTTCTTGATACCCGCTTCGATCGCTGCTTTGTGCAACTTATCTTTTGTCTCACCAAAAAGAATAATTGCTTTGATCCCTCTTAGTGATGGGATTAACTCATCAAAACTATTGCCTCGGTCTAAACCGCCAGCTAATAAGATAAGTGAAGAGTGATCAAACCCACTTAAAGCCATTTCAGTGGCTAAAATATTGGTTGCTTTGGAATCATTATAAAACTTTCGTCCAGCAGTTTCGCCCACATATTGTGTGCGGTGTGGTACTCCAGTGAAAATCATCAATGTCTGTCTGATCACTTCAGTTTGGGTCCCTTTTAATTTAGCTACAGCAATTGCGGCTAAAGCATTCTCAATATTATGACTGCCTGGTACTCCTAGCTCTGCTGCTGACATAATGTACTCATCTTTATAGTATAATTTTTCTTCTAAAAGATACGCTCCCGCAACTTTTTCTCTTGTTGAAAAAGGAATAATTGTAGCTTTCGTTGTTTTGCTTAATTCTTGTAGTTCTGGTTGGTTCCAATTCAGCACGAGAAAGTCATTTTTCTGCATATTCTCTTGCACTGACCACTTAGCTTTTACATATTCTTCTCTTGAGCCATGATAATCCAAATGTGCTTCATAAATATTCGTGATAACTGCTATTTGAGGATGGAAGGTTTTAATTCCCATCAATTGAAAGCTGGACAGCTCCATGACGATATCATCTTCAGCTTTCGCTTTTTCAGCGACTTCACTAGCAGGATAACCAATATTTCCTGCTAAACGAGCAGTGCCCGTTTTACGATCAGCATTTAACAGCAGTCCGATCATTGTTGTCGTCGTTGTTTTGCCATTCGTTCCGGTAATTCCAATAATTGGACATTCCGCAATTTGATAGGCTAATTCAACTTCTGTCAAGACAGGCAATTTCATGCTTAGTGCTTTTTCTACTAACGGATTTGTATATGGAATCCCTGGATTTTTTACAATCAGAGAAAAGTCTTCATCTAACAGTTCAATCGGGTGACTACCTGTAACAACACGAATACCCAAGGTTAATAAATCTTGGGCTTCCGGATTTTGATCAAATTGTTTAAAGTCATTAACCGTAACTAATGCTCCTAGCTCATGCAGCAACCTTGCAGCACTAACACCACTTCTCGCCAGCCCAAGAACAAGGACTTTTTTATTTTCATAATCTGTAATTTTATTCATTATAATTTCCCCTTATCTTTAGAAAAGCTGAAAGAAGCGGTTAGTCTTGTAGAAAATTAGGAATCTGAAATTGGAACGCTTTTTGTTCCAGTTGAAGATTATCTATTTTCCTAAGAATTGCTTCTTGATGCTGGACACAATAGAAAAGCTGAAAGAAGCGGTTAACTCTGTAGAAAGTTAGGAATTTTGAGGTGAAACGTTTTTCGCTCCAGTTCGAAATTATCTACTTTCCTAAAGACGCTTCTTGATGGGACCCTAGTTAGTTTTCAATCGCTTTAAAGTACGATCCACAGTGTAATAGCCGAACAGATAGCCCCTGTTAGCCAAAAGACAATATCGATTTTCCATTCAGACCAGCCACACATTTCAAAGTGGTGATGGATTGGTGACATTTTAAAAATTCGTTTACCGAACAATTTAAATGAAGTAACTTGCAAAATAACACTGGCTGTCTCACAGACATAAACAAGTCCTATCAGCAGTAATGTCCATTCTTGACGTAAGATGATTGAAATAGCTGCCAACAAACCGCCTAAGGCAAGTGAGCCAACATCTCCCATAAAAATTTTAGCCGGTTTTTTATTATAAGGAAAGAACCCTAATAGACCACCGATCACACTTAAACAAATGATCACTACATCAAATTGCTGTTGTTTCCAAGCAATGATTGCATAGGTTCCAAAGGAAATCGTCCCTAACCCTGCTACTAATCCATCGATTCCATCAGTCAAATTCACTGCATTTGAAAAACCAACTAACCAAAAAATAACAAATACACCATAAAAAATTCCTAAAGGTAATGTCACAATACCAAAAAAATCTAGCGTATCTGGCAAACCTTCAGAATGATAAACAAAATAAAATACTAAGCCGCCAATGATTTGACCAATTAATTTTTGACGGGAGTTTAAACCCATATTTCTCTTTTTAAATACTTTGATAAAATCATCTAAAAAACCTAACAATCCATAAAGAACTAAGATGAACAAAATAATCAGTAAAGAAGGAGTGAGTTCTTGTTTCCATAACCCTACTAATAATGACGTGATAAAACTTGCAACTAAAAATACTAAGCCGCCCATCGTTGGCGTTCCTGTTTTTACATTATGCCAAGTTGGACCATCTTCGCGCGTTGTTTGTCCTTGTTTCTTCATTTGAAAATAACCGATAAACATCGGCATCACTGCCACTGTTATAGCAAAACTACATACTATGGGAATAAAAATTTGTGTCCACTCCATGATATCTCTCCTAATTATTCAACTCGTATTGATTTACTTTTTCATTTATTTGGCTGGTTCTACTGTTGCATTGGACTCACTGTCCGTTGACTCCATCACCACTTGCATCAATGGATTAGCAATTCTAGCAAGTGCCTCTCTTGTATATGTTTGAGGTTTTTTCATTGTAAGATACAAAATATATTCTGGATTATCAGCTGGCACCATTTCTACGACAGAATAGGTGTAATCCGTTAAACCAGCCATATAACCATTTTCTCCAGTAATTTGTGCTGTTCCTGTTTTAGCCGCTACATGATAGCCAGGTACTTTGTATACATCATACGCAATACCATAATTAGGATCTTCTACTGTGTCAATCATGTATGTTCGAATATCGCTTGCTGCTTGTGGCGTTATTACTGGTTGTCCAACTTTTTCAGGTTGGGTTACTTTTTCTTCACCAGTATTTTTATCAATGATTTTGCTGATATAATGTGGTTTCAACATTGATCCGTCATTTGCAATTGCTGTATAAGCCTGCATCATTTGAAAGTTCGTTACAGAAACAGCTTGTCCAAATGATGACATTGCCAAATCAACCCAGTTATCTTCTGGTAGCTCACCACTAGATTCTCCTGCCAAATCCGAATTTGTAGATTTTCCAAAACCAAATTTTTCTAAATAACTTTTCCAAACTTGACCAGTAGGGTCCATAGCCTGCTCTAGCGTAAGCATTCCGACATTACTAGACCAAGAAATTGCCTGACGAAATGTTAAAGGTCCAACTCCTCCGTAATCATGATCATTTACCACTCGATCATCTAACGGATAGCCTCCAGCTGGATAAGCAAACGTTGCATTAGGATTGAATTTCCCTTCTTGTATTGCGGCAGCTGCGGTGAATAGTTTCATAGTAGAACCTGGTTCAAATTTGTCTTCTACTAATATATTACGCCAGACTGTATCTTTCCCTAAGCCTTCTTTTGTTTCAGGATTAAAGGATGGGCGTTGAGACATTGCAAGTATTTCACCAGTCTTTGCTTTCATCAGCATCGCCGTCATGTCTTCCGGCTTGTATTCTTCAACAACGGGATCTAACAACGATTCTAGCTGACTTTGTATGCGACTATCTATTGTCGTATAGATATCTTTACCGTCAACAGCTTGTTTTTCATTCGCAACTGTCCCTGGCAATGGATTTCCGTAAACATCTTTTTCATAATCAATCTTGCCATCTTGACCTTTTAAAAGGTCATTGTAAGATTTTTCAATACCCATTTTCCCTACTAAACCTTTTGAATCATCCTCTGCATCAGCAGAGTCAGTATAGCCGATAAAGTGGGAAGCAAAGACACCATTTGGATAGATTCTTGCTGGATGTCCTTCAAAATAAAGTCCTGCAACTTTATTTTTCTTTAAGTCATCTTCAATTTTTTGCCTTGTTTCTAAAGTAATATTTTTCCCTTTAGTCCCAAACTCGACTTGAAACTTAACTGTACCATCTTCATTTACACCATCATTCAAATATTTTAGTACTTCATCTTTAGATAATTCTGTATTTCTATCTAATATTTCTGCTAATGTTTGAAAATCTTTTTTCTGTGCATAAAGTTTTTTATTTTCTTCACCTAAATAGGTTTCAGACAAAATAGCATAAACAGAATAGGATGTAGCATCCTCTGCAATCACTACTCCATTACGGTCTAGAATAGCTCCTCTTTTTGCCTTGACCACACTACTCCCTTGATAAAGAGCAGCTGTTTTGTCTGGTAAAGAGACGCCTGCGACTTTTCCTACAGCCACTATGTACGTTAATCTAAAAGCAAATAAAAAGAACAATCCAATACTCGTAGCAAATAAAATAATGCCTACTTTTTTACGATTGTTCATTGGATTTAAGTTCTTCTTTTTGACAAAATTCTTTATTTTATTTTTTGTGCTCATCTACTTCACTCTCTTTATATTTTCAATGTTATCAGATAGACCCTTACTTTTTGCAACTTCTTTGATACGGTCTGCTTTTGATAATTCATTTTTTTGTTGTTCTAATTTCAGTGCCGATTCTTCTTTTTCTTGAATCGCCGTTTGTGCTTCAGTGATTTCATTTGTCATTTGTGTAATAGAAGTACGTACTTGAATGGTGAGAATAGCTATTCCAATAATCGCCACTAACAATAAAAAGCCGATCGTCTTTTCTAAAAGCGAGATATTTCTCAACTTCCTTTTTGGAGATTGGGGTAAGTTAACATTTTTTTGAACTTTAGGTTCATTTTCATGGCCAATAACTGGTTCATCCATTACTGGAATATCGTATTGAAAATCTTCGACTTTTTTTAACTCAGCCATGTCGTTACCCCTTTCTTTATAAGTTTAGTTTGACTTTTTCGGCAATTCTTAATTTAGCACTTCGTGAGCGATTATTCTCAGCCAATTCAGTCTCACCTGGTAAAATCGGCTTTCTAGTAATTACTTTTAATTCTGGTTGAAATTCTTCTGGCACTACTGGCAGACCAGGAGGCAAATCCTGTATACTGCTATATTCTTTAAACATGCTTTTAACAATTCGATCTTCTAAAGAATGAAATGTGATCACACTGATCCGACCGTTTTTGTTCAATAAAGCAATTGCTTGTTCTAATGATTCTTCCACAACTCCAAGTTCGTCATTTACAGCGATTCGAATGGCTTGGAAAATCCGCTTTGCCGGATGCCCACCCTTACGTCTAGCTGGCGCTGGAATTGCTGATTTAATGATTTCTACTAATTCACCAGTTGTCTCAATTGGTGCTTTTGCGCGTACACGCTCGATTTCTCTCGCCACTTGTTTGGAGAATTTCTCTTCACCATAACGGAAAAAAATCTTCACCAACTCGTGATAACTGTAGTTATTAACCACATCGTAAGCTGATAATTCTGCCTCTTGATCCATCCGCATATCCAGCGGTGCATCTTGGTGATAACTAAATCCACGCTCAGCTTCATCTAGCTGAGGAGAAGAAACACCTAAGTCATATAAAATACCATCGACATGATAAATCTCCTGATTAGCCAATTCTTGTTTTAAATGTCGAAAATTCGACTTGATAAAGGTCACCATGCCTCGATCAACATATTTTTTTAATCGTTGAGCTGCAAAATCCAATGCTTTTTGGTCTTGATCGAACGCGTATAAATGTCCTTGCTCACTTAATTGTGAGAGTAGGTACTCACTATGACCTGCGCCGCCTAATGTGCAATCGACATAGATGCCATCTTCTTTCACATGTAAGCCGTCAACTGTCTCTTTTAATAAAACAGTATAATGCTGAAATTTCTCTGTCATAATGCTCCTCTTTCTAAAAACCAAAATCAATCATTGTTTCTGCAATTTCGTCAAAATTTTCTTCAGCTTCTGTAGAAAATTCTTGCCAGCGGGCTTCATCCCAAATCTCGATTCGATTTGAAACACCGATGATCACACAAGCTTTTTCCAAACTACCATGCGTTCTCAAAGCAGCAGGAATATTGATCCTACCTTGCTTATCAATTTCACATTCTGTAGCAGCTGAATAAAAAAAACGGACAAATGTACGGGCATCCTTCTTAGCTAAGGGCATTTCTTTCAGCTTTTCTTCCAGCTGTTCCCATTCGGACATTGGATATCCAAATAAACAGCCATCCATTCCCCTAGTCACCACAAATTTCTCACCTAATTGGTCACGAAATTTAGCGGGGACGATAAGTCGGCCTTTGGCGTCAATATTATGTTGAAACTCACCCATAAACATCGCCAATTCCCCCTACTTTTCCACTTGATAAAAATAGTCTACCACATCCCACCACTTTCTACCACCAAAAACAGTGAAACTTCCTCCTTTTAATGGTTATTTAAAAAGTTTGTAATATTTCAACGTGTAGACCAATTTCAAAAAAAAGCGGTATCAATACCTATATAATGGATTTTATAACGAATTTTCCAACTGATTTCCATCCTGAATTTCTCATAAAAATATTACAAACAAAAAGGGTGGGGAGAAGTGGGGAGATTTCTACCGCAACCATTTTGATTCTATGAAAAATAATGAACAATATTTAACAAAATAAGAACGCCATATAAAACTAGGCTGAAAAGAAAGACTAATCGCCAAAACATTTTGAAATATCTACCATACAGAATCTCACCGTAATAGTACGCTTGAAAAACAGCTACACAGATACCCAATAATAATACTGAGATAACCATATAAGGAACAATCGATTGTCCATAACTATCTTTTGACAACTCATTTAATCCTATAAATAAAAATGGGATCGAGATATCCGGTGCTTTCACTTTAAAGCGCTCTGTCAATGAGAACGTTGAAATAATAAAATTACACGCAAATAAAACGATAACAGGAAAAACATACCAAAAAAGCATAATGACTGAAAACGACACCATTTCCTAACAATTCCTTTCGTGACACACTTTATTAACTATACTTTATTTTCTTTACACACATGTTTCATTTCGTTTAAATGTTCATGCCTAAATAATACTAAACTAAAAGAGCTTTCTTTCCCCAAAAACCGCCAACTCTATTATAATAAAGTGAAGTCATTTTATAAAAAGAGGTGGTATTTTGATCAATTATTTAAAGATAGAAAATAGTCAGCTGGTTTCTTCCCAAACAGATACAGCTGAAACGGTCTGGCTCGCTGTAGAAAAGCCGACTGAAGAAGAGATCAACCAATTAGTTGCAACTTATAAACTCCCTAAAGATTATATCACAGGTGTACTAGATGATAACGAAAATTCTCGTTTTGAAGGACTACACCAGAATACGTTAGAGGAACCGGCACTGATGCTGCTTCAATATCCCCATGCCACGATCAGCCCTAGCGGATATACTCAGATGGATACATTTCCTTTTGCTATCATTCTAACGACTGACGGCAAGGTGATCACTGTAATCAATAATTCAGCCGATTTTTTAAAACAAACCTTTACTACTCCTGTCCCTGATAGCGAATTACCAATTCAAGAAACACTGATTTTATACTTATCATGGCAAATATCGACTTGTTATAATCGCTTTTTAAAAGAATTGATCAAGCAGACGAATAAACTAGAAGGTGAATTAAAAGTTTCAACTGAAAACAGTCAACTTTACCAAATGATGGATATTCAAAAAAGCTTAGTCTATTTTGAATCTGCTATAAATTCTAATTTAGAGGTCTTAAATATGCTCTACAATGCCAGAATATTTACAGATCCTAGAGCTCATTTACCACGGCTCCATGACATTCTAGTTGAAACAAAACAAGCGGCAACCACGACGAAGATCCAGCTAAAACTTGTAGATAAAGTGAGCGATACTTTTTCAGCAATTGTTTCTAATAACCTGAATAACGTCATGAAAATTTTAACTTCTTTAACGATCGTCTTAACCATTCCAACAATCATCGGCGGCATCTTTGGTATGAATGTAAAATTACCGTTTGCTAACCGGGAAGATGCCTTTTTTTGGATCTTTATTGTGACAACTGCAACATGTATTATTGTGATTCGACGGCTAAAAAAACGAAACCTTTTGTAAAATTTCTAGTTGCTGATTCTAACAAAACGATGTAAAATGGAGAAAGTAAAGAATAAGGATGTGTACTAATCAATGAACAATAAAAAGACAAGCACTTTCTCAAAAGTCACTAAAGTCGTTGTTTGGTTGATGTTAATTGCCATTGCCGGCTCAACAATATTGACAGCTATAATGAGTTTAAGATAGTCGATGATTTTAAATTTGAACAACAGAATTTGGATGCTTGTTTAGCGAAACTTTGCT
The DNA here is from genome assembly GCA_001465115.1 of Enterococcus silesiacus. Classification (GTDB taxonomy): domain Bacteria; phylum Bacillota; class Bacilli; order Lactobacillales; family Enterococcaceae; genus Enterococcus_L; species Enterococcus_L silesiacus. Next base: position 3,812,309 of record CP013614.1, on the reverse strand, counting down.
GAGTTAGCATCTAAATTCTGTTTTTTAACAGCAAGATTTTGTAAATCATTGTATCATTTTTTTTAATTTCTCCTATTTACGCTCAAGTAAAGAGCATGAATAAAAACGCAAAGACCGTTTTGTTCATGCTCTAAAATGTTATCTTTTTTTGGTTTATCCTCTCAAAACTTCAGTAGTAATAACTCAACTTAAATGCCCATTACGCTCATTTCCAGCCATATTCAACAGCTCTTTTGCATGTTCAATTGTCAGCTTAGTAATCTCACTACCTGAAAGCATCCGGGCGATTTCTGCCACTCGTTCCTCTTGATTCAATTTTCTTACCTTCGTTTCTGTCCGTTCACCAATAATTTCTTTTTCAATGAAGTATTGATAATCAGCTACAGCTGCAACTTGCGGCAGATGAGTGATACATAATACCTGGGAATTTTCAGAAATCTGATAGATTTTATCCGCAATCGCTTGTGCTACTCGGCCACTGACACCAGTATCGACTTCATCAAAAACAATACTGGTGATGCCTTGTGATTTAGAAAAAATTGTTTTCAACGCTAACATAACACGAGATAGTTCTCCGCCCGAAGCAACTCTTACTAATGGCTTCAGTGGTTCTCCTGGATTCGTCGTAATATAAAACTCAACTTGATCTAAACCATCTTCCGTAAACTGTCCATCAGGCAATGCAGTGAAACGAATATCGAATACTGTTCTTTCCATATATAACTCTTTTAATTCTTTTAAAATATTTTTTTCTAGTTTTTTTGCAATTTTTTTCCGAATCTCCCGCAATTTTAAGCCTGCTTCTATCACTTGGTTTTTCTTTTCTACCAAGAGTGTTTCAAGCTCACCCGTCCGTCCTTCCAGAAAATCGGCATCGGCCAATTCCTGTGTGATTTCCTGAGAATAAGCTAATATAGAGTCAATTGAGTCCCCATATTTTCTTCTCATTTGACGGATTAATTCGAGTCTATTTTCTACTTCGTTCAAGCGATTTTCGTCTAACTCTAAGCTGTCGATATGTCGAGACAGATCACCACTTGCTTCTTGTAAAAGATAATAGCTATTTTGAACCGCTTCAGATATTGCTTTATACTCTGGATCAAGCATTTCGATCGACAACAGCTCATTCATCGCATAACCAATTTTGTCTAAGCTACTATCTCCATCTCCATTGACTGCTTCATAGCTTGCTGCTAGAGCATCGGCAATCTTCTGGAAATTCCCTAATTTATTTCGCTCTTCTATTAATTGTTCTTCTTCCCCTAAAACCAGTTCAGCCGCAGCAATTTCATCACTTTGAAACTGCAGCATATCCATGCGTTGCGCAAATTCTTTTTCGTTTTTCTGTCTGTTTCTAACTTTGCCTTCAATCATGCGGTATTCTGCATAAATGCCTTCATATTGCTCTTTTATCTTAAGTAACTCTTTGCCGCCAAAGTCATCAAGCATCCCTAAATGTTTTTCACTTTGCATCAATTCTTGATGTTCATTCTGGCCATGGATATCAACTAAAAACTCACCGACTTTTCGTAAATTGGCAATATTGATGATTCTGCCGTTCACTCGACAAACATTCTTACCCGATGTGGAAATATCCCGCTGAATCACAATTGATTCATCGTCTGTTTCAATCCCCAATTCTTCCAAAAGCTTAACCAACTCTTGACTTTTAGGCATTGTAAAGAGCCCTTCTAACGTACACTTAGAAGCTCCTTGACGAATATAATCACTTGATCCTCGACCACCTGTCAATAGCCCCATTGCATCGATAATAATTGATTTACCTGCACCAGTTTCGCCAGTTAAAACGGTCATTCCCATTTGAAATTCTAATTGTAAAGAGGAAATAATCGCAAAATTCTTTACAGAAAGTTCCTGCAGCATTTCTACTCACCTCGATTTTATAAATATCGGAAAAATTCATTTTTTAAATATTCAGCATCTTTTTCTGTTCTAGCAATGATCAGGACACTATCATCATCATTGATTGCTGCAAAAACAATGTCCTTGTACTGTTTCTCTATAAGATTAGCCGCGGCCGCAGCGTTGCCTGGTATAGTATGCAAAATCACGTGTTTTTCCATTTGATCGACCGAAACGAAAGCATCTTTCAGTAATTTTTCTAATTTTAATGATGTATCTTCCTTCGTTTCTGCAGGAACACTATAGCGGTAACCACCATCTATAGACGGTACCTTGATTAGTTTCATTTCTTTAATATCACGAGAAATCGTTGCTTGAGTGACTTCTATCCCTCTTTCTTGTAAGTAGGTGACAAAATCTTCTTGTTTTTGGATATTTTTATCAGCTAATAAACGAGTAATCAGACGATGCCGATCTTTTTTTCTCATAATATTTTACTCCTTTTCCTAATGGTCCGTTATCCGTTAGCTCGATTCGACTGTGCTTCTTAGAATAAAGGTACTCCTTTTTGATTCATTTCCATTTTATCATAGCGTATTTTTATTCATTTTAAAAGCGTAAAAGCTAAGAAACCCTCTAGATAAACAATTCTTTACACCATAGATCACAAATCTAAGCCAATAACAGGGAAAATACGAGGATACCCACTTCATTCTTTAATGAATTACATTCACTAGACTATTGCTAACACTCGAAAAAAGCGCTAACATTAAAATTAACCAAAGAAAGGAAGAGAATATTATGAAGAAAAAAAGAGTGTTTGTTACAGGAACTACCGGCACAATGGGCGGCGCAACAATGAAACAGCTTTTACATCGATCTGAACGCTTTCATGTTGTCACCCTTGCAAGAGATTCAGAGAAAAACCGACTCTTCATGCAACAATTTGCAAATGAACCAAATTTAGAAGTCCACTGGGGCGATTTGGTGAATTACGACGATGTTCTAGACTGCGTAGCTGACTGCGATTATGTTGTTCATTGTGCAGCCTTTGTTTCACCAGCAGCTGATCGTTATCCTGCTGAAGCAATGAAGATCAATTACGGTGGGACTCTAAATCTGATTAAAGCGATTTTGGCACAACCAAATAAAGATGAAATCAAATTAATCAACATTGGTACAGTAGCAGAAACAGGAGACCGGACAGCGCCTATTCATTGGGGCCGAATTGGTGATCCTTTAAAGCCGAGTGTGCATGATTATTACGCAGTTTCTAAAATCGCCGCTGAGCGAGCAGTTATTGAATCCGGCATCAAACATTGGGTATCTTTGCGTCAAACAGGAATCATGTCGATCAAAGAATTCAGTTTAAATGAAGGGATCGCTTTTCATCAACCATTAAATAATGTCCTTGAGTGGGTCACAGATCATGACTCTGGTGTTCTTTGTGCAAACGCTTGTGAAGACTGGGTCGACGCTGACTTTTGGGGGCATATTTATAACATCGGCGGTGGTGAAGAATGTCGGAATACAAACTATGAACTGATGTCAGCAATGATGAAAGAAATCGGGGTTGAACAGTTTAAAGAGATTTGTGAGCCAAATTGGTATGCCACACATAACTTTCACGGCCAATGGTATTTGGACTCAGATAAATTAAACGATTTTCTCCATTTCCGTTCTCAAACAACCAAAGACTTTGTTCGTTACTATGGTAAAGTGATGCGTGAACAAGCTGCCCAGCAAACACCTGTTGATGCACCTGCCATGACTAGTCAACAAATTGCTGCAATGATCAAGCAAAGCAACGAACAAGTTGCACTGACAGATACAGGAACCTTGCACTGGCTTATTCATAATCAAGATGAGCAATTGAATCCTTTCTTTATCTCAAAGGAACACTGGGCTAAAATTCCCGGCTGGGACCGTTTCATTCTTTATCGCCCAGAAGGAGATCCTATCCTACTTGATCATGGCTATGATGAATCAAAACCTGAGACAGAACTTTCCCTTGATGATGTACAGCAAGCAGCACAATTCAGAGGGGGTGCTTGCCTTTCAGAAACAATGAAGACAGGTGATTGGTCAACTAAATTAGCATTCACTTGTCACTGTGGTCATCACTTTTCGGCTAGCCCGCGTTTGATTTTAGAAGCCGGTCACTGGTGTGATAAATGCGAAAGAACTAGCTGGAACTATCATGAATTGGCAAAATATAGTCCGTTTTTTGCTCAAGTCTGGTATCCTCTTCATGAAAAAGATGAAGAAGGTCACACGTACAAAAAACACGTAAAAGACACTGATATAACAACACGAGCATAATTAGTAGAAAAAACGCTTTGGCTATTGAGTGTTCACAGCCAGAGCGTTTTTTCTATTTATTTTTTTAATTGTTGATGTGCTGTTGCCACAGTTTCGTCTATATTTACTGTCTCTTCAACAATTCCTTCACCTTCTGTCGCAGTCAAGTAAGCTAAAAATTCAATATTTCCTTCTCCGCCAGTAATAGGGGAATAATCTAACCCACTGACTGAATACCCATGTGCTTGCGCAAAGGAAAGAATTTCATTTAATACAAACACGTGCGTCTCAGGTTCACGAACGATCCCTTTTTTACCAACCAACTCTTTCCCAGCTTCAAATTGGGGTTTGATCAACGCAACCACTTTACCACCAGGCTTCAAGATTTTGTGCAGTGGCGGTAAAATCAATTTAAGCGAGATAAAGGAAACATCGATCGTCGCGATATCTGGTACTCCTTCATGAAAATCTTCTGGTGTACTGTAACGAAAATTAGTTCGTTCCATCACAACGACTCGTTCATCCTGACGAATTTTCCACGCTAGTTGATTATAACCAACATCTAGCGCATAGCTTAATCGCGCACCATTTTGTAAAGCCACGTCTGTAAAACCACCAGTGGAAGAGCCGATATCCAACATCGTTTTCCCCGTCACATCTAGTTTAAATACAGCTAGGGCTTTTTCCAGTTTCAATCCACCGCGAGAAACATACTGTAGGGTTTGACCTTTTACCTGAAGCGGTGTCTCAATCAAAATCTTCTCACCTGGCTTATCCAAGCGTTCATTTTTATCATTATAAACGAGCCCTGCCATCACTGCGCGTTTGGCTTTTTCTCTTGTTTCAAATAATCCTTGAGTAAACGCTAAAATATCTACGCGCTCTTTTTTCATAAGTGCCTTCTTTCTATCATAACTGCAATTGTTTTAAAAAATCTTGTAGCAGTTCCAAATGAAATTCACTGCTTGTTTGTTTCAAAGTCTCTAAGGTTTGAAATCCTAAAGTCAGTTGCTCATTCAGTGCAGCTTTTGCCCCCTCTAAACCAAGCAAACCTGGATAAGTACTTTTATTTAAGGCTTCATCTCGGCCAACTTTTTTCCCAAGTTCTGCTTCGGAACTAGTGGCATCCAATAAATCATCCTTAATCTGAAAAGCTAAACCCAAATGTTGGGCAAACATCCCTAATAAGTCAACGACTTCTGCTGGCTGATCTGCTAAAATGCCACCAGCCAACAGAGCAAACTCAATCAAAGCACCTGTTTTCTTTTCATGAACATCTGCTAATTCAGTCAATGACAATGCTCGTGCTTCCCCCTGCAGATCACCGGCTTGTCCAGCAACCATTCCCTGTATGCCAGAAGCCTTACTCAATAGCTGAATCAACAAGATCTTTTGATGCATCTCGATTTGACTAATTGCTATTAATTGAAAAGCAGCAGTCAGCAGGCCATCTCCAGCCAAAATTGCGTGCGCCTCACCAAATACTTTGTGGTTTGTCGGCTTACCACGACGCAAATCATCATCATCCATTGCTGGTAGATCATCATGAATTAATGAATACGTATGAATCATTTCTAACGCTGCCGCGACTTGATAATCGCAAGTCTGAGCTTCTTTATTAAATGACCGAATAGTCGCTAGGACTAGCAACGGTCGAAATCTTTTACCGCCAGCATGGATCGAGTATAACATGGCCTCTTTTAATTGATTATTTGTCGTGTGGTCATTGATGAAAGATTCCATTTCTTTTTCAATGAGCGGTAAACTTTGCTCACGAAAATCAGCGAAAGTTTCCATCAATTCCCCTCACTTTCTTCAAAAGTGACTTCCTCATTATTTTCTGTCATAACTTTTGTTAATGTCTTTTCAGCTTTTTCCAGTGTATCTTGACACTGTTTACTTAAAGCCATCCCTTCTTGAAAAGCAGCTAGCGCTTCTTCTAAAGGTACATCTCCGCGTTCTAAACGCTGAACGATTTCTTCTAATTCAGTTAATGATTCTTCAAATGTTTTTTCGACTGCTTTTTCTTTGGCCATCTTTTTACTCCTCTTCAGCGGGTGTTATTTTTTCAATCACCGTATCTATTATGCCATCCACATAATGGATTTGAATTTTTTCTTTTACTTGCAGTTCATTGACTGACTTGATCACTTGTTGTTCTTTGGTTGTATAGCTATAACCTCGGCCCATGATTTTTAAGGGACTTAACAAATCTAGTTGTTGGACAGCAGAAGTAAATTGTTTTTCTTTATCTTTCATGTATCGTTCCATCCGATCATGAAGCGATTGATTCAAAAATTTTAGTTGCTGCTGCCCTTCTCTGATTTGTCCTTGAGGCGTTTGTTGTCTAAATTGAGCAATGATTTCTTGGGCTGTTCGTTGTTTTTGATGATAAATAGTTTCCATTGACTGAATCAAGCGTTGAGTGATTCGATCTAATTTGATTGTTTGCCCTTCATAGAGACGATCTGGCTGTTTGAATACATAGGAATTTTTCAAACGCTGATAGCGATCATTTTTCTGTTGTAATTGATATAGAAAGCTTTGCTCTAAACGAGTTTGTCGTTCTTTGATTTTTAGTAATTCTTCATTCAGTACAGGAACTGCTAATTCTGCTGCTGCAGTGGGTGTGGCGGCTCTGACATCGGCCACCATATCGGCAATCGTGACATCCGTTTCATGCCCCACCGAAGAAATAACTGGCGTTTGTGCCTGATAAATTGCTCGCGCTACTTTTTCTTCATTAAATGGCCATAGATCTTCTATTGATCCGCCACCACGACCAATGATCATGGTTTCAAAAGAACCTAATTCTTCAATACGCTGAATGTTACGAACAATATCATCAGCCGCCTGATCCCCTTGGACTAACGTAGGAAATAAAACAAGCTGAGCAATTGGATATCTTCGTTTTACAGTTGTAATAATATCGCGAATAACAGCGCCACTTGGACTTGTAACCACAGCAATTCTTTTGGGGTATCTTGGCAACATTTTTTTAGGCCCTTCAAACAAGCCTTCTTTTCCTAATTTTTCACGTAATTCGGCTAAGGCTTGATATAAAGCACCCACGCCATCTGGTTCCATATGCTCCACATAAATTTGATAAGATCCGCCACTTTCGTATAATGAAATACGACCAACTAAAAGGACTTTCATCCCTTCTTTCGGCTGAAATTTTAGCTTTTGAAAGGCGGATTTAAACATGATTGCGGAAATCTTCGCCCCATCATCTTTTAAGCTAAAATACTGATGGGCATTAGGACGCAGACGAAAGTTGGAAATTTCTCCTGTTAAATAAACCCGTTCCAAGTATGGATCAGCATCAAATTTGCGTTTTAAATATTTGGTTAAGGCTGTAACTGTTAAATATTGCTGCTCCATCTTCTCACCTTACTTTTGTTTTTTAGCGGCCTCTACTGTTTGGTACATCAACATCGTGATCGTCATTGGTCCAACGCCTTTTGGTACTGGTGTGATAAAGCTTGCAACAGATGACACTTCATCAAATTTTACATCACCGATCAACTTGCCATTTTCATCGCGATTCATGCCAACATCGATCACGACTGCACCAGGTTTTACAAATTCTTTTGTCACAAAATGACCTCGGCCGATCGCAACAACTAAAATATCTGCTTCTCTGGCCACCGCTGGTAAATCTACCGTTCTTGAGTGAGCGATCGTAACTGTAGCATTTTTCATCATCATCAGTTGCGCCATTGGTTTGCCAACGATATTACTTCGTCCGATCACAACTGCTCGTTTACCCTCTAAATCGATATCATAGGCTTCAAACATTTTCATAATACCATACGGAGTGCAAGGGATCATCGTCGGCTCACCAATGAATAATTGTCCCATATTCATCGGATGGAAACCATCGACATCTTTTTTAGGATCGACAGCTAATAATACTTTTTCTTCATCGATATGTTTTGGCAACGGTAATTGAACTAATATTCCATGATAATCTGGATCTTGATTGTATTGTTCGATCACAGCTAACAGATCTGCTTCTGAAATCGTTTCAGGCAGACGTTCGATTTTCGAACGAATACCAATTTTAGCTGCAGCTAAATCCTTGTTTTTTACATATGTTTGACTTGCCTGATTTTCACCAACCAATAAAACAACTAACCCTGGACGAATGCCTTTTTTTTCAAGTTCTTGCACTCCTTCTTTGATTTGCGCCTGCATTTTATCTGCTAATTCGCGGCCGTTGATTAACTCTCCCATTAAGATCACTCCTCATTTTTGTTTGTATTCTTTCATTTTAGCATAATTTGGCTAGTCTTAACACTCTATAATCCTTATCTCCTGGAATTGTATATCAATGAAACTTCTCTCTCTTTACACACCTTGTATTGTTCATCACCTACTCCGGTGGAGCCAATCGGGTTTCCTTCAACTCTTAGATATTTAGCTCCTAGAGTTTGATTAGATCGAAACGTAGTGGAGTGATTCACTAGTAAGGTTACTTCTCTCCCTTTACACGCCTTGTATTGTTCATCATCTACTCTGGCTGAGCCAATCGGGTTTCCTTCAACTCTTAGAGATTTAGCTCCTAGAGCTTGATGAGATCGAAACGTAGTGGAGTGATTCACTAGTAAGGTTACTTCTCTCCCTTTACACGCCTTGTATTGTTCATCATCTACTCTGGCGGAGCCAATCGGGTTTCCTTCAACTCTTAGAGCTTTAGCTTCCTAGAGTTTGATTAGATCGAAACGTAGTGGAGTGATTCACTAGTAAGGTTACTTCTCTCCCTTCGGTCGCCAAGTATTGTTCATCATCTACTCTGGCGGAGCCAATCGTAGTGATTCACAACAAAAAAGATTCAAAGTATTTCTACTTTGAATCAATATCTTTCATCACATTGGCTAACACACCGTTAACGAATTTTCTTGAACGGTCATCACTATATTTTTTAGCTAATTCAATCGCCTCATCTAAAGCAACTGTGTTAGGCACATCACCAACATAAAGCATTTCAAAAATAGCCATACGCAAAATGATCAAGTCCATTTTAGCAATACGCGTGATCGACCAGTTATTCCCTAAATGTTTTTTGATAATCTCGTCTAGTTCTGCTTTTCGATCACAAACGCCGCCTACCAATAAATCCAAATAAGTTGGGACAAATTCTTCCCCATCTTCACTAATGATTTCTTGATTATCTAACTCCAATGCATAAGAAATCGCATCTTGTTTTGTTAAGTCAACATTAAAATCTAAAGGAAACAACGCTTGAAGCGCCTTTTCACGAATCTCGTGACGAGTGAAACTTGGCTTACTCATTTTCTCCCTCATCTTCCGGGAATAATTCATCAAAATCTGGTTCAGGCAGCTTTTCAGGAACTACTGCTACTACATGAATATTCACTTCAACTAAATCAATGTCTGTCATGAACAACACTTGCTGTTTCACACGATCTTGCATTTCTAATGCTACTTTAGGTACAGAGATACCATAATTTAAGTAACAGTAAATATCGACCTTCAGACCTTCTTCTTCTGCTCTTAAATAAACGCCTTTACCGTGAGCAGCACGGCCAAGAAATTCTGTTACATTATTAGCAAATGTTCCACGCATGCCGTAAACACCATCTATTTTAGATGCTGCAATACCAATAATGACTTCAATTACTTCTGGCGCGATAACGATCTCACCTAAAGAATCTTTTGTATTGATCACTAGATTTTTTTCGTCAGTCATTTTAATCCTCCTTATAATAAAAGCGTAGCAGGCTCGACATGTCTCGACAGAAAAATAGGAAAAACTGACTGAGACGTTTTTTGTCTCATTCCGTTTTTGTTTTTTTCCGAGAGACAAGCCTGCGAAGCTAGATAATACATAGGTAACAACGTTCAGCTCTGACAGGAAAATATGAATGAGGTACTTTTTCCCGAAGAGCTAGTCCGCAAAGCTAGATAATTCCAACGTTAGTATAGAAAAATTTTCCTTAATCGCTAAAACACCTATCTAAGTTTACATTCACCCATAGTTTATCATTAATTAGTTCGTTTCGCTACCAAAAAAACTATGAGAAATTTAGTCGAAAGCGGTTTATCCTTAGAAAATAGTTTTAGCCAAGATATCCGCCGTTTTTTTGCTCATTAATACGGGATTCTTTTATAAAATAATCAACTCTTTAGGAGAATGAGTCAATACCCGGTTCCCTTCTTTAGTGATCAATAGATCATCCTCGATTCTAACACCACCAAGACCTGGCAGATAAATTCCAGGTTCGTCAGTAATCACGTTCCCAGAGACAAATTGTTGATCCGCTCTGAAAGAAACATTAGGTCCTTCGTGGATCTCCAAGCCAATTCCGTGGCCTGTACTGTGGCCAAAGGCTTCGCCATATCCATATGAAGCAATATGATCACGAGCGATTGCATCTAACTGAATACCAGTTAATCCTGGTTTAGCCTCGTCTAGTACTTTTAATTGTGCTTCCAAAACGATTTGGTAAATATCTTTCAACTTACTATCAGGCTCACCGATTGCAAAAGTTCTAGTCATATCTGAAACATAGCCTTCATAATAGCAACCAAAATCTAATGTAATCAAATCGCCTTTTTCAATGACTTTTTGGCTCGCAACACCATGAGGCATCGCTGAACGTAAACCACTGGCAACGATCGTTTCAAAAGAGACGCCTGAAGCACCTAAAGAGCGCATATAAAAATCTAATTGATTAGCGATTTCAATTTCTGTCATCCCTGGTTTGATTACCGTTAAAATATGTTTAAACCCAAGATCGGCAATGCTACACGCTTTTTCAATGATTGCAATTTCTTCTTCATCTTTCACTTCACGTAACTCTTCGATTAAACCTGCTACTGGAATAAGATCACATGGCGTGATTTCTTCTAGTAAGCTGTATTCTGCAAAGCTGACAAAAGTCTCTTCAAATGCTAAATTGGCTAATTGTTCCTTTTCAGCAATTGCGACAACTTCATCATAAATCGGACCAGCATTTTTAATGATTTCAAACCCTTGTGCTTGGGCTGCTGCTTGTTCTGTATAACGAAAATCAGTTACGAAAAAAGCTTTATCTAATGTAATTACAGCTAATCCTGTTGTTCCAGTAAAATTCGTTAAGTAACGTAAATTGTACGGACTTGTGATTAAAAAACCTGAAAGATCATTTTTTTTCATTAACTCTCTTAATTTATTTACTCTTACCATCATTTTTTCATCCTTCTTTCCAAAATAAGTTCCTCTCTATTATAGCAAATAATGATTTTGAAAAACACCGAAGACACACAACCTCTAAATTATTCTAAAGTTTCAGTCTGTTACACATCATTTTACCTTTTTTTAACTTCTTTTCGTTATACTATGTGGAGAAAGTGAGGTTCCAAATGAAAAAAAGATACTTTTTTTATTTAGTCTTATTAGCCATTATCGGCATGGTTCTCTATGCCTTTTTTATAGAACCGAAAAGAATTGTCACACATAACTACACCGTAGGAAGTAACAACGGACAAAAACCTGTCAAAGTCGTTCAACTTTCAGACATTCATATTCAAGAGAACTATCCAGCTGCACAATTAGAAAAAATCGTTACAAAAGTCAATAATGAAAAGCCTGATATTATTTTATTTACGGGTGATTTATTTGATAACTATGCAAAATATGGACCATCTGAAGAAGTCATTACTGCATTAAGTAGACTAACAGCTCCCCTCGGAAAATACGCCGTTTGGGGCAATCATGATTATGGCGGTGGAGCTGCTCGTGTTTACGCTGAGATTCTGGCAGCAGCCGACTTTCAATTATTAGAAAATTCCGGTGTCAATCTTTCAGTTTCAAATGGAAAATCAATCTATATCGGTGGCTTAGATGATGCTATGCTAGGAAATCCATCGATTGATGATGCATTAGCAAACCGCCAAAGCGACTATACTATTTTAATGAGTCACGAACCCGACAAAGCCGATGAAGTACTTGATCATGATATTCAGCTAATTTTATCAGGACACAGCCATGGCGGCCAAGTTAGATTACCCTTCACTGCTATTAAAAATGTAATGGCCGAAAAATATTTTGAAGGCTTTTATGATTTAGCAAACGAGACAACTTTGTATGTCAATACAGGTTTAGGCACTACAAAAATCCCAGTACGTTTTGGCGTACCACCAGAAATCGTCGTTTTTGACCTTTACATCTAAACTATTACTACAAATAAGCAGTCCAAATGGAATTCTTTTGGGTTGCTTATTTGTAGTAAGCTATTCATCTATCCAAGTTCCTTCACTCGTCCACCGATTCTATCAGCAAACTTTTCTGCATAGTGTTTATTAAAGAAGATCCGAACACGCTTTTTATCTCTTGTACGTTGTCCGTCTTTACCAATATATCCATGTAATACTTTTACAGCGTACATCTTCATTCCCCCTTTACTTATCGCTGATTGACGATGACTAACTATACCCAAAAGAACTTAACTCAAACATAAAACTTTTTGAATAAAGAATGAAGACCTATTAAGAAAAATCAACAAAGGCTTAGATTTTCTTAAAAATATTTTTCCCATTAGAAAGAATAAAAGAAGTAGAGATCAACTATCCTCTCCACCCCTTTTACAGATTTTATTTAAATAAACAATAGAATTTTTTTAGTACTAAACAATGATATCTTTTGTTTTTTTGTCCATATGTATCCTAGCTGTCCATGTTTCAAAATTAACTAAAACGGGTTCTGAGTGATTCATTTCTTTTTGGTACGTTGATAATTTAGGTTCGATTGCTTCCCTTGATTCAATTTGTTCAATCGTAAACTTCCCTTTTAAAAGCAAACTTTCATGCTCGATTTCCTCATAACAACAAACAGAGCCATTTGGATTACATTGAATATTTTTAACGGTTTCACCATTGCCATCCAAATAAAACTGTAACTTTAACAAGCCCTCTCTCCACAGCGGTTCAGAAACGGTAATAACCGTTGGAAAATCACGTTTATCAATTGTTGAAATTAAAAATACTGTACTAGAATTTAATAATCTGACAATTCGCTCATGTATTTCCATCATTGAAGGCCCCCACTTAATCAGAATTGTCCTAATTATAACAACTTTATAGCACATTTGAAAAGCTAGACCCTCTTTTTATTCAATTTTCCTTGAATAATAAAAAAAACGAATAAAGTAAAAATCCGTTCGTTGGTTTACTTTACTCGTTTTGATTTATTTAATTATTTGTCTCTTTTAGCCAACTACTTTGTCGACTCATCTTTAAAATCATTCTACAGATAGGACCTACAATCAACAACTGCAATGGCAACGCCATGATCAGGTTTTTAGTAAATGAACCAATATAATAGCTCAAAAAATTCTCCGTGAAACCAAATTGCATAATAACCCCGTACATCGACATAAAAAAGACCATTCCTAAAACCATACAGCTGGAAACCGCAATGATCATTTGAATATTTTTCTCTTTATTGACAGGTAAAGCAAAAGCAATTTTCTTGGCTGGTGACGAAACTACTAAGACATCAAATATAAATGCCACGATAAATCCTGGCACCAAGCCTCCAAATAAATTACTTAATGAAAATTGTCCATGTAATAAAAGATTATATGCACTCATTGAAATCACCATAGAAAAACAGACTATGGTTGTGAAAAATAATCCTTCTTTTTTGTTTTGCGGCATAAAACACTCTCCTTTAATTTTTGTAGCAGAGTTTATGCTATCACAAAAAAAAAATTCTCGTAAGTTAAAATTTTTTAATTATTTTATAATGATATTGATTGAAGCATAGATGCTTGTCTGATGGTACTAAAAAACTCTATCCTTAGTATAGGATAGAGTAAGTCAGTTCAACTATTATTGAGCTACTGGGTAAACAGACACTTTAAAATCCAGTGTTTCTAGTTTAATCTACCAAAGTTTAAAACGCCGTGTATCAGTGTTTTTGATAATTTACGTTTTCTATTTTAAGTTGGTTTTATTCAAAAGTATGGTCAAAGTATGGTCATTTCATAGAAGTAATTATTTCATTTTCAACGAAATAAAATAATTTCCTTTCCTCTTTACGTATTTATATGTAGAGGAGTTTTTTATGGATCAGATAGGTAAGTTGGTTTGGTTAATAAGGACAGTGCAGCACTGTGGGAGTTTGAATATTTTCAAGATGCTACATATTTGTATAAGCAGTTTGTTCTCAACGTGAGCGTTGAAGATAGGTTTGCAAAAATAGTTAGAAATAGTTTATAATATTTAAAAAAGGATAATAATATATGCCTAGAAATAAGAAGAACATCCAACTAATGAGTAAAGAAGAATTAGTTGAGGTATTAAACAACTACAGTTCGACTTTCCATCGTATTGAAAAAAGTATAAAGAAAAAGGAAGATAGTAAACTAACCAAGTTTAGGAAAAATGTACTTCCTTATTTTGTTTTTCTATCACTAACTTTATCAGGACTTTCACTTTGGTGGTCTTTTAAAATATATAATTTAGGAGAACAATATAAAAAATCTTTAAATTCTGTAAGCCTTACGATGGATTTTATTCATAAAGGAAAAATCTCCAACTCCTTAGATGATCCATACCTTACATTAGACCCTTATGATCGTTATCCGATAACATACCAAGAAAATAGTGGTGAAACATCGGAAAAATACCTTTTCAAATATAACATTGAATCTAACACAATTGAACCAATAAAATTAAATTCTAGAACCAAGGATGAAACTAATTGGAAATTATCTATCTCTAAAAATTCTAAAGCTAAAGATTTACAGGCCTACATTAAAATTAAAAATACTTCTGGTGTCTTTGAAGATATACTAGATACAAAATATTATAGTCCAGAAATTGATGAAAATTATTGGAAATCAAAAGATGAGATACTTTGCATCTTTGATCCATCTTTTGTTTCTCCAAAACATGAATATATTGGTATTTATTGTCTAGCAATAATTGGAAAAAACGAGCAAAGCTACTTAACTACTTTCATAACATCTTATGGAGAAAAAATAGAAGACAGGGATTACTCCAACTATTTTGATGGAATTGACATCTTTGATGAGTATAAATGGTCAAATTTGATAGAGGAAAAACCAAAACTAGAAAACATAAAAGATGCTGCACATATGACTTACGAAAAATCATTACAATTTTTAAAAAATATGCGCTAGATTATGAAGCTTACAATTAAAGGGAGATTACTATGAAGTTAATTAAGAATGGAGATGCCACAATGAATTGGGAATCGTTTTTTTCGTTTTGCATGAATGTTATTGGAACAATTGGCTTATTAACTATCATTAATTTTATTTTGTACATTAATATTGGTCAAGATTATGAGAATATAACAGTAAAAAAAGTCGATGCTACATCTACCCCAGCTTCGCTTGCGACAAAAGGTTATGATGTAATCGGGTTTATTAACCTGGATGAAAACAACGAGCATCCAAATCACACGACAATTATCATTGGACCAGAGGAAAAGCTTATGGAGAACATCAGATTTTTCATTTCAGATGGTACGTATTCAGATTCAACTGGTGAACCGAATTTCAAAAAACTAGACGGTAACAATTTAAACGATACTAGAAAATTAGAACCGCAACAATATTTACTTGTCACGGCTCCAATAACTGAGAACATTCCTGTTAGTAAGGTCACTTTTGATCTTGATTATAAAAAAGGAACCTATAATTTCACTAGTAATTTGAGAAGTGGAATAAATGATAAAATCACGCTTCCTATGAAAAGAACTTTGTTAAGCTTTCTAGCAAAATAGTATTTTATTTTTGTTTTCTATATGAAAAAATTAATGCAAGTATAGTTGGAAGTCCAAGTAACAATAATCCTTTCCAGAACTCTATATTATAAATTAATATTTTTATCTTTTCCATAATAGATTCCACCATTTCTATATCCCTTCTTATTTGAAGGGATTTTTTTCAATTAATTAAAGAAACCTCTGCCCCATGTTGTATCGATACGTCCATCATCTGGACCTACAGCAACATAACGACGAGTTCCCCCATAATCAACGTAACTTACCCATGCATAACCATTGGCCATGACATAACCATCATACTCCATTGATTCACATGGATCGTACCATGCTAATGCTTCACTCATAACTGTAGCATCTGGTGATACAGGTAAACTTTGATTTGTCGTAAATGTTCCATTCATAGCCACTAGATTAGACTCTTGAGGTTTAGATGGTGTATTCAGCTGATTAGGATTCCAAATCTCTACAATATCACCATCATTGACGTAACCTAATAACTTACCACTATTCTCAACCTTGTAAAGATTTTTACGACCGTTTAGTTTTTGAGTGATAGTTCCGACCTGTGTCCATTTTTGATCAGCCTTGATATGCTTTTCGTTTGGATCATCAGGCGTATTGTAAATTGTCGCAAAACGGATATGTTGACCCACTTTGTATTTAGGTGTATTTGGTTTGTTAGGTTTAACTGTCGTCTCACTACCATCTTCTGGCAACCCAACCATTAAGTCTTGGGCTAGACGAGCTTTGCTAACTCCCCACTGTGCTAAATATCCATAAGGATCTGTATGATCGCCCCACCAATTATTTGTGATCCACTCATGAGTTTTAATACCATATGGAGTGCCATCGTCTAAGTCAAAAGTAAATCCAGCCTGCTTTGCTAAACCTCGCGTCAAATTAACATATGCAGCGTAGTCTTTCTTAAAAATTTCCGCATTATTTGTGCGAGCTAACTCAATTTGGGCATAGGCTTTGCTGTTACCAGTAGCCCCAGCTCCATATTGGTAATAGCCGTTAGGCGCCAGCTGCTTAACTCTTCCGCCACTACCGACAAAATAAGATACATAGGCATTTTGCCAGTTACGTTTCATAAAGCTTACTTCACGATCCAAACTATCTGCGCCAACATTGCTAGGATTGCCAGCTTCATGTAATACGATAATCTCGTTACTAGCATATCCAGGATGGTAACTAAACTGAATTGGATCTTGCTCGATCATATAAGCTTGCGCACTCATTGGTAACATCAATCCTGTGACAACAATTAATGACAATAAAAACTTACTAAATTTTTTCATTTTAAAACCTCTTTCATAATTTTTATATAAAAAACAGCCCTCTTTCCCGAGGACTAAGATCTATTTGTCTTTACTTCTTAACTGGATAAAAATATCTTTTAATTTTTCAGGCATCGGGATAAATTCTGAAACATTCTCAAAAAACGAAATACCTTCATTTGCAATGTAAAACATGATTACAATCTCTCTGATTGGCAATCCGTCACCTACAATCTTTTCTGCTTCTACGGCCACGGCAACCACTAATAAAATCATGACTTTTTTTGCTATTCCGATCATTCCAATTGCGCTTGAAAGTTGTTTTGTAACAATTGCTTTAATCCATCCTGTTACGAAATCAACCACTATCAAAAATAGGAGGACTTCCAACACTTTATCAAAACCTCCTAATGAACCAGCTAAAAATCCTCCAGCAGCCCCAATCATTATTGAAACCCAATTTGCGTATTTTTCCATTTGTTCACCTACTCCCTAAATTTCTTTAACATATCGCAATACTACACTTACGCTTTCACCAGAGTTATTATTGTCTTGTCCGATAATCTGAGTATTGGTAATACGTACATGTTTATACGCAGGCTTACCACTTGCGCTGGTAGCTTGAATAGCCATTAATCCACTAAATACCTTAGGAACAATAACCACCGTGTAGTCTGTATTTTTTGGTTGTCCCCCAACATAGGTATCGAAAATCAGCACCCAACCCATACGACAATCACTTAATGTTTTTGTAGGCGTTACAGTTTGGCTACTGTTCAAAGACCAGATCCCCTCAGCAAGATACACGTTAGGTACTTCTAAATCTTCCTTTACCGCAACTTCTTTACCTTTATACTGCAATCCTTCGTTGAAATTTTTAGTACCTACCACTTCTTGATCTCCTGTTTGAGTAACAGCTTGACCCTTGATTGCATCAGAAACGTTTTTAGGATGCATGTATTTATTTGTACTAGTACCTGCAACTGCTTCTCCATCATTCGCAAAGCCAACGTTGTTTACATTTTCCAATCCCACTTGCTTCTTAGTTACGTTATGTGGGTTGTTTTTATCATCAACATGGGTATCAATTTTTTTATTAACATCTGCAGTTTTGGCAAACCCAGACTTTTCAAGAATATCTTGAGCATTTACAGATAATTCAATTTGTACGCCACTGTAATCAGTTTCTAAGCTTGATGAAGTGACACCGTTCGAAGGATCCGTATAGTTAATTAAATGAATAAAGCCTTCATCTGTGATAAAGTTTTTATCATTGATTTGGACAGAAAAATCTTTAAGTTCTGGTGCTGATTCTTGAATTTGAGTACTCCATGAATCTGTTGATTGTAGATAGGTTGCCACTTTAATATTTTTGTTGTTTGGAGAAGTAGCCTTTAATCGTTCGTTAATCGTAAATGACGTAAAGTTATTTTTAATGAACTCGACTGATTGCTGCTTATCTAATCCCTCAAAAATTTGTGGTATCAAAGCCTTAATAATCTCGATAATATTATAATCACCTCGTTGTTGAGGAATTACACCGCTTTGTGTTGATCCTGTAATAATTCCCGAATCGTCTCGACTTGCTAATTTATTGTAATCAGATTGAGATACTTCATTCCAGGTGTCTGATGGCTTTTTCAGTGTCTTAGCGGTAAAATCTGAGAAATATTTATCCGGATTGGTTGCTGTATTTCCGGCTGTCTTTCCTACAAAATCCATCATGATTTTGATATTTGAACTACCAACTAATAATGAGATACCTTCAGCTTTTGTCATACGATCGGCAAAATCTATTTGTAAACGATTCGCTAAAGTAGCTTGTTTAATACCTTGTGTATCTGTACGAGCCTGAACAATCTCAGGGTTACTATCGCCAGATTCCGCCACTAACTGGTCAAAATCATTTCTTAATGTATCAAACTCTTGTTTATTATTATTAGCTGTAGAAACGGCTTGATCAGCGGTAGTGATGGCTGTTTTTGAGTTGGCCATAGCTTGATTGGCTGTTTCATTCGCTTGGTTACCTGCTTCTGTCGCTATCTCAACAGCATCTTTACCAGCTTCATCTGCTATTTTTTTAGCTTCGGCAATCCCTTCTTTTAATTGCAATTGATAATCATCAACTTTTGCAGATGAAGCATTTGATTGATCTAAAATTGCATTGATTTTTATACGCCCTTGATTGAGCGTGTCTGTTTCTTTGATTTGTTCAACCATAGATTCTCACTCCTTTAGTCTGCATCGATATATTCGATAGTAGATTTTTGTAAAATTTTATTTCCAATCTTAATGAACGGCGTACTATTATCAATCAACTGTTCAAAATAATCGTCTAGCGTTTTACCTGTTTTATCAGTGATCACGAACTCTTGCTGATCGCTGATTAATTTAATTTTTAGCTGCATTAAAATTGACCTCCTAATTGTGATTGGATAAATACACGACAAATAACCTGCGCTTCGATCCGTGCAAGTTTGTTTGGCTTTATTTGAATTGTGTGATTACCTCTTGATATCTTGCCGCCACTTGTTTTACGCAAATAATCGACGATGTTCAGACGTTGTTGACTTGTATCATGTAGTTTTAGTGTTGTTCCGTCGACGATAATATCCACACTACTTGCACTGTTAGGTGCCTCATAGATTCCCCATTCGAGTGGATGAGTATGATCTGGTAAAGTAACCGTATGTGTGTGGTTCGGGATAGTAACTTTATGTGTATGACTAGGTATACTTACATTGTGGCTATGGTTTGGTATAGATACATTATGACTATGATTAGGTATCGGAACATTATGTGAATGCGCAGGTGTCGTAACTGAATGCGAGTGATTGCCACTTCCGCCAGCCGTAGTGATATCACCTCGTGATGTCGTATTTAGTATTAAAGTGTTAGTTTCTCCACGCCCCCAAAAATAACGAGGTTTGTCGCCAAATCCACCACTGTTATAATCGCCTCCATATTTGAACACCACATGTGTATGATCTCCGCCTGCACTGCTGGTTTGTGTACTCTGTCCATCAACTGAACTTGTTGCTACACTACCGCCACCTGCACTACTTGTAGCAACACCACCGCCTCCAGATGTGCTTGATACAATACTACCGCCGCCGGCTGAACTTGTTTGTGTACTAGCTCCACCTGCAGAAGTAGA
Source organism: Enterococcus silesiacus (assembly GCA_001465115.1). Taxonomy (GTDB): domain Bacteria; phylum Bacillota; class Bacilli; order Lactobacillales; family Enterococcaceae; genus Enterococcus_L; species Enterococcus_L silesiacus. Next base: position 3,791,941 of record CP013614.1, on the reverse strand, counting down.
TGTAACTTTCGCACCTCCACCTTTTACAGCTTTTGTATAGCCTCGGTATCGCTTAGTTTTAAACGTCAACTCCACAGTATTCACATGAAAGACATCTTCATCAAGATAAAACTCGATAATTGCTGGATAAGCAGTTTCGCAGTTATCTTGGTAGCTATAGTTCAAAATATTGGTAGCACCTTGCGAATAGGTTTCATTAATCTGTTGCTTCCGTCCAAGATCCGACATTGTTGTTGTAATATCATCTTTAAGATTTCCTAGGTCTAACAAAAGATCCTGAGGTGCTCCAAATACATCATTTTTAGCTTCTTTCTTTATTCTTAGATTGACGGAACCATAATCATTTGTATTGATCATAGCAACGCCACCTTTGCGGAGTTTATCCACAATGAGTGGGTCATCCGTCAATTTTGTTAGATCAGCAGCTGTCACAGACCAACTAACTTTTGGAACCGACCACTTTTCTAACATGTTTATCGCATTATCTTTTAGAGCTTGTGGAATAGTAAATCTTTGATCAACCCATACATACTCAACTAAGCCATATTTTTTTATAGACTTTTTATCCTCAACATAAGAAATGCCATTATTAACTGACTTAATATTTACTTGATTGATCCCTTCACCAGCCCCTAAAGGATAAACTCGGTTAACTAAGTTATTTGGATCACGTTCTATTTCAAAACCTTGCATGTTATAGCCTTCTTGTATTCGAGCAACGACTTCCGTTTGCGGTCTTACAAGTGATAATTCAAACGGATAAACTTGTGTGTTCCATTCCCATACATAGTCTTCGTCAAAAGCTTGTGGAATGCTAAAGAGTGCATCAGCTAATCCATTCTCATTTTCCCAAGCATAAGAAAAATATCGAATGAAGTCACATTTTTTCAATACCCAATTCTTTGTCCGTTGCTTGTTTAATACATAATTAATTACATCAATCGTTTTACGGTTAACCAATTCATGGTAACCAAAAAGGACACTATCAAGTAGCGTCCCTAGTGCATGTGTAGCTGTGTAGTTAATTGTATTGTTACTAGCATCTTTTTGAATTGTGGATGGCATCACCCGATACAATCCAATGTATTCATTTTCATTATCGGTTAACTCTACCCATAACATTTCCTGCAGAAAATCATTTTTTGAATCATCTAAAGGCATTGTAAATTCTATATTTCCTATTTGGTTTTCAATTTTTTCGTAACTTACATTATATGCATTTTCGAGTATTGCTGTGTACTCCCGTTTGAGGTTCATTGCCATTAACAAGCTATCACCCTCCTTATAAAAATCTATTTGGATAGCGAATGGTTAAAGTGAAATTACTATCCTTTGCCTGAATAAATAGTGGTTCATTAGGATAAATGTAGAAATCATTCATCGGTCTGATCATTGGTTTGCCATTCTTTGTGATGTTAAATTTTTGTGTATCAATTAAAATTTCCGAATTGTCAAAATCTCCCAAATCAATGGTGTCATTTCTGGTTTTTATCCACACTCCACGACCAGTACCCTTCAAGGTAATTGTCGGTTTCACTTTTAATCCCTCAACAGTTGGATAAATTTCAATAGGTTTTGATTCTCTTCCGTCATCCCCCATCAAATACGATCTATTTTGGAAAGTAATCATAGTTGATCCCCAGTATGCACCACCTTCAATAACGATAGGCATTTCTACAGCTCCAGATCCAGTGTTGCCCATTAAGTAATTGGCTTGGAAAGTAATAACGGTAGATCCCCACGTAACGCTGGTTGCATCAGATCGAGTATATTTATACGGATCACTCAATAAGATAGTAAATGTGCCGACAACTTGATTTACACCTTCCGGCACCATATCTACATCAGATTTACTCCCACTCCATATCATTTCAGGTTCATCATTAAACCATATAACAACATCTTTCTCACTAAACAGAGCAACGTTCAATCGATTAAAACGATCACGAAAGTCTTCATTCGTTGGCGCATCCAATTTAAATTTGATGGTGAGTTCCCTCTCAGGTATACGGGCATAAACGTGTCGCATTCCGTCACGGATTCCCAATTGGTAACTCTGTATCTCAGTGGATGCTAATTCTCTACCGACAACATTTAATGTTCGATAGCCTGGGACTATATTTTCAAGAAAGTCTCCATTAAAATACATAGCTTCAGAAGGAAGAGTTGTAGATAGGGTATGTTCATTTGTATCAGTAAATTTGTACATCTAAACTCTCCTTCCCAATGATGTATTTTTTTTATTTTTCATTTTTTGTAGTTCTTGGCTCATCGACTTAACTGATACTCTTGCGATTTCTTTACCATCGAGATTTACTGGTACTTCAATCGTCATAGAAGATCCTAGATTTCCTGAAAAAGCAGACACTGGACTCATATTTCCCATAAACAAGCTTGATTGGATATTTTCTAATGAAGGAAATTTTATACTACGATTTAAGTTTCGCATTGATTTTTCAACTTCGTTTGTATTTTTATCAATACCAACTGCAATTCCAGCAGGTATCATCTTTCCTACATCATCTCTCATGACTCTGGAAGGAGAATGGATTTTCAATGCACTTTGTACAGTACTAACAATTTGATTAGCAACATTTTGTGCCGCAGCTAACGCGGAACCTGATCCTTGGTTAATTCCATCTGCTAAGCCTGCCATTATATTTAAACCGACAGAATTCATTTCACTATCTAAATTATCAAAAGCTCGTGGTATCACTTGAGAAATATTGGTCGCTTCCTGTTCTATCTTTGCACCGTTAGCGGAAAAAATATTTGCCAAAGAATCGATAGCTGCTTTTACTTTACTGCTACCATCTTTCACACCAGAAACTACACCATCAGCAATAAAACCACCATATTCTTTAAAAACACGTGACGGAGAATGAATCCCCAATTCACCAGCAAACTTTTCTGATACATCATTTGCCATATCTTTACTAGCTTGTTCAGCCTGAGGTGCTCCATCATTAATACCTTGAGCCGCACCTTGAGCTACATTTTTACCAAGCTCTCCAAAATTTGCAGTTTGGATTTGATTGGCTAGAGTATCTTTTGTTGAAGTTACCATCGCAGTAACCTCTGCTGGAATATCACCTGTTTTGAAAGCCGTTTTAAATGAATTGGTTGCAACTTCTCCGCCTTTTCGGAAAGTCTCACTCATCTTAGATAATTCTTCATCAGATGCTGATACCAATGCCGCAACATACCCTGCAGACTCTGGACCAGCCTCTCTCAATTTATTTAGCAATCCTTCATCAAGACCTCGATCAGCTAATGAAGCGATATTATCAGCCCATGTACCAATAACACGTTGATTCTCTTCCATATTCGTCTGCATTTGTTGAACGGACATAGTTTGTTTATCTGTCAGAGTATCAAACATATTAGTAGCTGCATCTGAATATTCTTGCCACTTAGTCTTCATATTATCCACTGTAGTTTTTTGAGAATCACTTAGAGATTGATATGAAATAACTTGCTTAAATACACCAGCTTCTGTCGCTTGGGCTACGGAATTCAAAGAATTTTCTAAAACACTTTGAGTATTTTTATATTCTTCCTGAAGTTCAGTTTGAGTTGATTTCAGAGTCTTTTCTTGCTCGTCTAATCCTTTGATTGCTTCTTTATGTTCCTTAGCTTTTACTGAACCAGATTCTAATTTATCATTCCATTCTTGTCTTAATGTAGAAGATTCTTTTAATCTAGATTCAACATCGGCTTGTTCTTTCAAAATATCTGTTAAAGATTGCTGAGAAGTATTGGCTGCTTCTTGTTGCTGAAGGGCAGCTATTCTAGCTTGCATTTGTTCAGTAGACATTGACAACTTATTCGATTCTTCATCATAGACTAAATTCAAGCCTGCAACTGATTTGTTCAATTCCTCAACATTGGATTTCATCAATTTTTTTTCAACCGCTGACATCTTCTCTTTACCAGCTAAATCAGTAACTGAGTCTCCCAACTTTTTATAGGCACTGGCATTACTTGAAATATCACGAATACTATCTTTACGAGCGTTGGAATTTTGATCAACAGAATCAGTTAATGTTTTTGTTGAGTCTGCAAGTTTCTCTTGTTCAGCATTCAATTTTTTCGATGCTTCACTTTCTTTGTTTAGCCATTTCCAGAGTGCAACTCCTGCAGCAGTCAAAACACCTATTGCTCCAATAACCCAACCTACTGGTCCCATTAACACTTTCATCGCAACACCAAAAGCTGTTGTTGCTGCGGTCATTAATGTGGTGGCAACTGTAGAAAGTTGAATACCACCAGTCATTATACCGATTAAGGCTGTTCCAATTGTTATTTGTCCATTTTGTGCGGCTCTAGCTAAAATATCCGCTTTAGTGGCTGCCGTTCCAGCAGCTTGAGCCAAAGCTTGACCTTTAGTTACAATCGTAAGAGTTTTACCAGAAAGCCCAGCAGCAATGAAGAGTTTATCTGTAGTGCTAATTAATGTATTTATTCCCTGAATTACTTTAAGCGCAGCGAATGAAGCCACCAAGCCCATGAGTACAGGTTCCAAGGGCTTTGCAACCGAAATAATACCGCCAAGAGTACTGGCAAATATTTTGACAACTGGCGTAGATCCTTGAATCACTAACTTAATCGCATTAAACGTACTGTTGACTATGCTTTTTAAACCATTGAGGTTTTCTGCTATAGATTTTCCAGTTACAGCCTTGATCATGTCATTAAAGGCTTGGATGACTGTAGTAACACCTTTAACCGTAGCTGTCTTAATATTTTGCCAAGATGTTGCTACCCCTTCGGAATTTTTTCTAGCCAAATCAGCAAAACCACCAACACCCTCATTTAATTCAATCAAGCGACCATTGAATTCTTTAAAAGTGATGTCGCCATCTTTTAAGGCATCATACAATTCATTTACAGAAGTAACACCTTGATCTTTAAATGATTTAGCGACCTTATCCATAGCAACAGGCATTGTTTCTTGTAATGAGCGCCATGATTGCATATCTACTTCGCCTTTACCTAACATCTGAATATATTGTTCCATGCCTCGACTTGCATCTGCTGTAGAAGCTCCAGAAGCTAGAAATGCATTGTTCAGAGCTACTGCTGTATCAGTACCAGTTCTTAGGCTTCCGGTTGCGATAGATAGTTGTTGCGTACTAGATACAATTTCATCGAGTGATGTCGGTAACCCATCAATTCCATCGCCTAATTTAGTCATTGATTTGTCCACATCTTCAATAGAATAACCCAGTGATTTCATTACTACTGGATATTTATTTAGCGTGTCGAAACGACTGATTGCACCAGCGACTGAATCTTTCACCATATTTACAGCTGTTGAAACTAACTTTATAGCACCAACTCCAGCAGCCGTTCCTATAATTGATTTAGTAAGTTCTCCGCCTTTTTTTGTACTAGATGAAAGCTGATCGCCTAATTCACCGGATTGTTTCCCGATACCAACCATAGATTTTTCAGCATCCACCATTGTTTTAGAAAAGCTCTTATCTGTTGCAGCCAGTATCGCTTCGACTGAATATGTTTCCATTTATGTTCCTCCTTTCCTCATTTATTTACGTTTCTCAAAAGGTCAATGGTGGCATCATCGATTTGTTCATCAATCAGTGATAAACCTAGAATTTCTTTTTCTCTTTTTTCGTAATCAAAGAATTGTTTAAAATCTTTGTAATAGGGTTCCTGTTTTTTCCCTTTGGTCGTTTTGATTTGTCGAGTAGCCCATGCTTGCATATGAGTGTTGAATTCTCGATCTAATCTCTTTAATTGGCATGCGAGCATTCGGATTTCATATTCATATGGGGTCATACTTTCAACTTCATTTATATTGATCATTCCAAGAAAGCGAAATGCGTTAATTAAAATGCGCTCATATGTTTCTGCAGAACTTAATTGTTTTCCATTTGATTCGCTAGATTCTTCTTGAGTTCTCTGACCGCTAACTTCCCCGCATTGCTTTCTTCTAGTTCTTTCAAAACATCGTCAAAAACGGATTCGATATCTTCAACGGTGTCTACATATTCGTCAATCTCATCTTGGCTAGGACGTGGTGACTCAGTAATTGTTGCAGCATATAAAAACTCAGATAATGTTGCAGCATTTCCACTAGCTAGTTCTGGTAATTTAGTACTCAATGACAATCCAAAAATTACGCCATCTTGAACTACAGCAAATTTTTTATCTAATTCCCGAACGAATTTCACACCGAATTTACATGTATATTTCTTTTTACTAATTTCAATTTGCATAAATTTTCCTCCTAAAATAAAAGAAGGCTAGTGAATACTAACCTTCTAATTGAATATATTTAGTTATCTTTTTTCTTTGGTGTTTCTGTAGCTTCTTTTGTTGTGTCTTTAAATACATATTGCACAACTTCTTCTTGTTCTTCGTTTAAAGTGGCAAATCCTTTCGCACCTTTACCGTTGATACCAAACTCAAGTGATAACTCAACCGAATCTTCGGCGCTCGGATTTTTACCGAAGGAAGTAACATAGCCTTGGTAGTAAGTTGCCTTATATTTATCAGCATCCTCACCAGTTCCTTTTTCAGCTTTGTTGATTTCCCAAATTTCAATGATTTCATCGTCATCCAAAGCAGTCTCTAATTTCTCTACATATGAATCATTGATAGATAAAATAGAAGTCGCTGAAAAATCAATTTCTAACGCTCCTGGGGTACGAATCGGGCCATCTTTAGTTGGTGTAGAATCACTATCTTTTGACTTCGTGTTTTCGTGTTCGGTTTGAAAAGCCAGCTTCCATGCTGCCTCTTTAGTTGAATCTTTTAACAATCTAAATAGCAAAATAATGTCAATACCCTTTGCTGCTTGTTTCATAATTAATTTCCTTCTTTCTATAAAATTCTAAATTCAAGCGTAATGATTGCTCGTTTGAGCGGCGTATTTGTCGATGTGTCGTCAATTATATTTATTCCGCTGTTAACGATATTTAAAACCCACGCATATCCATCTGTGTGCTCTATTTGCAAAGCTTCATTAAAAATAAAAGATGCCATATCAGACACCTGCTTTCTTTTCTTCTGTAAGCCCCAAACGGAGAGGACTAAAATAACTGACCCTTTGATATCCGTTTTATTAGGTTGATGGATTGTTTGAGTATCTTCAAATTCAACAAAAGGATATGGTATCTCATCCATTGGCATATAGTCATAAGTCTTATACCCCAATTCATTGGACTTTTTAAATACTTCATCAAAGATTGATTGGTCACGCGTTTTAATCACTATTGCATCAACCTTTCTAAATCTGATTTAAATTTCTGCTTTTGTTTACGAAGTGGCGGTAAAAAGAAATCTCTTTTAACCATATATCTGGTACCACGAATCAAGTACGGAGCGTATTCCGTTTTTGGTCCTGTATGACCAGCAAGTCCATTATTCGATATATGCATCGTAATACTACGCTTAGTTGTTCCGGTTGGTTTGACAAACTTCTTACCTTCCCAGTGACCGGTTAATAATACTTGAGCTTCATTTTGCATTCCCTCAGTTAATTCTGCTGTATTTGTTTTTACAATTGTTTTAACATCACTCATCGTTGCATTTTTCTTTAGCTTTTTAGACAAGGAAGTCAGTCCATTAACTTTAAATGATGCTCGTTTAGCCATCTTTGACCACTTCTTCCACAATTAAACTGTGTCGTTCACTAGGGGTTCGCTCAGTAGTTAGCTGATATTTCTTTCCACCATATTCAATCTGATCCCATTTAGGCACAGAAAAAAGGGGTTGTGTCCGAATGACTTTAGCCCCTTGTTTTATGCTACCAAATATAGTAATGGATCGATCAGTTCCCAGATCAGTGATGTTTACTTCTGCTGGTGTTTTTTTGGGATCAGCTTCAATCCATTCTCCCTTTTCTGGATCATAATGAGATTTAGAAGACTCCTTAACAAAAACGATTAATTTATCATATCTCATACAAATCGAATCACTCCTTTTTTTGGCTTGTAAAAAGCTTCTTCATCTTTTCGACGATATTCATCAATCGTATCTTGATATTCCGAAAAATCAGAATCAGAAAATGCCATTGACAACCCTTCTTGAGAATATGACTGCATCCCCTCGTTTCCAATTCGGTTAAACCGTTTAAGAGTCACTTCATAGGAAATATACTCAAATTCTGTTGGAACTTCTGAAACGCCTAGCAATGAAGCTAAACGTTCCTTGGTCCTTTTTTCAATTATGTCCAACTTATCATCGATTGAGCCATTCAAAAGTTTTTTTACATCTTCCTTTATGGACATCTAATCACCTCTATTCAGCAGCTTGACCAGTTACTGAGACAGTTGTAGTAAATTCACCGGAACTAAATGTGATTACTGCTGACCCTTCTCCGGAAATAGAACCATCAAAACTGCCATTTTCATTTTTAACGATTGTGACTACTGATTCATTATTTGTTGCAGCTGATGTCGCTGTAATGACTTCAATAGAATCGGAAGCATCAACAGGATCTGTTGTGATTGTAAAATTCTTAGTATCGCCTACTTTTCCAGTCCACGTTTTTTGACTAGCAACGATTCCTGTAGTAGGCGTTACGCTTTTGGGGAAATTTTACCGAAAGCTTCATCTTTGATCACCATGAAACCAATGTCCATTGTCGCACGCAATGCAACTAATTCTTGTTCGAACAAGTTTACTGGTGTTTTATCTTCATTTGTTAATGTAGATAGTTGAGCTTCTTCCGAAATTTTAAAATTGATGTTAAAAGGAATACCATATCGCAAGTAATCAAAATCACCAGTATAAAGAGTTCCTTTGTCCATAGATTTAAGATCTGCAACAGGTAACCCATCAATTGTATTGTTGCTACGATCATAAATAAACTGAGTCGTCTCACCAATTTTTTTACTAGCACCACGTAGTTCCGTGCGGTTTTTACGATTGGAAATGAATGCATTTGGATCGTATTCGTCTTCACCTAGTAAATCCTCTAACTCCAAAATGTTGTCATAGGTTAATCCACCTTCTACTACATTACCCGCAGCAACAACTGATTTTTCAATTGATTGAGGAAATGGATTATCCACGTCCAAAATTGTAGCCGAATCAATTTTTTTATAGAATGCTTCTGCAATTTTCGGCTGCATTTGTGTGAAGAAGTCAGACATTTTATAATTTAAATATTCACGAGAAACTGGAATGATCACGGCGACTTTTTTAGCAACCATTTTTACATTCAACCATTTTGGTTTAGATGTTTTGATTTTTTCACCTTCACCTACCCAGTAAGCTCCTGGTCCTTCTGCAAAGTATTCAAATTTCTTTTCTTTACTGTCCATTTCTTCATACTTTGCTAACTGCATCAATTTAGAATTTTCCATAACATCTTTTAAAATCAATGTGTTGTATTTGTCAGGGATGGTTCCGTCTTTTTTCTCCAGCACTGTAACATTGTCTGGATCCCATGTTTGAGCAAACATTTGAATGTCCATTTTCATTAATTGTTCTTTTTTCATTGATAATTCCTCCTATTTTACAATTCGTGTACTTGCTGCAATATCTGCAACTGATTTCTTTTCTTTTTGATTAGATGAAAATTGACCACCCGCAGGAGGTGTTTGTTGTCGAGCATTTTCTTTCTTGATCATTGATACAAAGTTTGTAACGACAGCGACTGCTTGCTTAGTAGCTTCTGCATCGTCTGAAACAATCAAGCCAAGTAAATCATCGTCATGTGGCAAACTAGAGTCTGACAGCATTTTAGATGCTTCTTTTGTCATAGCTGCTAAAGTTTGGCCACGCTCCAACTCTGCAATTTTTTCTTCTAGCTGTTTCTTTTCATGTTCAGCTTTTTCCTGAGCATTCATCTTTGCTAGCTTTTCGGCTTCTGCCTGTTTTTCTTGTTGTTCTTTTTCCCAAACCTTTTGCTTTTTGTTAGTCTCAGCAGCAATCATTTTTGCTACTTCATCACGAGTAAAAGTTTTACCAGTTTCTTGATCTTTTTCTGCATCACTTTCATCTGGCGGTGTTTGATCATTTGTATTATCTGCCGGCGGTGTACTTTGACCTACGTCCCCATTTGATCCAGTGTCAGCAGCAAAAAATTGTAAGTGCAATGGCATTAATAAACGTTTTTTCATGATTAATCCTCCACGGTTACGCCGCTACCCGATAAATTTGACAGGTTACGCCTATCAATCGATAAAGCTTTCTCTTTAACGCCTAAAAGCAGTAAAAAGGCATAATAAAAAGCCTAGTGATTGGCTAGACTTTATAATTTATTTAATTGTTTAGCTAAGCATTCTATGAATAGATCCATTCTAGTTGCTATTGCAACTCTTGAAATAAATTCTGAAATAGATTTGCTCAAGTCTGGATCACTCATGAGAATTTGCCTCGATTTCATTTTTCAGATCACCCATCAAAGTCTGAATCTTTTTAGTTAATCGTTCTTTTTTCTTAGTGAAAAATGCAGTTTTCTTTTGCTGATACATTAACGCTTTGATTTCAGAATTCGTATAAAAGATAGTTGAACGATAACCACATGACTGACATTCGGCATAGTGGTGTTCTACACCGTTTGTTAAATTATCGAATTTCTGCACTAACGGTGTGTGCTTCCCACACTCATTACAGACATACATTTCTTTAGCCATTCTATACCCCTCTTTCTTTCAATGATTTTTCATATGAGTCACGATCCACTCTAGGTGCGGTGGAACACTTGCAAAATGGATGCATGAACGGAGCATTTACTCCTTTATCCATTTTTACGACTTTATACGGGCTGCCTTTAGCTACTTTCTTACATACGTCACAAGCAGACGGTTCAGCGATATAAGCATACTCATCTATTTCAGCATCTAAATAGCTTTGTTTTTGAATGTCTGTTTGAATAGATGTCATTTCGGTGATCATTAGCCGATTGAGCTTATACCTAATATTTTCTTGATTCGATTTTAAAAACTTTGCCAATTCTTTTGCTACTGCTCTGGGGTTTTTCCCCTGTGTGATTGCTCGAGTCAATAATTTTTCTAGATCAGCTTTCATTTCAGTAAAGTTCTGCCAGATATTATCACTGAATGATGCATAATCCCTTGAGTGAAAAGATGCATTTACTATAGAAGAAACTTTTTTAATGTAGTCTTTATCCAAAGTGTTGCCAAGAATTCCGGCTTGACGAATATATTCTTGTTTGGCCGCATCTGATAACTGACCATAGCCCCATTTATCAAGGCCATCAAATAAAGAAATAATTTCCAGTCCTAATTGAGCTTTCAACAATTCCAACCTCGACACCCTCATAACGAGATTATAGATTTTAAGTTCTTTATTCGCCTGAGGGCTGAAATCATTATTTTTAACATATTCTTTTGCTTTTCTTTCAAACTTTTTGACGTCCATTTGATCAGCACGCTTTCGAGCTTCACTAATAGTGATGTTTTGGCCATTAGAGAATCTGTCCCAGTTTGCTTCAATTTCAGTTTGAATAGCATCGATTGCATGGTGCAGTTTCTTTACAATTTCTTTTTCTCGAACTTTATCAAGCTTTATCTGCTCTTTTATCCAAGCATCTTCTCTTTCTTTTAAGTAGGACATCTCTATCAGTCCTCCTCAGATTTAGCCTGTTTTGCTAGAAATTCTGCTTGTTCTTTTTTTAACTGGTCCTTTTCTTGATCAGTTCCTGGAACTGGTTGTCCCTCTTGCTTCACTCGATTAATCTCAGCTTGTACGTCATCTATAAATGAAGCTAGACCAAGGATGGTTTCTTGGCTAAGTTCGGCTCCAGAATCAACCAGCGTTTTTAATTCTTCAAGGATGGCCTTAGGTAGATTAGGTGTAAACACAATTCGTAATCCTTTTAGATCAGAATTGTCAATCTCCGAAACACTCGATTTTAGATTGAATAAAAGGCGGTAGCGCCGCACAAGACTCTTTTTAAATAGCCTTTGCTTTACTGCCGTCATTTGATTAAATCCAAACATTTTATATTTCATTGCTTCTCCTGATTGCACTCCTGAAAAATTTGTATCAGTTAAATCTGGAACCATTGAAATCTCATGGATTCCATTTCTGACACGTTCTTTATATGCTTCAACGCCGTTCACGTCATATTGCTTATAGATATATTCAGCAGCGACCGAGGTCTTGTTTCCGTTAATATCAGTACCTGATTCAAGCAAGAGCATATTCGCTTCTTTTTGTTTAATGGCATCATCTGTAGTTAAGCCAGCCGCTTCAATATCACCACTTATTACTAACATTGCATCATTTAGATCTGTCATGTAATTAGCTGTGTCAGATTGCCCTGCATCGTAAAGATCAATCTGAGATAGAATATCCTCATATAAACCCATTCGGAATCGATTAGGTGAAAACTCGGTTATCTGAACTTCTTTATAGTCGTGAGGAGCTTCATTTGGATTTTTTAGTTCAATAGCAGCAATAGTTGTTTCATCATAAGTGATAATGTTATCTTTGGTGTAAATTATCGGTTGGATATATTGTTTGTCAGCATCTACTGTAAATTTTGTTTTAGGATATCGAACAGCTAATATAGGTCTGCGCTTAACCGTAGTATCATAAACAACGAAAGTTTCAAAAACGTTGCATAGATCCACATAATCAACATCATCTTCATCTCGATATACAACTTCGTATGCTCGACCATATTTGTCCATGTCCAACCACAATTCCCCATTTAATCCGTCAATATCATTATCAAGATTAAAGTCATCAATCGTTTTCTGACTATCCTCATTATCTATTTGAATCTTTAAAGGATTTCCCGTATTGTACCCAACATCAAATGTTGAAAGTACCTTACCAAAGTTATGCGCTGCTCTATGATCAGCCTTTTCTTTCTCTTTACGCCGACGGTTCTTAATAATGTTTGTATTTTTTGCTTTGTAATAATCATCTAAAACCTGCAGTCGTGGAACTTGATGCTCATTATGATGAAAAATCATCTTTGCTAAAACATCAGAATCATTCAATAAATCCTCTGCCAAACTATATCTGTAATGGATATTAGATTCTACACTGAAGCTAACATAATTTACATTCACATCACTTGAATAACTGATGTCAGTGCCATGTTCAAATTCATTTACTCTATCAAACTTTTCGGACACTTCTTCATTTTCGTTATTCATTTCTCACACTCCTTTAAAACATACGTTTAATACGTTTATAATTTTTTTCTTTTGATTGGCTTTTTGCTCTCAACTTGTTAGCACATATTTCAGCAATGCCAGTGAGACCATCCGGAGCATCATCATGCTTGTTTCTCCCTTGTCTCTGATAAGATAGCAAGTCCTCATATAATTCAGGCCATCTGTGTTTCCACCTCTTTGGGAAAAACACGTTTTCCATTATCCAAGGTGCATTGGTAATAATACGAGCTTTCTTATTTTTCGATTGATGAAACCATTTGATCACTGTTTGATTTGTATGATGTGCTTCTTTCATTTTATCCTTGACACTTCTGGCGTATCCAGTACCGCCATTATTGGATTCAAACCATGCTGTATTCACTTCATTTTTATGAAGCATTTCTACAGTTTTATCTCTTGTTACTCCTTGATCTTCTATTGTATAAAGAACATCCAGAATATAAGCTTGGTTATTAATCGTCTGGCCAAAAATATACATCGCATGTTTATCGTCGCCTTCATCAGCAGTATCTGTATAAGAATACGTATGAACGATTTCAGGCATCGTTGATAGTTCATATTCCTTGAATCCTTCTAAATATAATCTTCCTTTAATATCAATCGGTTCTTGCTGGTAGTTTGCTGAAGCTATATCCACACCAATTGCAGCACGTTTCTTTTTATAATCTTCAAAAGATAAGATATCTGAGCATAGCATTTCTTCTTTTTTTTCATCGATAAGAGCTTTCTTTTTGATGATGCGGAGCTTATATCCCATTTCTGGCATTTCAGATTCGATTCTTCCAGCCAAATCTTTAGAATGCCAACGAGTCATAATTACAACGATTTTTCCGCCTTTTTCAACACGTGAAATCATTTGCTTGGTGAACCAGTCCCATTGTTTTTCCAATGCAAATTCGTTTGTGGCGTCAGCGATCCCTTTGATTACATCATCTACAAATAATAAGTCAAACCCTTTACCCGTAGCTGAACCTCCTGGTGAAGTTGCAAGATAAGATAACTTTGTACCCCTCAAAGCCCAGCGTTTAGCTGCAGAAGATCCTCTTTTGATTTTCACATTAGGGAAAATGTCAGAGTAAACAATGTTATCATCGACTTTTATCTCAGAAATGGTATCTCTCACCTCTTTTGAAAAGTCAGTGGCCATATCTTCATTGTAGGAGCCAGTGGCCACTCTTAACGAAGGATCACGCCCCAAAGACCATTCCACACAGCGACCAGCAGTAAGCGACTTACAGTGTCTTGGTGGAAGATTCAATAGGAGTAGATCGTCATCACTTTCGAGAAACTCTTGAAATTCATTGCATAGTTCTACTAAATACCCACGTTCCTCTTTATAAACTTCTGGAATCATGAGCTGACAATATGAAAAGAAATCTTCTCTGGCTTGTTCAATTTTAAGTTCATTTTCTGCTGATCGTTTTAATTCCTGTAATCTTTTCAATTTTAGATAGTATTGAACTTTATCCATTATGATCAATCCCTAACTCTTGTTCTAATTTAGCAATCTCATCATCAATGTCATCTGGCACCTCATCGTTATCATTAGTAGGATTAGCCTGAGGTACAATTTCCAGCTCAAGTTCATCAGCTTTTAAGGATGCAATTCTGGCTTGTGCTTCAATAAGTGCTTTTTTCTTTTCCGATAGCTCTAATTCATTTTTTAATTTAAGCGATTTTGCTAATTGATTACTGATTCTAGTTAGTGCATCTTCTAGCCTTAAAATATTATCAATTTTCGGAGAAATTTTTTCCCTTTTTTCGGTAATAATTAATTCAGGTTCAGTAATCTTTATTTTTTTACCATTTGATTCAATATATCTCTTACGATCTCGTAATTCATGAAGGAGAATCATTTCAGATTCATTTAAATTATCTTCAGCTGACGTAATACGCTTCATCATTCGATATTTTCTTAATGAGAGTTCTCTGATATCTTGTTCCAGACGTTGGTCTGATGTGAAGTTCATCAAATATACAGACTTTTCATCTTCGGATAATAGGTCAAAATATAATTTTTCATACTCTCCAGTCTTAACAGCATTTTTATTACCTTCTGGAGGTGATGCATGTTGATTGCCCTTATTTCCTTTAGCATTTTGATTCCCCCGAGGTGCGCCACCTTTATTCGTAGTACTACACTTTTCTTTTGCAGTACTACAATCATTATTTTGCAGTACTGCACTCCATTTATCACGAGACTTCCACGCTGAAATAGTTTTTTCAGGAACACTTAAAAGAGAGGCAACTTTTCTATTAGTCACCTCTCCGTTATGTTCTATAAATATTTCCAACGCTTGGTCGCGTTTTGGATCTCGCTGTCTAGCCATCCATATCACACCACCTCACGATCGTTTTTTTGTTGAGTTTTGTTTTCTACTTTCTAAATAGCATCCCTAATAAAAATGTAATAATTGGAATTATTAATGTTATCCTATTTTTCTCATCCAGTAGCATAAATTTTTTATATAATAGTTCCATCATGAATATACTTATTTCTATGAGAATGCTTAAAGCTATCATAAAAAAGAGACTACTCACTATTAAAAATTTTGGCCCAGTGGTTCCAACTTCCTTCAGTTGTGAAAAAATCCCTATTAAAACGAGTACAATACCTAAAACTGACATTGTCAAAGCACTGACTCTACGTTTTTTTGTATCATTAAACATTGGTGTAAGGCCAAATACTAAACCGTAAAATCCTATCAGGATAAGTATCCCTATAGTTCCCATTACCTCACTTTTATAGCTAATTAAATCTTTAGAAATTGAAGATAAATAATTCCAATTGTCCATAAGTTTATAGGATAGAACACTTGTTAGAATAGAACTTACAAATAAACTTACTGAAATTCTTATTCTTAAATTCTCATTTCTCATACACATATCCCCCTCTTTACAATAATACTAATAGAGTATACATCATTTTTCTATTTCTTTCAGCATCAAGTCAGCTTCAATCAAAACTTTCAAATCACCAACGGAATTGAGCTTAATCTGGCCACTTTTTAAATTTTGTAACCATTGACCAAGTGCAACCCGTATAATTTTTTTATATTCCTCAACTGATTCAGCACGTTCTAATGCCTTTTCTAATTCATATTCTAAATCTATGTTTGGTAATTCGTCTTTTATTTCCATTTGCGAAAAGCCCCCCGCTATGTTTAAATAGTGAAAGACACTGAGCTGTTGAAAACCGACGTCGGTCTTTCTCAGTGTCTTCGGGGAGATATCCTCGTGTGAGAGTCGAGTGTTAGTAGCACTCGGCTTCTTTTTTTATTATTAATCACCAAATCGTTACAAGTTCCCGAAAGATGATAATGTAACAAACTAATTAATTTTCATTGCTTTGGTACCCGTTGATTCTTCAAATCGTTTTATGATCACATCGCAAAAAGTAGGATCAAGCTCTAATGTGTAACAGCGACGATCTAATTCATGAGCACACATAAGAGTAGAACCAGATCCGCCGAATAGATCCACAACTAAGTTACCTATTTTTGAACTATTTCTTATAGGAATAGCTAATAGAGATAACGGTTTTTGTGTAGGATGAACATAAGCATTCACATTACCACGGCTACACTCCCATATAGTAGATGGCAGATCTTCTAGCAAGTCATCACGCCAAATTGTTGACTGTTTACGATTACCTTGCCAAAAAGGGGCGTATTTCTTTTTATAAGCATAAAACACTGGTTCATGCTGCCATTTGTACTGGCTCCAACCATTAGACGCAGAGTTTTTAACCCAGATGCATTGTGAACGAACTAGAATATTATTATCATTCATTGCATTTTCAAATTCTCGTTGAGTACTGGATGCATGGAAAACATAAATAGCTGAATGATCTGACATCAAATGATTGTAACCAGCAAAAACACCATGAAGAAACGATTTAAACTCTTCATCACTCATATCATCATTCAGTATTGATTCTCGTCCAGAACCAGACAATTCTTCATTTTCAGATTGTACTGCAACATTATATGGTGGATCAGTGACAACTAGATCCGCAGATTCTCCATCCATTAATTGATCAATATCTGAAATAATAGTGGCATCACCACACATTAATCGATGGGAACCCAACTGCCAGATATCACCATACTTTGCTACCGGACCATTTTTCTTTATTTCTTTAATAGCATAATCAACATCGAAGGCGTCTTCTTCAATCTGTTTTTCGATTTCCATATTATATTCAAATCGATCAATTAAATCTGTCGCTTCAGATGGATCAAAACCCGATAGCTCAACCTCATAATCCTTGAATGTCTTTAACAGCATAGCAAGTTTATTTTCATCCCACTGTCCTGAGATTTTATTTAAAGCAATATTCAGTTGTTTTTCTTTTTCTAATGAAATATCGATCACAGACACTTCAATAGAAGAAATACCCAAGTCTTTGGCCACAGAAACACGCTGATGACCACCAACAAGATGACCTGTCTGTTTATTAAATATCGGCGGATCAATAAATCCAAACTCTTCAATCGATTTTTTTAATTTTTCATATTCTGGCATGCCCGGTTTTAAATCTACTCTCGGATTGTAATCCGCAGGTTTAAGATCGGATAAATTCATTTTTTGTATGTTCATATTTTCCTCCAAAATAAAAAGCCCAATTTTGAGGGCTTTTAAATAAATTCCATATTTTTGTTATCTTTTAAAACTGTTTTGAAATATTCAGCAGCCTCAATAGCTTTTTCATATTGTTCTATAGTATGTTTTAACCCTTCAATATTTTGCGGTCCATTTGATACGGTGTTTATTTGAATATCATATTTCTCATTATTTTTTGTATGAAAACTTGGATCAAGAATATGCATAAATGGATAAAAGTCTTTATTTGGATATTTGACCATTATGTCAAATCCTTCTTTGTCTTCAAATAAAATATAGCCGTTCATCTCTGTAATTTTTTGCATTGTTTACATCTCCTTATCGTTTTGTTGTATGTATATTAACTTGGGTAAGGGGGTAATACAAGTTATTTTATAAACCTGTTACACGTTACTTTAAAAGATATAAATGAATTTAAAGGCGTTATATAATAGATAAAAAAGACATCTCACAAAAGTGAAATGTCCTCTCGAAATTTTCTACACTAATAGAATATCATTAAAAAATCAATATGTCGGTACTATCTTAGTACTGTACGTACTATACTAATGTGGTATATTAGTATAAAAGGATGTGAATATATGACTAAAGAGAATAAAAACTCTTCTAAAAAGGAAGTCTCTATAGAAAAATCTAAAGAAATAAATTGCGGACTAATAATGCCTTTAGCTCCTATGCTGGGCTACCCTAATGAACAATTTTTAGATGTTAAAACAATTTTAATTGATACCATTAAAGATATTGTTGAACATGATTTTATACCAAGAATGGTTAGTGAATCAGCTGGAGAAATTGATATTATTCATAATAGTATCGTAAATAATATTTATGACGATCCAATTGTAGTCGTAGATATTAGCGGAAGAAATGGCAATGTTATGTTAGAGCTTGGATTGAGATTAGCATTTGATAAACCAGTTGTTATCATTAAAGATAACAAAACTGATTATATGTTTGATATCTCGATGATTGAACATGTGACATATCCAGCAGATTTAAGGCATACAGAGATATTAAAATTTCAAGAATTATTAAAAGAAAAAATCATTAAGACGTACGAAAAATCATTAAAAGATACAGATTATTCACCATTTTTAAAGAACTTTAAGCATATCACAGTTAAAACTATAGGTGAAGAAACGATCGGACAGTCTGAAGCACTATCAAGGATGGATGACAAAATAGACATGATTTTTAAACGAGTAAATAATATGTACTCAAGTATGGATATAGAATACTCTCAACCATTAAATAAACGTTTTCCTAAGAATAGAATGGTTAAGGATATCGCTAAATTAATGGAAAATCAAAAAATACCTGTTGATATTGAACCTGAAGATTTTATTAAGTCAAGTATCTTTAAACAAATTGAGTTTGTATACTCAAAAGAAATGCCTTCTAGAGGACTTAATAGATTCGAAGTGAATGAGCTTTTGGAGTCAGCAAGAAATTTTATGGAAAGTCAAAAAGGAGTAATTTTTTAACATGAAGAGGCACAATTAAGTGTCTCTTTTTCATTATACTCTTTTAGTGAAGCGAATCATCCTCATAATTTCAGCATGTTTATTTTTAATGTATGAGTAACTGTATCCCAGCTCATCAGCAATTGATTCTAATGTTAACCCTTCAACATATTTCAATTTTAAAATTCGTTGATTCAATCCATTGAACTTATCAATGAGCTGAATAATCTCCTCACGTTCTTTTTCTAATTTTTCAACTCGTTGATCCAATTCTTCAATCACTCCTTTTAGTTGTTTTTGTTTATGCAAAGCAGTTAAAAATGTCTGATGCTTTGCAAGGTCTCCATCATCACCATCTAAATAATTTTGCCATCGTGAGAGTTCTCTTCTATTAATTTCTAAAGTTATTTTTAACTCATATAACTCATGATCAATATGAACTATTGAATTAACCCACTCATAAATGATGAATCACCTTCTTTATTTTTATTTTACAAAGTAGGGATAGTCCCTACTTTGTCCCCACTTTAAAATTAAAAGTAGGGACTGCTTAAAACTTACTCTCTTAAGGGGTTAAGCAAATCGTCCCTACTATCCGCACTTTTTTCAGGCCCTATATATATTTATTATTATTATATATATTCCTCTCTTTTTTCTTTAAGTAATAAAAAAAGTAGGGATAGTAGGGACTACACTATATAAACACTGTTGTGCCAACGGTTTGAGCAGTCCTCACTTTCACAAAAAAAGTAGGGACAAAGTGGGGACTCCTACTAAAAGTAGGGATTGCTATTTTTTATCAATTAATTTGTAATAGTAGTATTTTTTCCCCATCATTCGTCGTTCTTTTTTCTCAAAACCAGTAGATTTAAGGCGTTGAGTAAATTTAGTTTGAGAATAAGGCTTAGTTCCAGCTTCTTCACAATATTTTAAATATTCATCGTATACACCTTTAGTTGTCATATTTTCATCAATTCCATCTTGATGAATAAATCCAAGAATAGAATCACTTTCTACAAAGTACTCATCTGTGATCTTGTCGACTGTTTCGGAAGTGGAGAGGCGGCCGCCGTTATTCATTATCCGTTGCATAGAATTTAATGCGATATTTAATAGATAAGATTTTGCATTATCTGAAGAAAGTTTCTCGTCAATCTTTGGATCGGCTTTTTTTACTTTATTATCACAAGGAATGATCACAATACGTCTTGCTATCCCTCCAGATTTATCTTTGAATGTTGGCATTTCGTTAGCTGTAAAAATAAGCGTCGCCTTATTTTTTAATTTATAAGGTTTTGAATAGATTGGACGAACCATAATCGTATTTCCTGAAGCTAAAGTTTTAAAGTTCATTGATTTTTCCATATATCCAGCATCGATATCATCACCGACATTGACAAGCTTTCCTTCCAGCTCCATGACAGAGGTTTGATCGTTGAACTGCTCTAAGGCAAGATTCAACCCTAAATCCCCGATGAATGAATTTAGCATTTCCAAAAATGTTGATTTTCCGTTTGCGCCAGATGATCCGACTAGGAAAAATACTTTATGAGGAAAGCCTTGAGTCATAAGTACATGGCCAAGCATATCTTCAATGATATTTCTGAGATCCTTTTTCTCACTGCTTAAAAAGTCTAGGAATTTATCAACATGTTCATCATAAGCATCCGGATTGTATTCAGCATTTAAGAAAAATGGTGTGAATTCTTTTGTAGCCATCGGAATAATATCGGCACCATCCAACATATAATCATTTTTAAACTGAATGGGAAAATCGTATACTTCAATCAATTCCCCTTTTACAGGAAATAGATCAACCAGCTGCTTCCATTTATTCGGTAGCAATTTTATTCGCTTATCTATTTTTCGCAATAATTTATTTTTATCATTTATCCAGTAATTATTTTCCCTATGAAAGAGAGATCCGTTGAAAAATTTTACTTCTAACTCTTTGGCTAAGGCTTCACTAGTAGCGATCATATCGCTTGGGTTGAGAACTAAATTTTGAAGGATCTCTTTTTCATTTACAGAATTCACTACTGAGATAACATCACTATTTGGGATCGGATCAGAGAAAACTAACTCGTTGATCGTTTCCCCCATCTTTATTAACGTGTCATAGTCTAGCTCGTACATTTCCCTAGTAGTCAATAGCTGACTGTATAAAGAGCTGTTCCGACTACCTTCGCCCATTCCAGTCAAAGAAGACTTTAATCGAACTGGAAATAATTCGATTGGAAGCGGCGGAAGATCATTCCACATTTCAAAAGAACCGTGTATCTTTCTAAGCTTTCCATTTTGTTTAATTGTGACAGTGGATTTGTTCCCTGTTTTATAATCAACAAGCGCACCGATGACAGTATTTTTCTTGGTCCAGTTTCTTAAAAGAATTTTGTGGCCATTAATTTGGATCGGCCGTTTGTAGTACAGATGAATTCCTCGTTTAGTTTCAACCCAGAACGTTGGATATTTCTTCACCATCGCTTTACCGATTTCTGGATATTCATCGAAATCAATTACAACTGTACTGTCATCTAATCGTACTGCTGCATCACTTAACTTTTTTATATCTGTATAAAAATCATCTAAATTTTGTTGATCAGGTTTCTTTTTCCCTGGTTCAAGTTTTATGAAATTAAGCACACTGTCTTATCACCTGCCTTGATGTTAGTTGTAAAATACTATTTTTTATTCTTTGCTGTGCCATTAATTAGAAGCTTTTTCTTTCTGCCGGCGTTTTTTCTTTTTGATTTTTGACTTAGTTTTTCCCATTTAAATTTCCTTTCTGGATTTTCGTATAAATTTTTATTAATTTACGTTATAATTTTATCGGGGTGATAAAATGAAACTGGATGAGAATCAAATCAACATTCTAAATATCGGACTAACTGCTATCATAGCAATTTTTACAAGTATCCTTACTTCTAGACATATTTCAAGACCAGAGAAACAGCAAACTGCTAGACTTATATTTGAAAAGTGTTATTCGCCTATATATTCATTGGTAGAGTATCAGTTATTTTCCAAAGAAATGACGAAGATAGAAGTAAATAAAATAGGAAATCAAATTATCGAAATATGTGATTCAGCCGATAATTATTATTTTCCCTCTGTCAAAATTTATGCTGAAAGAATGGCAAAAGCCGACTCTTCCTCGTATATGGAACAGTGGGAATACTTTTCTGAAAGGTTCTCTATGCGTTATGATAATGTTTGTAGAGAAATTGGTGTACCAATTAGAAATAATGCATACAGATTAAACCGGCGACAATATAAAGATAATTTTAGCTTCTATAGATTATTTTTTAAAAACAACTGGCTAGATCTCCTCTTTATTATCTTTTTAATTACATTAATAATATTTATGTCAAAGGGCTAATATCAACACACCTATAACTGTCGCAATTAAAACTCCTAGGAAGCTGAAGCTTCCTTTTTTTCTTGTAAAATATGCTGATATAAAAACAGTTAAAACAACCCATAAAATATATTTCATAATCAATGATCCTCCTTTAAATTGTTTTCTACTCCTTTAGCATATAGAAGTATCACTGTTTCACCCTGTCCAAATACTCCCACATCTAAGATTTTTATTTATTCATTTGGATCAGTTCTCTCCTAATATATATATTTCTCAACTTCTTCCACGTACCAGCTCATATCAATATCTTGTTTAGTTGCATGATCATAAGATAAAAAATGTACTGGTGATCCTGGCAATTTAGAATGTAGATCATTCTTCGTTTGATAAATCCCACCAAATTTTTTATTACTTGTCGCAATTCCACAAACGGTGTTGTTCATTTTTTTGTAAGTTAGTCCTCGTTGTTGCTCAATGGCTTCATATCCTCTGGCAATTTTACCAATGTAATAGAACTTTTCAATCGGTTCATTTTTGAATGCATCAATTAGATAGTTTTGTGGTTTTATTCCATGTAATGAATATGCGATCAAGGCTTCAGTAATCACAGGAATAGCACTGGTTAAATAATTGAGATCTGAATAAATCCCTTTTTTTACAAATTCGCCAGATGTAGTTTCAAAAATATAATTATTCACATCTCGCTGCCAAATATTTTTTATTTTCGTGACCTTTAAATCAAGTTCATAATGCGCTGACCATCTTTCCAACAAATCATTAATGATCGTTTCAAATATTGGATTAATCTTCACAACTATTCCATCTGTATTCGTTTGAATCAATTCTTCAATGAAATTTTCTAAGATTATAATTAAATGCGTGATGATCAATTGGCCGTTTACTGTAACTGAGTAAAATTTTTGAGGATCATACAAATTAGAATAAGGATTGTTCATGGCTCCATTGATAGCTGCTATAAGTACTTTGTATGTTTCTTGTCCTGTTTCTACTTTTTTATCATATAATTTTTTGAAAACTGATTTATCCTTGACTGCAGTACTAAACAATTGATTGTTTAAAATTAATGATGGAAAGAATTGACGAACATCGATCAACAAATACAGTCCCGAACCTTTGTATTTTTCTTTCGCTGCATGAACACCACCAAAACCGAAAGTGTGTGTCAATCCAGCTAAGGACATTTTTATTTTTTCAAATTTAATTTTCTCATCCTTATCAATGATGTACTTCTTTTTTATTCGATTATAGAAAGTTAGCAATTTCTCTGGTAGCTCATTCAGTTGAATTCGTTTATCGTACTCATAAATTAGTATATTCGGTGCCTTTGGTTGCTTCTTGGCATTTAAAATTTCAGCAGCTAAACTGGCTCGGGTTTTCATTACAAACCTTGGGTTCAATCCAAACTCTTTCACAATCTGAAATTTACTCTCCAGATATTCTTCTCTCTTTGAAAAAACGTACTCACAAATCTCAATTCTCTTTTCACAAAACTCTGCAGCTGTTTTGGCTTTCATATTGTGACCAAGACGGAAACCTATTTCTTCAATTGTCTTATTCCCAAGCTCCTGAGATAAATCAATTGAAATGTTTTTTTGTAAGTATTTACTTTTTCCATTTGAAAGAAGTAATGCTATTTCTTTATCCATAGTTGAGTAATTACCAAAACTCACTAGAAAACCGACAGTATCGAGAGCCTTTTTCAGGCTCTCCTTATCGGTAATGATTTGAGTTTCTTTATCATTTTTTAATACTGCTGTGAAGGAATTTTCTTTTTTAAATAACCAATAAAAGGTAAACATCGTCAGCACCTAATTTCTTTAATTGTCATAGGTTCTGGATAAATTGGATCTATGAGTTTTGCCCTGGAATAATCTTTATCTTTATTTGCTGGCATTGTTGATGGAAAGTCTTCATTTGCCTTTCTTAACAGTTCTTCCTTCGTATCGGCGGCTAAATATGTTTTAAATGTTTCAGTACCGTTTAAGAAAAACATTCACTCACCTCTAATATGGAAGATCTTCATCATCAATTGTCTCTGGATACTGATCATTTGGATTCTCACTCTCGTCATCATAAGCAATGAAATCAAAATTCCTGTATGGTTTGGTTGGATCTTTCTTATTTGGTGAAGATGTCACTTTTAAAACATATTGACTTCCAATACCGTCTTGAAAGGCTTGAGCCATAGTTGTTTCGTCTTCCCAATCTTCATCGGTTAAGGATAGTCCGATTATAGCTGCTAGTTTTGCAACCAACTTGATATTTTTACTTAAAACAAATTCAGGTGTACTAGTTTGATCAAAACTCATATTAATGAATTCTTTTCTGCCGGCAGCTTCTCCAACAGTCACTTCATTTTCAAATGACAGACATTCCCAACCACTTTTTTCAAATACTTTGTGTTCTGCTTTTGCTAGTGTCACATCATATTCTCCATCTGGCAGATTATCAAATCCTCCTGCATTTGGATCGTCATTCTTTGGATCAAATTTTGATAAAACTTCATTTGCTAAATCTTTAAGTCCCATGTCTCATTACCTCTTTCATTTTCTGTAGTAGTGTTTTAGATTTGTGGTTTAATTCGTTTGCCTGTCCCAGTGGTATTTGCTGCCACTTTAGATGCTTCTTTATTAACAGGAGCTGTCTTTTTTCTTGCTGGCTCAGTTTCTTTTTTTGATTCAGTTTTTTCAATTGCTTCTTTACTGGGAGTTTCCTCACTAGTTTCTGCAGCAATTAAAACATCTTCTTTTTTCTCAATTTCTTTGACGATCGCTTCTTGCTGTTTTTTCGTAGTTTTTGGAGATTTACCAAAAACCCCAGTAATTGAATCTAAGATTTTTAAAATTGCCGGATCGTCTACTTGATCTCTCATGTAGTCTTTTCTTCTAGCTTTAGCTACACGGATATAATTTTTCCCTACTTTCTTACATTGAATAGATAAATCACAATTCCCGTTCACGATATTTTGATGTTTTTCTTTCAGTGAAGGAATTTCTATTTCAGTTAGTCCTTCCATTTTAGAAGCATTTCTGGAAATGTAGATTACATTCATTGGCAATGATTTTAGTTCAATAACCAGCTGCTGAAAAATATTAGTAAAGGCTGCGTAACCTTTCCCGTAAGGAATATCGCCCAACGTTTCAACATCTTCTTTGTCACAGATGTACTGTTCGAGCATCACAATAATGTCATCGATAACATCCAGAACCACTGTTTGATAGGTGTGTTTTTCGGTTTGCAGTGCAGTGATTAATTTATCTAATTGATCGATCACTGAACGCTTTATTTTCCCTTTTTCATCTTTGATGTTTCTAAGTTGAACTGAAGGAACAGTGTTTGCCTCAGCATTCCCATCTGTGTTAAATACAATTGGGTTCGGAAATTGTGTTGCTAGAAACGACTTGCCGCCCATTGTTGGTCCCCAGATGAAAAAATTTCTAGGTGTGTCTTTTGGTACTTGTGGTTTGTTTGGTGGTAAAATCGACATTTATTTTCTCTCCTTCCTTATCCTAAAAATCCATTGTCTAAAATGTCTCTGCTCCGATTTAATTCTTCAATAACTTCGAATTCATAATAAGAACCTGCTTCTTTGTGCTCTTTTTGATTCACCTTTTGTCCTGTGACAACACCATCAGATTCTTTTATCATTTTTTCGATATGATCATCAGCTTCTTTTCTTGTTGATGCATAAAACTTTCTTGTTGTTTTTAGTGGTCTAATCATTTTTTATTCCTTCTCTCTTTTTATTTATAAATTCAGCTTGTGACCAAAATCCTTTCTGACCTTTGCTGCTTATATACTGATGTTTCATTTGCGTCCGATAATTTTCATAACCACCGTATTGAACGATCCTTCGTTCTCTATGATCTAAAATATGTTTAACGGCTTTTTTTCGTTGCTGTTTTGTTGCAGCATAGATATACTGAGTAAACTTATCTTGTTTGACTATTCGCTGGCCAGAGTGAGTAACATCCACCATGAACATATAACTTAGAGTTTTCTTTCCATCATGATCACCAATCCTTAATGAATTCGATAGACCGCAATCAAACTTGAAATAAACACTATTCGTTGAATAAGCATCATATCTTTGTATAACTACACCTTCTTGAAGCAATTTAGATTCTATATAATTGGCCACACGATTTATTTCTTTAGAAGTAGCTTTCATATTATTCAGCCTTTGCTTTAATCCTGATTGATCCTTTGACCTGAGATTCTTTAAGATAATTTTCATACACATCAGGAAGTTCTTTTTTTAGCTTTGTACTATCAACTGATTTACGAACAGTCGGAAGTACTCTGGTTATTAATAGATCACCTGTATCAATTTTTTTGATGTCATTTTCTTCCATTTTTTGATAGAGTTGCTCTCTGAATTCTTTTTGTTGCGCCTCAATTATTTTTGCTTTTCCTTTGAATTCCATCATCTGCAGTTCAAATTTCTCTACACGAGCAACCAGTTTATCTACATCATTTCCGATTGAATAATAGTCTTTTTCAGACATATCAGGATATTCTTTCAAGTATTCTAGACGGATCCAGAATGTCTCAATGGAATCAAGTATTTTTTCGATTGCAAGTTGATCTCGTTCTATTTCTTTGATTTTTAAATTGGCTGAGTCAAATTCCATATCAAAATCAGAAGGTCGTTGATACATGGCCAACCATCCATAATTGCAACCTGTTTGATGGAAATACAGCTGCATCTGAGCTTCGTATACTTTCATAGTCGGTTTTGATCCATGAGTTTTTATTTCTAAGAGAATTTTATTTTCTTCATCAATACCATCTACATTGGATCGAATCATTTCATCTCTATCGATGAAAGTATCTGGATGAAAATGTAAACTGTTTTTAGTATTGATATATTCCCGAATAGATGGCTCCATCTTATTTCCGAATTGGATATACGGATTACTGATATTTTCTGCTTTAATAATTCCGGCTTTTTCTTGCGCCAGCTGGTACTGTGTTTTATATTTTGATAAACCTAAAATGACTGGTACATCTGAGCCGCCAACAAATGAACTCCGGTTCTCGGTTACATTATTGTCTGTTTTTTCTAGTCCGAACATTTACTTCACTCTCCTTACAATTTAGTCTTCATATACAACTCTTCTGAAAAGTCTTGCTTTTGTTCTAATGCTTCATAAACAGCTTGTTCGATCGTTGCTTGAGTGATGAAACGCAGCACTGTAACTTTCTTCGTTTGACCATTCCGATATGCACGACCTAAAGCTTGACTGTAATCTTGATAAGAATAAGTCGGTGTATAAAAGACAACTAAATTTGAATACTGCAGTTCAATGCCAGCACTTCCAGCCATGTATTGAACAAAAGTTACTGAATTTTTTAGTTTGTCCCATGTTTCTTTATGGGGTAGCTTAGATGCCTGACCACTCACTTCAAAAATTGTTTTACCTTTAGCCATTTTTTTTAGCTCTTCGACTTCCTTCTGATAGTAGTAGAAAATTACAATATTATTGAATGTCCCTTCAAACAGCATTTTTATATATTCCAATTTGTCTTTCTGATTCGCATAGAACCTCAAACCATGAGCAAGTTTAGATGGCGTATCATAATCAACATCTTCATACACACGATCTTTAGAAATTTTTTGATACTCACTAGCCCTAACAAATGGAACATCTTTGATAACTAATGGCGGCAGATCTAACGCATCATCTTTACTAATTGAGATAGTAAAACTGTTGTACATTTCTTGGAGTTCTTCTTCATATTTCCATCCTTCAATTTTTGGTATTCTTCTATTCCCCAGAAACATGGTTCCCCATAATGCATGACGATCATTCATTTCTTTCTTATTTTTGAAGTAACCGAACATGATGAAATAGTTGTACGTATCTTCCCAGCCGTTGGAAGCAGGTGTCGCAGTTAACAATTCAAAGTGTGTAGACTGCTTTGTTAATTTGACAGCTGCCTTACCTCTTTTACTTGTCGGATTTTTAATGTAATGTGCTTCATCAATGATCACGAACCAACCTTTATACAGCATGTAACTGTCTGCTAGTTTTCCAAAGCTTAATTCTGCATAAGTGATTTCGATCTTATAGAAATTACAGACTGCTTGAATATCTCTGCGCCAACCTTCCTCTTTCAATTTCTGAGGTGGAGCGACTATCAATAAAGGTTCACCTTTTGACCATTTCAAATATTGATGAATGGAAGTGATCGTTTTACCCGTACCTGTATCTAAGGCAAACAGGTAGTTACTGTCTGCTATTTCAACACTTCGTTTTTGAAACTCATATAACATTTTCATGCTTGAGCATTGCGGATACTTCATCCACTGATTTTGCAAAGAAAGCTACACCTCCTGCATCTTGAATTTTTTTGATTTTACTTTTCTGTAATGCGGATCCTCTACCTTTTCCGTCAGCTCGCTTTACTTCAATTCCGATAAAACGGCCGTTTACACATGCTAAAATATCTGGAGTACCTGAAGGCTGATACATCGATCCGTGTACTTTCAAATAATAGGCACCTAAAGAATCAAGATATTTTTTTATTTTGTCTTCAACTTTCTTTTCCGGTCCAGCCATTACTTTACTCCTGGAATGCTGAACTCAAAATTAAATGAAGTTTCTGGTCGATTGATATGATCCAAAATAGAAGTCCAAAGAGTACTATGCACAATGACATGCTGGAAAAATTCTTCACCATTTTTATAATCTTTGATAAATGATGTATCGTGACATTTTACCCAGTAACGATCCTTTGACTTATAAATGAATAGAAGGATGTTTCTCAAGTGATCATCTTCTAATTGAACAATAGGGGTAACTGTTCCCATTCCATCCATCCAAAAATCACTATTTAAAATAGATTCTGTTGATCGATTTGGCGTATTATACTGGTTTGATCCAGTATATTGAGTTGCTGACATTTCCATTTTTTAATTCCCTCTTTCATGTTATAATTTATTCATTCAATATTTATTTAATGGCTGGTTTCGTTGGCAGACGATTCCGGCTCTTGTTTTATACATTTAAGGGCTTCATCAGTTAGTTTATAAACTTCTGCTGCTACATAACCAGTTGGGATAATATATTGTAATTCAGGAAGAATAACCCCAGCATTGACCAAAGCTACAGCAATACCTTCGTTTTCTGACCACGTTTTTATTGCTACCTCACTAGAATCCAATTTATCACCTGTATTCACACTTGCCATTGCGATCAATTCACCCTGGTAGTTGGTATCTTTTGCACCAATTAACTGGATAGCTTTATTTTCGTTATCCGCATAATTGGCGAATACTACTTCACTTAAGTAATCATTAAATGTTGCTTTCATTTTCATCCCCCTGTTCTTTTATTTTTTTGATAACTTCGTTATATGCTTTTTGACGACCTAACGCTTCAATATGTCCCGCATTATCTGAGGGCAACATTCCTTTTACCACTTCCATTTGTTCAATGCTGTCTTCTAACCATTCAGTTAATTTTTTCATCTACATCCCCACTCTCTGAACTTTGTCTAGGATCAACATGAACTTGTGATACATTTCGGTTAGCTGATCTGTTTTCTTAAAGTCCTGATCTTTCAACGGTTTAGTATTTTCATGATTGATTAATGCTGCATAGTTATCTCTTTTGTCTTTGATAGCTTGGACAACTAGCTTATTTTGTTCTGGATTTAGCATTGATCTTGACCTCCAAAAGATATTTTTTCAAAACGTTCATTAGAATAAGCCTCTCCATCAATTTCTACTATGTCATCAGACATATCTTCATCATCAACATCGGTCTTACCATATTCCCCACCAATCCATTTTTCATAGGCTTCTTCTTTCGAATTAGCTTCAATTCCTACACACCTAGTCACATTTGTATCCCAAACGAAATTGTATAGTTCCAAACTATTCCCCACCCTCAATCACGAAAAGCTGTTCAACAGTTGTACCTAAAACCCTTGCTAAAGCCAAAGCTAATGTCACACTTGGTGTATATTTACCTTCTTTGATTTTTTTGATAGTTACTTCCGAAACGGCTGGTTTGACATAGTCATTCACTTTTTTGGCGAGTTGTTTGTTACTCATCCCTTTGTCGAGTTGTGATAAATAGCTATTTACTGTTTGTTTCATTTTTCATACCATCCTTTCATAATTAATTCGTTGATTATTTTCATCTTTGCGTTAATCCATGCTATTTCACTTTTTTCAGCTTCACTGATCGGCCTGTGTCCATCTATAGCCTTGATGCCAATATCACACTTTCGAATCTGTAATCTACATGTATAGTTGATCACTGTTGCAGGATTCATTTTTATTAGCCCCCTACTTTGCGTTTTTCCTCGGTCGTTTGTTTACCCAAGTTATATGCTGTGGAAACTCAAATACTTTATTCACAACATATACCACGATCATGAGTAGTCCTGCCCAAATTGATAACCACGAGATAAAAGCTAGTAATATTGCAAACGGCGTTTCTAGTAATACACTAATTAGTTTGTGCTTCATTTCCAATCCCCTTTCATAAATTCTTATTGTTAGAAATTATTTTGATTGGTATACTTTATCTATCAGCAGATGGTCAGCTGAAATATATTAAGGTCGGTGTTTATTTATGCCAGAAGTAGAATTAACCAAGGATGCTCAGTATATGATTGCAGTAATCTACAAAGAATATATTGACAGAATCAACAACGGTATTTCCAAATCTCAAGCCAAAAATTTAGGTGGCGGTGACCAGCTTTACAATCTTCTCTTTCCAAATATGCTTTTTGAAGATTTTGAGGACACTATGAGAACACTTTCCAGAAATGAGTATATTAATGTCAATTGGTCTTCAAATAAGATATACCTCGCTTTTCTAAAAGATGACGGAATCATTTACATGGAAAATAGATTCAAAAATAATGTTCAGGACGTTATTAAATTCATCACTAATATAAAAAATATTCTATAAGTATTAAACAATTACATTCAGAATTGAGGTAAAACAACGTGAGACTAAATCCTGATTGCATAAGAGATATTCTATTAACTGTTGAAGAAATTTGCGATCCTAACCATTTGTTTGACTATCGGTCTGATAGTGATAACGAGCACATTAAAAATTATGATGAAAATACTTTGTACTATCATTTTCGGCAAGCTGATTTAAGTGGGCTGCTTTATAAAGCAGGTTATGATATGGCCGGCAACTTTTACGCTTATGATTTAACACCTACAGGACATCAATTTATAAATGATATTCGATCAGATAATAACTGGAAAACTACTAAAAGCATTGCCTCCAAAGCGGGTAGTTATTCTCTTGACGCTCTTAAATCAATCGCCACTGGTGTCATAACAAATATAATCAATCAGAATCTAAATTCTTGATTGTTACTAGCATTTTCAAATTGAGTTCAGCATAGCCGTGCGAACTCTTTTTTATTTCAAATTCTTTTACCCATTCACCGAAAAAAACTAATAGTTCGTGCTTTCTTAACATACATTTTTTGAAGTTCCTTTGATGCGGATATTTTTTTCATCTTTCCCCTCTCCTCCACAAAACACTACAAACCCACATCACCGCTAAAATTAAATATCCTTGCACCGTCTCACCAGCGGCAAAACATAAAATCGTTACTAATAGTAGGATTATGTTTGCTGAGATAACCACCATTTATCCTCCTCAAATTTTGATCTTAGTATTGTCAAAAGCTTTTAAAATATTAGCTCTTTCAATACGAATTGTGTTCTCTCCCCAAATCATAGGGGTGGCACCATTTGCTATCAGATGATCCAAAGTACTATCACTTATTTTTAAAATTTTTCTTATCTCTGATTTATTAGGTGCTGGCGGTAAATCAAGGATCCTACTTACAAGATTCAGACGTTCCTCGAATTCTTCCTCTAGTTCTCGTTTGGCCTCATTAATCAAATCCCGCTTTACTTCATCCGAAAGAATTAATTCTACTTTTATGGCCATATAAATATCTCCTTTCTGCACTTTGTTGTAGCTAACAAAGTTCACGAAACATGAACTTTCGATTTAAAAAAATATTGATAAATCTCGGAAGTCTCTATCCCGAGCAATTCGCAGGCTTGTATCATTTCATCATCTTTCCAAGAAACTCTACTATTTAACTTTAATGAAACAGTTCTTTCTGAAAGTCCCATTGCAATCGCAAAATTATATTGGGTTCCAAATTTTTCGACAATTTTTCCTGACAATGTAGAATAATCATAACTCATTAAATTTCCTCCTTCCTTTTGTTCACGTTTCATGAACTTTATAATTTCATATTACACTGGACTTTGAACTAAGTCAACATAAAAGTTCACGAATCATGAATTTTTTTATTGTACTTATATTCAATTAGTTATATAATACAAAATATAAGGAGGCGATCATCATTAAAGTTACTACTGAAGTTAGACTCAAACAGATTATGAGCGAGAGAAATATCAAGCAGATTGATATAATTAGAATGTCCGAGCCTTTTCAAAAAGAATTAGGAATAAAAATGGGAAAAAGTACATTTTCACAGTATGTAAATGGGAAACAATCCCCAGATCAAGATAGAATATACCTCCTATCTAAAACTTTAAATGTTAATGAGCCTTGGTTAATGGGTTATGACGTTGCTAAAGAAAGGATACCAGATGAAAAACGAGATACTTTAAATTCTAAAAATGATATTTCTTCTATATATAACAACCTAAGCGAAAGTCGCCAATCAAAGGTATATGATTTTGCAAGACAACAATTAGAAGAGCAAAATAAAATTAAAGAATTTCCACTTCCTAAAAAAATCGATACCCTTGCTGCTCACTCAGCTGATCCAGAAAAAGTATATACGGATGATGAGGTAAAGAATATTCATTCTTATTTAGATAAACTAGATGACGAATATGATTCAAAGCATAAAAAATAAATTTTAGTTGGTGATTAATTTGAATGACTATGAAATATTAGTTGAGGAAATTCAAAAAAGCGTGCCGATCATCGAAAAAGAGTTATATGCCAATACTGGTTGTTTTGGATTATATCGTAACGGTCGCATTTATATTGAACAAACATTGGAATTAAAAAGAAAAAAAGAAATATTAGCTGAAGAGTATGCTCATTATAAAACTTCTGTGGGTGAAATAATTAATCAAAATTCTACAGAAGCGAGAAAACAAGAAAATAAAGCCAGAAATTATTCATATGATATCCTCGTTTCTTTAGATGATTTAATTGCTTGCTCTGAAGCTGGTCTCAATACTCATTATGACTGTGCTGAATTCCTTAACGTTTCAAACAATACTCTAAAAAAAGTATTCTCATATTATCAACAAAAATATGGGTACACTTATTTTTATAAAGGAAGAATCTTTGAGTTTCGAGATTCATCAGTAATGATTTTAAATACTGGATTACTACAAAATTTATGAGGGAGATTTTTGAAATGAAAAAGATTGCAATTATTTGTATTTTTAGTGGGCTATTTTTAGTGGGGTGTGGTGATAGTAACAAAGATACCAAAACTGCGAACAGTAAAGTGGATCAATTAGAGTCACGAGTTAAAGAATTGGAAAGTTCATCTAGTACTGAAAAAGAAGATACAGCAACTGAAATTGTAAATACTTTTAAAGAAAAGGGATTACCTGTGTTCGATCCCCAAACTACTGGCCAAGAAAAACTTAACGAATCTGATTATGATTTATCTAGTTCAAATTATTTCTACTACGCCGCAAAAGATTCAATTCCAGATACTCTTTTTGCTAATCTTATTAATGTTGAAGTGGCGACAGATAAGGAAAATACTGAAAAAATTATTAACAATAACGAAACACGTAATGAAAATGCAGCTGGGGATCGTGTATCCTGGTTAGTAAGATATGTTGTTAATGAAAAACTTAATGCGGTTCTTACTGTTGGTTCTGCGGTTTCTGATGAGGATTTCAACAAGTATAAAGAAGTATTTGAACAAATAAAATAAAAAAACGTACCCCTCCCGCCAAGAAGTAAGTACGTTAAACAATAAAACCACCTATATAATAGGCTTATTTAGTTGTGTCTATTGTATCAAAATTGAAGGAGTGATACAACATGATCAAACAGTACGAAAAGAAAAACGGTGAAAAACTTTGGTATTTTAAAGCCTACTTAGGAATAGATCCCTTAACAGGTAAAAAGAAATATACCACAAGAAGAGGATTCAAAACTAAGAAAGAAGCAAAGACGGCTATGTCTATGTTAGAACTATCTGTAAAAGAAAATGGATTTTCAAGCAGTCAAAAAGCTCCTACTTTTAAAGAAGTTTCAGATATCTGGTTTGCTCATTATAAAAAAAGTGTAACAGAGAGTACTTTATCACGAACCAGAATATTGTTTGATAAACACATTTTGCCCAAGTTCGGATCGATAAAAATAGATAAAATCGATACTATGAATTGCCAAAAAATAATAAATGAATGGCATGAAAAATCAACTTATAAAAATTACCCGCTGTTTATGAACTATATTGATAAAGTCTTCAAACTGAGTATTAACATGGGTATAACTAATCAGAACCCTACCACTAATGTACTAATACCCGTTAGAAAAAATAGTAACACAGAAAAAAAACTGAAATTTTACACGAAAGATCAATTACAAAATTTCTTAGCAACAATTGAAAATGAGCAGAATCCATATTTCAAGATTAGAGATTATACTCTGTTTCGTTTGTTAGCCTTCAGTGGCTGCCGCATTGGTGAAATATTAGCCCTCACGTGGTCTGATTTGGATTTCAACACAAATACCCTTTCCATTCATAGAACAGTAACAAAGGGGCAAGATTACTATATTTCAGAAACACCAAAAACGAAAAAATCTAATCGTCAAATTGTATTAGACCAAAAAACTATTAAACAATTAAACAAATGGAAACTGTCACAAAAACAATTTCTTTTCAAGTTTGGTTTTAGTCAGCCAGCTTTTATTTTCACCACTGAAAAAAATAATTTTACCATTAATCAGGCTGTTACTGAACGATACAAGGTTTATCAGAATAGAGCAAAGTTGCCTGACATTGGTTTGCATGGATTTAGACATACTCACGCCTCTATGCTATATAACGCTAAAGCTACTGATAAAGAAGTCGCAGAACGACTAGGCCATTCAAATATCAAAACGACTCTAAACATATATACTCATTTATCCGATGATCAAAAAGAAGGTACAACTGAAAAACTAATAAAATATATAGAGTTTTAGAAAGTATGGTCAATAGTATGGTCAAAAAAATATCTATAAACAAAAAAAGAGCCGAACCCTTTGATATACAAAGGACTCAGCTACTTATTAATTTGCTACTGGGTAAACAGACACTTGTTTTTTGTCACGGCCTTTACGTTCAAAACGTACTACACCGTCAACTTTAGCAAATAAAGTGTCGTCTCCGCCGATACCTACGTTTGCTCCTGGGTAAATTTTAGTTCCGCGTTGACGGTATAAAATTGATCCACCAGTAACAGTTTGTCCATCAGCACTTTTAGCGCCTAAGCGTTTAGATTCTGAATCACGTCCGTTGGAAGTAGAACCTCCACCTTTTTTGTGGGCGAATAATTGTAAATTCATATTTAATAACATAGTCTGCACCTCCTATTTTTCATTTATGGTTTTGACTTGAATAAAGTCAAGATTTTCTTGCTCGATTGCTTGGAGACCTAATAAAAGATTTTCCAAGAGAATTTGGGCAATATTGGTTTGTTCTTGATTGGCCTTTGAAATCATTTCAACATAAAGGTATCCACCATTATCTTCATCTGTTTCAACAATCGGTTGAACACCAGCTAAAGCATCGATACCATTGACGGTGCTTATCGTTAATGCAGACACAGCCGCACATACGATATCACTGCCATAAGGACCTGATTCCGCATGCCCTGAGACTTCAAAAGACAGAATTTGACCTGCCTCATTTCGTTTAAAAGAACTTTTAATCATTGATAGGCCTTCTTTCCTATGCAACTTAAAAGAATTATGCGTTGATTGCGTTGATTACAACTTTTGTATATGGTTGACGGTGACCTTGTTTGCGGTGAGTGTGTTTTTTAGGTTTGTATTTGAAAGTCACGACTTTCTTTTGTTTGCCGTGTTTTTCTACAGTTCCTTCGACAGTTGCACCTGCGACAGTTGGAGCTCCTACTTTCGTAGATTCGCCACCCACTAAGATAACTTCGTCAAAAACAACTTTTTCGCCAGCTTCTACGTCTAATTTTTCAACGTAAATTGCTTGACCTACCTCAACTTTTACTTGTTTACCACCAGTTTTGATAATTGCGTACATGCTATACAGCACCTCCTTCTTCTAGACTTAGACTCGCCATCCCAAGTGATGATTAGTGTCATACTTAAAAACTTGTTCTGTGCGGTTGTAGCTGTGGAGTCCACAATTACAACATTAACATTGTATCAAAATAAGAAACGAGAGTCAATAAAAACTTGGTCATTTGGCGATATAAATCACTTTTCAAAAAAACTTGGTTGTTATTTCAAATTTATGATTGACTTTATTTTATATGTTCATTATAATAAACTCTGTTGCGTTAACATATTGCGCCAATAGCTCAGCTGGATAGAGCACTCGCCTTCTAAGCGAGCGGTCGGGAGTTCGAATCTCTCTTGGCGTATTATTTTAAACGTTTATATCGAAAAACACCGATCACTAGCTGATCGGTGTTTTTTTATTGTTCTTATGATAGTTCTACTTTTCCTGTGTATAGTTGATGATAAATTCCTTTTTCTTCAAGTAAGTCTTCATGACTGCCTCGTTCGATGATTTGGCCATGATCCATTACCATGATTGCATCTGAATTTTGAATCGTCGACAAGCGATGTGCAATAACAAATACCGTTCTGCCTTTCATCAAACGATCCATTCCAGCTTGTACATGTTTTTCAGTTCTGGTATCAATACTTGATGTCGCTTCATCTAAAATCATTACTGGTGGATCAGCAATCGCAGCTCGAGCAATGGATAATAATTGACGTTGCCCCTGTGACAAGCCTTCTCCATCACCAGTAATCACAGTATCATATTTATTAGGTAAATTATTAATAAAATCTTCCGCATTAGCGAGTTGAGCGGCTTGAATCACATCATCATCCGATGCATCTAGCTTCCCATAGCGGATATTTTCGCGAATCGTCCCTGTGAATAAATGCGTGTCTTGTAAAACAATCCCTAAGGACCTTCTTAACGAATTCTTTTTGATTTTTTTCACATTGATTCCATCATAACGGATTTTTCCTTCTTGAATATCGTAGAATCGATTGATCAAGTTTGTAATCGTCGTTTTACCAGCTCCTGTCGCCCCTACAAATGCGACTTTTTGACCTGGTTCAGCATATAGATTAATATCTTTTAATACTCGATGGTTATCTGTATAGCCAAAAGACACATCTTCAAAACGCACATCCCCTGTTAGCTCCGTATACGTAACCGTACCATCTGCATGTGGGTGTTTCCATGCCCAAATCCCAGTCCGCGCTTCACTTTCAACAAGATTTCCTGACTCACGATTTACATTGACCAACGTCACATAACCATCATCAATTTCTGATTTTTCATCAATCAAATTAAAGATCCGATCTGCTCCTGCTAACGCCATAATCACAAAGTTGATTTGTTGCGACACTTGGCTAATTGGCATATTCAAAGAACGACTTAATTGAAGAAAAGAAGCAATCATCCCAATGGTCAGACCAGAGACACCATATACAGAAAAAATACCTCCAACTACTGCCAAGAGTACATATTGAATGTTTAGTAAATTCATCATGATCGGCATTAAGCTATTCGCATATTTATTCGCTTGAGTAGCGCTTTGGCGTAATTCTTCATTGATGCCTTTAAACTGTTTGATTGTTTGCGGTTCATGATTAAATATTTTCACCACTTTTTGACCATGCATTATTTCTTCGATATAGCCGTTTACGCTGCCTAAATCCCGTTGCTGCTTGCCAAAATAACGGCTACTGCGCCCAGCGATCATCCGAATCGTCACAATCATTATGGCAACCGAGACGATCACCACTAAAGTCAATGGTACACTGATGGTAAACATGGCAATAAACACGCTGACAAAACTGACCACAGCTGCAATCAGATTAGGAATACTTTGAGAAATCATCTGTCTTAAAGTATCCGTATCATTGGTAAAATGACTCATGATATCTCCGTCAGAATTTGAATCGAAATAACGGATTGGCAGTGTCTCAAGATGGGTAAACATTTCATCTCGAATCGTTTTTTGTGTTCCTTCACTAATACGAACCATGATTAGATTAAAGCCTAAATTTGAAATAATCCCAACACCATAAATTAGTGCCATCGTTGTAATTGCCTTTAATAGTCCAGAAAAGTTAGGATTGCTTTGTCCAAGTAGCGGCGTAATATAATCATCGATCACTACTTGTAAGAATAAAGAGCCTCGAACATTGGCAAAGGTACTTAGTAAAATGAGAATCATTACTAATACGAGACGAAACTTATATTTTTTAACCATATATGAAAACAGCCGCTTTAAGGTTTTCAAAGGATCTTGACTTTTGCGAATCCCTTTTGTTTGTTCATCACGCATTCTCTTCACCAAATCCTTTCTTTTGAGACTCGTAGACTTCTTGATAAATCTGATTACTAGCTAATAATTCATCATGGGTTCCAATAGCATTGATCAAGCCTTTATCCATGACAATAATGCGATCAGAATCTTCAATAGAAGACACACGCTGGCCGATAATAAACGTTGTCGTTCCAGGTATTTCTTGTCGCATTCCTTCCCTGATCAAACGATCTGTTTTTGTATCTACGGCACTTGTCGAATCATCTAAAATCAAAATTTTTGGTTTTTTCAATAATGCACGTGCTATACATAAACGCTGTTTTTGTCCACCCGATACATTGTTTCCACCTTGGGAAAGCATCGTATCATATTTATCAGGAAATTCTTCGATAAAACTATCTGCCTGAGCAATTTTACAAGCTCTGATCAAGTCTTCGTCTGTGGCCTCTTCGTTTCCCCAGCGCAGATTTTCTTTGATTGTTCCTGTAAACAATACATTGTTTTGTAAAACCATACTGACTTGATCCCGCAAAGATTTCAAATCATAATTCCGCACATCATGTCCGCCAACTTCGACCGAGCCTTGCGTTACATCGTATAATCTTGGAATCAACTGAACGAATGTTGATTTAGAACTACCGGTTCCACCAACGATCCCGATCACTTCACCTGATTTTATTTCCATATTTGCATGCATCAACGCCAATTTTTCAAGATCATTCGCATAGCTAAAACAAACATCATTAAAGCGAACAGAACCATCTGGAATTTCATAAAGAGGATCTGCATTGTTTTTTAAATCACTTTCTTCTGATAACACCTCAGTGATTCGCTCAGCAGAAGTCCGTGCAATCAGTACGATGACAAAAACCATTGATAACATATTTAAACTCATTAAAATTTGCATTGTATACGTAAACATACTGACCAATTCCCCAGTAGTCAACGTGCTCCCTACTACAAATTTTGCCCCTAACCATGAAATCAGCAACATACAGGTGTAGACTGCAAACTGTAAAATGGGATTATTAAAAGCAACAATACTTTGTGCTTTTGAGAATGTTTTGTAGATATCTTTAGAAACTGTTTTGAATTTTTCGTCTTCATGTTCTTCTCTTACATAAGATTTAACGACACGAATCCCTTGTAAATTTTCTTGAACAACGTTATTTAATTTATCATAAATACGAAAAACTTTGTTAAAATTAGGATGAGCAAAATAAATAACTAGCGCTAAACCAATCATCAAAAACGGTACAACCCCTAAATAAATCAAGGACAGATCCTTATTGATACTATAAGCCATGGCTAATGAAAAAATCATGATCAATGGACTCCGGACTAAAAGCCGAATAATCATTTGGTAAGCATTTTGAACATTGGTCACATCTGTTGTCATCCGTGTAATTAAGCTTGATGTGGAAAAGCGATCAATGTTAGAAAAAGAGAAACCTTGGATGCGAACAAATAATTGATCTCGTAAATTCTTGGCAAACCCAGCTGAAGCAACTGCGGCATAACGACCTGACATCGCACCAAAAAATAACGCAATGATTGCACACACAAATAAAATCGCTCCATACATTAAAATAGCATTTGTATTTCCCTTTTCGATGCCATTATCAATCATCATTGCCATCACTAGAGGAATAATGATATCTAGAATGACTTCTCCTGTTACATAAAGCGGTGTAATGATACTTTCTTTTTTATAGACACCTATGTTGGCGATCAGTTTTTTTATCATGTAACTAGTTCACCTTCCTTATTTATTTTTTTGCTGTTTTCAGATAGTTTTCCCAATAATTTAAAAAAGATTACTAGTTCTTCTTCTGGAATTCCCCGAACGAGTAACTCATCGAATTTATGTAACTTCACAATGTTTTCTTTGACTTTCTGTTCGCCTAAATCAGTTAAAATAATCGTTTTGTACCGATTATCTTTCTCGAAACATCGTCTTTCGATAAATAAGCGTTTCTCCATTGTTTGTAAGACACCTGTCGCAGTGGACCGCCGAATATCGAATTCTTGTTCGATATCTTTTTGATAGACTGGTACTTGTTGACTATTACGGCGGTGAATGAAGTTTAAAATACGCATTTGGATGCTTGAAGAGGTTTCACCACCGTCTTCTTTTAAAATTTCTGCTGCTTTTCGATTGAGTTCGTTAGCTAAAATTCTGATTTTTAGACCGATTTTTCTGTCCATGATTTACCTCCTTGTTAAATAGTTCGGTTCCTAACTATATTACGATAAGAACTATGGAAAGACAATAGTTAATATTTCATTCTAATGTAGACTAGTTCTCTTTTATCAATATTTGAGGAAAGAAATTTTCCCAACAACTTCACACATATAGTTACAACATTAAAAAGACTGTAGATAAAGTCTTTTGAGACAATATCTACAATCTAAAAATATTACTCTTCCTTTTTTTAATACTCATAAACTTTCGTTAGTACATACATCTTGTTCCCTTTACCTGTTGTATCTTTATCTGGAGAATTATTAGCATTTCCTGATAATTTAACATCATCAATATATAAATACTTAACTTGAGGATTTGATCCATTATAAGCACAAACTGGAAAAACCATTCCTTTTCCAGAATGATATTTTACAAATTGTTTCGGTACATAGGAAAATTGAAAAGCAGTTCCACTTGGATTTCCAGTTTCTGAATATACTTCCCATTGTAAGATCCAACCATTCGAACATTTTGACAAAGGTTTACTAGGAATCGTTGTTTGACCTGCCCCTCCATACCATGAACCTGACCAAAGTGCTTGTTCAGAAGCTACTGGTTGTAATTTCTTTGTTAGATTTTCAGTCAAATTTTTTGATAACGCATTTAGTTCATCTGTAAAACCATCGACTGCTGAGCTGTGTGTCTTCGGATAAAGCAAGTTCCCTTTTTCTTCTAATTGTACGATATCTGCCATTATACTGCTCCCACCTTACTAAACGTTATTGTTGGTAATGTATCTAATTTTTTCTTGTCTACTGCACTCATCAGTCCGTTGACTGTTTGCGTTGCCGTAGTTGTCGTTGTTGCATTTACGCCCGCTGGTCCTTGTGGTCCCGTAGCACCAGTAGCACCTTTTAAGCCTTGAGGTCCTGGTGCCCCCGTTGCTCCTTTTGGACCTGCAGGACCTGTATCTCCTTTTTCACCTTTGATCGTTGTCATTCCTTCAACTGCGCTGACGTGCGTTTTAGGATAAACAACAACGCCATCATTTTTTAATTCAACAATATCTGTCATACCGTTCCCACCTTCTCTATTGTTATTCCTGTTCCTTCAACATCTAAATCTTTTGCTGTTAAGGTGATGTCTCCAGTTTTACCATTGATCGACGTTACACCTGTTCCTATCGTTTCAATTTTATCTAATCCAAGAACCGCGCTAACATGGGTTTCAGGGAAAACTTGACGTTGCACACCGGATTCATCTGTTTCCATTATTTTTTTGATTTCAACTTCATGTGCCATCAAACTGAACCTACCTTTCTTAGAAAGAAAGTATTTTGCTTTTCACTATCGATTTCAGCTACAACTAAAGCTGCAGCTTCTTTTTGATGAGTAACTGTTCCGCTTTTAACTACGCTATGATTCAAGCTGAATTTATCGTCTCTAATTGTTCTAAGAATGCCTATTTCTCCACTTTTCAAAGTAAAATGTGCCTGCTTTAATTCTTCAATTAGATTCAAAAGATTACCAGCAACATTTTCATCTAATATTTCTTTGATTGTCGCAAACCATTTATCAAATTCTGCTCTTTGAACTGTAGTCCATTGATCATATCGTTCTTGATTTGTTGTGACCCATCCTTGAAACTCTGCAATGATCCGCTTTAGTTCTTCTTGTGCCACTAAATACCAGTCATCATAAATCTCCCGACACGTTTTTACCCATTCAGTAAAATAGCGTAAGATTTCTTCAAACGTCCAAATATAGTTACTATCTTTGATTCCCTCTTCGTAAATACTTTCTTTAACGTGGTAAGCAAAATCTCGTGTGGAAAATTGTTGACGCCAACTTAGGTCTTTTTGAAGTTCCCTAAAGCTGAAATACGCTGTATTTTCTCCTGTATTTTGCATATCATAATTAGTTAATGTGTATTGTAGTTTACCTTTTTTTGCATCAATGATTTTCGTGACTTTTTGCTCAGACAAACCAAGTCCGGCATGGTGTCCTTGTTTGACGCAGAAAAATGGGGTTAAATTTGAAATGTCTTTTGGTTTACCGTGTTCCGTGATCGTCACATCCAAGACTTGAGTTCCTTCGTCAAATTGGCGAATCATGATTGATGGAATATTGTCGTTTGGTTGTGTGATCGATAA
This sequence comes from Enterococcus silesiacus, assembly GCA_001465115.1. Classification (GTDB taxonomy): domain Bacteria; phylum Bacillota; class Bacilli; order Lactobacillales; family Enterococcaceae; genus Enterococcus_L; species Enterococcus_L silesiacus. The sequence goes on along the minus strand of CP013614.1, from coordinate 3,748,442 downwards.
AAAAATTGGATATATAATTGACATTTGCTCACTCCTTTCTAAAAATTGCTTATTTTGGTGGGATGACGATCGAACTGATTTCGCTTGACCCGACCCATGTGCGGTCGTATCTTTCAATAATTTGTCCCTTGCCAATATTTTGTTCGTAGGTTTGGAAGCCATCATTTGTTAAACCTCGGATAACACCTGTGTGGCCATAGGTATAATCGACATTAAATCCACCAATGTTTCCGCCGCGTTTCCAGTTGATGATTGCGCCAGATACTAAATCTTTATACTCCGGCTGATAAATAACTTTCCAACCAACTGCAGCCCAATCATAAGAACTGCCAATATCAGCTGCTCCCTCAGTGCTGCCTATAACATGACTTAATGGATAACTGGTTTGCGCACCTAATCCACAGCCACTTAAGAAACCAGAATATTCAGCTGGCACGGCATAGCATTGACCATTTCCCCAATACTGACCCACTAATGATTCTAAATGATCCAATCCTGCTTTTCCTGTTCCAGTTGATGGTTTTAAATTGTGAAATTTGTTATACCATCCTTGTGCATAACCTTGCCCTTCTGGATGAGCATTTTTTGGTCGCTCGAAATTCATTTCAAATGCATAGGCTGCTATCGCTGGGTCAGAAATTATTTTAAACTCAGCAACACCTGTTGGAGTAACCGCGCCTAGCCACTGTCCATTGTACATACACCAATCGATTAGTTTTCCTTGTGCTAATGTTGATTTATAGTCATTGTTGATACCTGCAGCTGCAATCAGACGTCTAACATATTCTCGACCATCCCATGTAGGACTACCAACTAAAGGATAGCTAGACCCATCCCATTGAACTAGTCCATATGCAGGACCGCCGATCTGATCAGTATCTGGATTCATGGTGCCGCCAGTTTCTTGTTGGACGTTTCCTAAAATTCCCGCAGCTGCGGCGTGACTGTATCCATTAGAGGTTAAATAGCTCCATAAATCCCAAGCAAATTTATCCTCTTGACTGGTTACTTCTGACGGATATCCGCCGCCTGTACCACCACTGCCTCCATTGCCAGTTCCAGGAATGACTTTGACACCATTGATTGATAGGCTTCCTTTAATGTCTACATTTCCTGTTATTTTTAAGTCACCATTAATTTCTCCTTGACCGTGTAATCGCCATATTTTCTTATTTGCGTTTGATTCTTTAGGGATTTCAAACACCGCACTCGGTGCTCTTTCTTCTTTAGAAACCGCTGAACCAATTGAAAACTTATATCCCGGAATTTGGCAAATGGCAACACCCACTGGTTCTTTCGTTTTCCCATCTATTACAGCACCGATCCAGCCTTCTTCTTCATTCTTTTTTTGATTTCTAAAAGCAATAGTTCCATTTGACTGTAACTTGATTTGAAAATCATTATCTTTCTTTGTTTGGACAGTAACGCCTTCTAAGGTACCAGCTTGAATAAAGTCAGCATTAAACTTTCCATCAATCGTCCAAGCTGTTTTAGGCGTATTTGTAAATTTATCTTTAACAAAGCCTATGCCATCAGAGTTCATGATTAAAAAATGTTTACTATTCTCTAACGATTTCCCATCCATAAAAACTTGTTGATAGGGTTCACGACTATTTGATTTTCCTGTTTCAATCCCATTCATTAACTTTATAGAGCCGCCTTTGGCTCCACGAATAATATCATCTTGCCATTTGGAAATTTCTTCAGAATCATAAAAGGTCATCTTTTTCTCTTCCAATGAATCTACATTTCCTTTGAGATCCGAAGTAGCTTTTGAAATACTCTTCGTAATATTATCTCCTAAACCGGCTTCGACTTTTCCTGTCAAACGATCGATTTTCACCTTGAAAATTCGAGTTTGGTAATGATAATTTCGATCATGTCGATGAATCGTTACGGTATTCCCAATCGTATCACCACCTAAAATCTCAGTTTTAAATTGAACGAGCGGACGAGAATATTCAATAAGCGAATCATATGTTTTTTGTAGCAATTTTTCTGGACTTTCTTCTTCATCAAATGTAATGACTTTTTCCCGTCTTCGCATCCCACCATTTTTTAGCGGGATACCATATTGTTTGGTCATCTCGGGAAATTCCAGCCAATTTTGTCCTTTGGGTTTATTCAAAGGCTTGCCATTGGCTTTTTTCCACTCTACATTAGTAAATTCGATTCGTTTGCCTTCACCATCGCCCACATCTTCGCCACGTCCGCGACCGATTAAACTTGTGTAAACCTGATTACGGTCTTGTTCTTTTACAATGCTTAACGCTTTTTCCCCATAGGTAAAACGTTGTTTACTTTGTTCCCCAATTTCACGATAGACTTCCAGCCATTTATCCGTAATACCGATACCATCGATTTTATATTTGAACAGAATTTCGCACCCTTGTGCTTGAATATTTTTTAATGCATCACGCACAGATAGGAAGCTAAAATCTTCTGTTAATGAAGGTAAATTTGAATCGATTTTACCCAAACGCCATTCTGTTTCTGCCAACAGTTTTTGAATCGTATTTTTAATTGAGCCGTTTTTCACTTGAACATTTTTGACAACATAAGAATCTAACTCGTCGGGTGCAAAACTAATACCTACAAATGATAAAAGATTTTCCTCTTCACTATCTAAAATAATTCTATATAAACTATATGAAGGTGCTACTTCTTTCACAGCCATGTAGACCGCTTGTTTCAGCTCTTCGTCATATACGGTAGATACATTTAGCGTATCATTCATCAATTCGTTTTTACTCAATGTAATTTCTTTTTCCTGGATGACTTCTATCAGCTCATTCTCTTTAACGATTCGAAGTAAATGTTGACGCTCGTCAAAAAAATAAACGCTTTTATTCATAGTTGTACCTCCCGATAAGAGATGGTCATTTTGCCATTATTACACTGAACAGTTTGACCTTCTTTAATACTAAAATTTTCAAAATCACTTTCTAAATCTAGTAAAAAAGTTTGATCTAGTTCATTTACAAAAACTTTTCCTTTTAAGAAATCAAAAACCACTTGATCGCCTGCGCTTAAATTGTAACTAGTGATTTTAATTGTTTGGTCGCTGTTTGTAATCTTTAAAGGACCAAACGCGGCAATCGTTACTGTGATTTTTTCTGGTATCGTTTGATAGGGTAAATAGGTTGTAATGGGTCCGTCCGTTTTCAGTAACACCGAATATTTCTTGGGATCGGTACAAAGAATTTCAAAGCTTGCAATGATACTATTGGTATCTCCACGAACTTCATCTGTTGTCATATATTGTCCGTGATAATGATAATCCAATTCATCTTTAAAGCGAATTTCAACAGCCGACTCTTTATAAAGCAATTGCATCAATTGACGGTATTTTTTCTGAACCTCTTTAGCATCTTTTCCAATCAATTGATAGGTCACTTTAATTGTTCGAGCGGGTAATTTTTGATTTAATTTAATACTTCCAACCTGAGTTTCTTGTGTATCTACCGTAAGTGACAGCATTTCTCTACCTGTTACCGCTAAAGTACGATAACCATCGATCATTTTTTCGAGATAAACACCATCATACATCATGGCTGAAGAAGGAAGGATCAAATCATCTTTATGGACTTTTTTAGTTGTGTCTTCAAAATAATACATGTTTTCCCTCCTTCTAAAATGCTAAGTTAATAGCAGAATCTTGTCCCATTGCTTCTGAAATATCGGAAACAAAGGCTTTGAATTGTTGATTACCGAGCTTGATGTTGAAGGTTGCAGGTTGTTTGGTTTGAACCATCATTTGTTTACTACTGGATTGGATAGATACATCTTGGACCGTTTCTAACTGTTGATCTAAACTATCTAAGCTTGGCAGCATGATTTGAGAGACTAATTTATCCATTGGTTGGTCAACTACATGAGCATTTCTTTCGATACCGATAGCTAGACCGGCGGGTAACATCGCTCCGATTTCATCTCGCATCCAGCGAGATGGTGAATGGATTTTGAAAAGACCTTTAAATGCATCTCCAATACTTTTACCAAGGTTCTTGACTGCATCTAATGCTGCTTTAGCCATCCCTCCGATACCGTCAATCAAGCCTTGAATTATATTGCCACCAATTTCAAATAAATCTACTCCTGTAAGTTCTTTGATTATTTCGTTACCCATTCTCAATCCTGCACTAGCAATATCTGGTAAAAGCCCAATAATCCCTTCAACAAAAGTCCCCAACAACTTACCAGCTGCTGATAAAATTTCTGGTAGATTATCCCATAATCCTTTGCACAACGTTGCAACAATTTTTATTGCTGCATCAATTAATGTTGGTAGCTGCTCTAATAGTGTTCCTACTAAAGTTGCAATTGCTTCTATAGCGACTGGTATCAAAGTGGGTAATACAGAGGCGATCCCTTCTGCAAGTTTTGTTAAAACCTCAACACCTTTTTTAATAATTTCTGGTAATTTATTCGTGATATTTGTGGTGAATGCTTCAATAATATTTGTTACAGTAGTAACAATCTGATCCTTATTCGCTAAAATCCCATCGACTAATGCAATCAACAAATCTAATCCTGTCAATAATAGTTGTGGTGCTGCCGATAATAAACTAGTAGCTAATGATTCAATCAACATCAGTGCTGCTGGAATCAAGGTAGGTAAGCTTTCAATTACACCTTGAACTAGTGCGCCAATCAGATCAACTGCACTTTGCATGATTACAGGTAGATTTACAGCGATAGCTTCTGTCAAACCAGCTATTAATTGCGTACCTGTCTCCATCAACTCTGGAAGCTTTTCTATAATTCCTTGTACAAACCCTGCAATAATAGCTGGGCCTTTTGTGGTTGCTGTTTCTATCATATTGCCTATTTGACCATCAAACTGGCTGTCTAGTAATCCAAAGCCAGCTAATGCAACACCTAAAATAGCCGCTGGTCCTAATGCTTTTAAGGCAAATCCAAAAACAGATGACAAACCTTGAACCATTGAGGTCATAGCCGTTGTTCCTACATTAGCAGATCCTTGTAAGGTTGCTCCTATTCCGCTGAATGTAGATTTTAACAGTTTAGAATTTGTAATTGTATCAGTGAATTTTCCTCCTAAAATACCAAATTTAGAAGCAACAGTAGAAATCGTTCCACCTACTTGAGAAGACATATCTGAAAACTTGGTTCCTAATTCAGCCAAAGCTGGATGCTCACTTCTTATATGCATCCCTAAAAGCTTCATTTGATATCTTGCACTTTCAGGTAGACCGCTCATATAATCTTTTACACCGTTGAATCCTTCACCAACTTGCCTAAATGCTGAACCCATCATTCCAGAGCTTTGATACATCTTTGAAAAACCTGACGAAACTTTAGTAGAAACCGCATCAAATGCTGTACCTAACTTATCGATAGGAGAGCCTTCTGTCCGCATAGCCATCGTAAATAACTTCATTTGATATTTAGTATTTTCTGTAAATCCAGTAAGATTTTGTTTCCAGTTTGACATACCTGAAATCATTTGTTTCTGTTTATCACCAAAACTTTGAGTCATTCCGCCAAAAGACTGCGTTACTTTATCTATATTACCGTTGATTTTCCCAAAAACAGAGTCGTCCCCACTCATCATTTTTCCCAAACTAGGCATATGAAATAGTTTCAGCTTGCTGTTGATATCAGTAATTGTTTTATCAACAGCATCTATCATTCCAGTCAAATTTGGCTTTTCAATAACTGGAGTAAATCTTTTTTTCAGCTTTTCCCCAAGGTTATCCACCATAGTTGAAGCATCTTGTGCACTTTGCTTGAATACCTCGAAACTCTGAGGAGGGATATTATATGATGCTAATTTAGTAAAAGATTCATATAAACGATCTGATGTTCCTTTAGTATTGTTAAGTGCCCCCTCAGCACTAGCTAATGTTTTAAAAAAATTATTGTCTATAGCTGATAAGACTGTCGTTACATTTTGTTTTTTCTCCATTTTCCCCCTCCTTTCCTATGAATTAAAATTGGCGATCCAATTTTGAAGTTTCTCTTTATCAGGAGAAGTTCTTTTTTGTCTACCAAGTATTTTCTCTTCTGCCTTGCGATAATCGAAGAACTTATCAAAGGTTCTGAAAATCGGTTTGCCCTTGCGTGTTTGTCCTGCCATAACCGTTGCCCAAGCTTGAAGATGTATCTCGTATTGTCGATCTAACTGTTTTAATTGATAGGCCTTCATCCGTAATTCGTAATCCGGAATCGTCAGTCGTGCAATTTCATTAAAATCTTCAATCTGCAAAAAACGTAAACAATTTAAACGGACATGTTCATATACTTCATCAAAATCTATGTTAGTTACGCTTGTGCTTCTTCCAGCATTTTGCTGGTCATCATCCCAGTATATTCCGACTTTTTTAGCTCATCGATCACTTCTTCGAACAGATTTTTTGTGCCATTTTGTTCAACGTACTCTTCTAAAAATTTGACCGTCAACCGAGGTTTCTCTGTCATATTCGCAATCAATAAAACTTCAAATAATGTATCGACATCAGATAAAAGCAGATTCGAAACAATTGCACCTACTCCTAATTTCAACTGCATACCCCCGCGTTCTACTGAATAACGTTTGTTGATTTCTTTTAAGAAGCCGTAGCCGAATGTGCAGTTAAATGTTTTTTCGTTCATTGTTAATTCCATATTTATTCCTCCTGATTGTGAGGTTGGGACAGAAGTGTTTAACTCCGAGAAATAAGAGGAAATTCACGAAAATAGCTCTTCAAATTTTTGTGAATTTCAGCTTATTTCCGAAGGGGTTGCTTCTGCTCCCACCGTTTATTCGGATTCCTTGAGGCTGGAATGTAACTCGTAGAGTTATGTCCCGGCCTCAAGTATTTTATAAAATAAAGTGATTATGCTTTAGCTTCCACTTTTACAGTATCTTTAAATGCATAATCGCCGCCTTCAGAAGTATCAAGCTCTAATGCCGCAAAACCATTCTTACCTGCGCCTTCGATTGCCCATTCTAAAGAATATTCAACTTTATTTTCTGCTGAATCAGTTTCTTCAAATGAAGTAAAATAGCCTTCAAAATATTTAGCTTTGAATTTCCCTTCATCGTTGCCAGTACCAATTTCTTTGGTATTGATACGCCAAATTTGAACACGCTTATTTTCATCCATCGCTGTTTCTAATTTATCGATTTGTGTCGAACCGATTTTGTATAATGTTGTGGCAGTTACTGTTGTTTCAGTTGCACCTGGCGTCACTACGCTGCCATCTTTGGTCACAGTCGATTCACTTTCTTTTGATTTTGAGTAACCATTTTCTGTACTGTAGGCTAATCCCCACGCACGTTCATTTCCTTCATCTTCGGCTAAACGAAAACGCCAAACTACATCTACTCCACTTAATGCTGTCATATGTTCATTTCCTCCTTTAGTCTTTTGTTGCTCTTTTAATTTCTTCTAACTGTTGAAGCGATCGCTTTAATTGAGATGCAAGCTGATTTTTTCGTCGTTGTTCTTCTTTAACTCTTTTTTGCAGCTTTTTGATAATTTTTAACTGATTTTTGATTGTCTTATCTTGCTGCTTAAAAGATAGATCTTTCTTATCTAAAAAAGTAGAAACACCCTTCATCATCTAAACTTCCCCTCTCATTTATAGTCACGGGCGACTTTAGCTGTACTGACTAACTTATGAAATCAGTATACATTGCATCCTCTCTTATAAACTTTCAACCTTCTTTCAAATTCTTCCCATTTCACTTGTGTTATCCTCCCAAAACAAATAAAAATAGTATCATCATTAGTGTGCAAAAACCTAATGATAATACTATTTTTATCGTTGTTTAGAGTTCATTAACTAGTTTTTAAAGAAATGATTCCCAACCTTTCTGACATCCAAGTATCAGAGCTTAAGTTTCTAACTTGATTCAAAAATCTCAGTTTCTGTAAAGAATAACAATGTCTATACCTTCTTACTTGATTGTTGTCTTTTAGCCAAACTGTTATTTAAAAAATATATAAGATAATTTAATACTAGAAAGAAAATCAGCAATATGACAACCCAGCTAAAAACTCCTGTGATTCCTTTTTTATCAATATCAAAAAAGAAATACACATAAGATGTTCCTATTTTAGGGATAATCGGACCCACTAATCCGTAAATTAGTGCATAGCCGATATAAATAATTGGAATTGATAACCATTTGATTGGATCACTTACATTTAATTTTATCTTTTGATCGAAAAATAACCAATCTACAAACATAGCTATTGGCGCAACATAATGAGAAATAATATTATAAAATGTAAACCAATTATAATATGGATCTTCAGATCTATACTGTGGGTACAAGACAAAGTGATATACCAATCCAGTTATTACAATTATGACAGTAGTAGCTATTCGTAGTTTCTCTAAGCGACTACTCATACTAAAATTTTCATTTTTGATTATTGCTTGTAACATTTTATATGCAGTATAGCCACTTACTATCAGCACTAATACATTGCTCAAATTTGTATAATAAACAAACATTGTTAAGTCTATCTCTCCATTAAAAATACCTAATCTTTCTAGAAGTCCTAGTGTGATTAAGAGTGCTAATATAAATCTAGAAATTGTTATTATTTTTTGTTTCATCTCTTGACCTTCTTTCTTTTTCAAATGTGTTCATTAACATGTTAATACATATATTAAACCACAATTAGGTTGACTAAGTCAACCTAATTGTAGGAATTTTTAATTTTAAGTTACTAACTATTAAGTTATAAAAAAACAATTTTAAAAAGAGATACTCTCTTTTGTTTTGAACAACAGTAGTTTTTCCTATTTTAAAAAGACTTATGATAGAATATATTAAAATAGATTTTCTTTGAAAGTACGTATCATATAATGTTTCTACAAGAGTTCACTACGGGTTTATCAGCCTTGATCCAGCAATACCACTTAAATAACGAACAGACAATTTTGCTAAGGTCATTCTCCACTAATTTATGATATCAAGTGCATAGTTATGCAAAAGAAGTCTTAAAAAATTGTCCAAGGAAAGTTTTGGCCATTGTATGTTATGAATTAGAAATTAGATTTTGATAAAAAGGAAGGAACGAATGATGCCGAAAAAAATAATCGAAAATGAACAGCTCTATTTAAGAGAATTCACAACCGATGATTTCAAGGATTTATGTTTGATTTTACAAGATGAAGAAACGATGTACGCCTATGAATCAGCCTTCTCAGAAGAAAAAGTCAAAGATTGGTTGAGCTGGAATTTTAAAAGCTATCAAGAATACGGCTTCGGTCTGTGGGCGATCATCGATCAAAAAAGTGAGGCTTTTATCGGTCAATGTGGTATTGTTTATTCTGATGTTGAAAATGAAGCATTGCTAGAAATTGGCTACTTGGTCAATAAAAAATATTGGCGCCAAGGCTATGCAATTTCTGCTAGCCAATTATGTCTCACCTATGCAAAAAATAAATTAAAAGCAGAAAAAATTTGTTCGATCATTCGAGACACAAATATTCCTTCTCGAAAAGTTGCAGAAAAGAATGGAATGACGATTATAAAGCAATTCGACAAAGATTATTCTGGTCTGCCTGTGCGTCATTTTGTTTATAGTATTGATTTGAATAAATAATATTAACAAAGAAAGTAGTGAACAGCTTGTTATTTTTAGATCATAGTCCAGATTTAAGTCCCATCGATTTAGAAATTTATAAATATATTGCCTCTCACATCGATGAAGTGGTTTACATGCGCATCCGTGAGTTAGCCAAAGAAACCCATAGCAGCACCGCCAGTATTTTGCGTTTTTGCCGAAAGTTTGGGTGTGAAGGTTTTTCCGAATTTAAAATCAAATTGAATTTATATCGAAAATCGTTGACGGAACCTGTTACAACACACGCTGTAGATGAAACATCATTTACTAATTTTATCCAACGGTCTACAGAAGCTTTTTACCAAGAACGAATTCAAGCAGCTGCAAAATTGTTATCTGAAAAGGATCTTGTCTTATTTATTGGTACAGGATCATCCAATATTATTGCTGAATATGGAGCATTGTACTTTTCCTCTATTTTCAGTATGGCGTTTCACATTGAAGATCCAATCAATCATCCTGTGAACTTTTTCAATAAAAGTATGGCCAAAAATGTTTGTGTCATTGCTCTTTCCGTTAGTGGCGAGAATGAAGCGATCATCAATTATCTGAATCATTTTATTACAAATGATAGCTCGATCATTTCAATTACAAATAGTGAAAAATCACCGATTGCCGCCCTTTCAGATGTGAATATTCCTTATTATATTTCAACAGAAAGAATTGGGGATAGCGATATTACATCTCAGGTACCCGCACTTTATACAGTAGAATATTTGGCAAAAGAAGTACAAAAACAAAAGCAAGACCACTCATAAAACGAATGGTCTTGCTTTTTCAGTTTATTTTCCTTCTTTAAAGAAAGCTGGTAAATATTGTTTGTGTGCTTCTAGTAATTCGTCCATTACTTCTTTTGCAACATTTCCACTTGTAATCAACGGATTCATGGTGAATGCTTGTAATAATGTACCGTAATCCCCTGTAACAGCTGCTTCGATCGTCAATTCTTCCATTGATTTCATCACTTGTAACAACCCACGTTCTTGAGGTTTAAAGCTACCAAAGTTATAAGGTACTGGACCTTTTCCTGTAATCGTACAAGTTACTTCTACGGCACTTTCAGCTGGTAAATCTGTGATCGTACCATTGTTTCTAGTGCTAACAGTCATGGTTGTACGTTTATCGTTATGGATAGAGTTAATGATTTCACACGCTGCATCGCTATAACGTGCACCGCCGCGTTCTGCTAATTGTTTTGGTTTGTAGTCTAAATTAGGATCTTTGTATAATTCAAATAATTCATGTTCGATCTCTTTTACCTTTTCAGCACGTGTACCGTTGTTTTTGAAATCTTCCAATTCTTCTGCTAACATTTTATCTGTATAGTAATAGTAATTGTGGTATGGACATGGAACCATGTGTAGATTTTCAACTTGTTCCCAGATCAAGTTATTATCTTTGATGTTGGCTACAATTGATTTGGCATCGTCTTGACCATACATTACTTTGATCAATTCGTCCGTACGGTCTTTTCCATTTTTGTCTGTAATTGTATGCCAGTGTAAATGATTGATCCCAGCAAATTGGAAGAATAAATCACGGTTATTTTCGCCTAATAATTCTGCTTCTTCAAAGACTGCGTTTACTGGAATGTTACATAAACCAACCACTTTATCCCAATTACCATAACGCAAAACAGCTTCTGTGACCATTCCTGCTGGATTGGTGAAGTTGATCAACCAAGCATTTGGACAAAGTTCTTTCATATCTTCTACAATATCTAAAATGACTGGAACAGTTCTCAACGCTTTGAAAATTCCACCGGCGCCATTCGTTTCTTGACCGATCAACCCATGACTTAATGGGATGCGCTCATCTAAAATACGTGCATCTAACAGTCCCACACGTAATTGTGTTGTAACGAAATCGGCATCTTTCAATGCTTCACGACGATCTAAAGTTAAGTGCACTTCACAGTCAACACCTGCGGCTTTAACCATACGTTTCGCCATTGCACCCACGATTTCTAGTTTTTCTTTTCCTGCTTCAATATCAACTAGCCATAACTCACGTACAGGCAATTCATCGTATCGTTTAATAAATCCTTCAACTAATTCTGGTGTGTAACTTGATCCTCCACCGATCGTAACGATTTTAATTCCTTTTGACATTTCGTTCAGCTCCTTAAGCGTTTTATCTGACCTTAGTATAGCCTTTTGCCAAATGAGAATATATAGAAAAGAAGAAAGTCGTTACATAATAAAGGAAGAAGTAACTTGTGACATTTTAGTAACAAGGCGTTACAAAAAAAGATTGAACACATTTTTATGCTCAATCCTTTTGCTTATCTCAATCAATCATCATGCTCATCAAATGAACGTCTAAGAATTCACCATCATCGGTTTTCGCCCCACGAGACATAATCACTTCTGTTTTAAAGCCCATTTTTTCATAAACGTGGACTGCGCGCTGATTTCGATGTTGCACCGTTAATTCTAAACGACGAATCACTTCGCTTTCTTTCGCCCACAAAACCAACTCTTCCATCATCAGGCTTCCTAAACCGAAGCCCCAATAATCCTTTAAAATACTGATGCCGATTTCGCCGATATGTTCCATCCGTTTTTTCGATGATGCTTTAACAGAAGCCGTACCAATGACTTTCCCGTCTGCTAGTGCGACCATCAATACGTTATTTGGTGATTCATAAAGATTCGCTAAGTTCTCGCTCATCTCATCTGGCGCCATTTCCATCCCTTTTTCATCCATTACCAAATAAGGTGTTTCACTGCCAATCGTTTTTAACGCGTGTAAAATCTCTGCTGCATCATCTGGAATCGCTTCCCGAATCGTAAATTCAACCTCTGTCATATACTTTCCTCCAATTTTTGCTGAATGCGAGCCAAATATTTTTCTGCCTGCGTTCCAAATGATTGAATCGACACGACTCTTTTTTCCATATCTTCAAAATCTTTTTTAAGAGTAATATCTAAATAATCTGTCGGTAAAAATTCTCCCAATAACTTTCCCCACTCAACGACAGATAATCCATCACCTTCAAAATATTCATCTAACCCAAGATCATCAGCGCCATTTTCGATACGGTATACATCCATATGATACAACGGCAAGCGTCCTTGCTGGTACTCGCGAATAATCGTATAAGTGGGACTTTTGATCATTTGCTCGATGCCTAAGCCTAAAGCAATCCCTTTAGTCATCGTCGTTTTTCCTGCGCCTAAATCTCCTGAAAGAATAATATTGTCGCCAGGTTCAGCAACTAGCCCGATAATTTTTGCCAGAGATTCCGTTTCTTTAGGATTATTGATTGTGATATCCATTTTTTTCACCTACTTAAACTTTCCATATTTCTATGTAGTGTAGTATACCGAATTATTGAAAAAAAAACTAGAGAGCCAAAGCAAAACGTGAAACGCTTTGTTTTAACTCTCTAGTAATTTCGATTAGTTCATTAATGTTTGTGCTGCAGTGATGATTGATAATTTGTAGATATCTTCTTCATTTGCTCCACGAGATAAATCAGATACTGGTTTGTTCAACCCTTGTAAGATTGGACCGATCGCTTCAAAGTTACCTAAACGTTGGGCAATCTTGTAGCCAATATTTCCTGATTGTAATTCTGGGAAAACAAAGACTGTAGCTTGTCCTGCAACAGGTGAATTTGGTGCTTTTAATTGTGCAACAGATGCTACGTATGAAGCATCAAATTGTAATTCACCATCGATTTCAAGTTCAGGCGCTAAACTTTTAGCAATTTTTGTTGCTTCAACAACTTTGTCAACTTCAGGTGCTTTTGCAGAACCTTTTGTTGAGAAGCTCATCATAGCTACTTTTGGCTCGATATCGAATAATTCAGCTGTTTTTGCACTATCAACCGCAATTTCAGCTAATTCTTGGGCTGTTGGATTTACGTTGATCGCGCAATCTGCAAAGATGTATTTTTCTTGGTCGCGACCGCGAACCATGATCATTGCACCACTTGTACGACTAATACCTGGTTTTGTTTTGATGATTTGTAGTGCTGGACGAACAGTGTCTCCAGTTGAGTGGATCGCACCACTGACCATACCATCAGCAAGTCCCATGTAAGTAAGCATTGTCCCAAAGTAGTTGACATCTTTTAAAATCTTACGAGCGTCTTCATCTGTGACTTTTCCATTGCGGCGTTCAACAAACGCTGTAACCATCTCTTCCCATCCATCATAATTATCTGGATCGATGATTGTAAAGTTAGATGCTTTGATTCCGCGAGCGTGAGCTGCTTCCACAATTGCTTCTTGTTTACCGATCAAGATCGGCTCCATTAATTCTTCTGCTTTCAAACGAGCTGCAGCCCCTAAAATACGAGGATCTGTTGCTTCTGGGAAAACAATTTTGATGTTGCGGCGAATGACTTTAAATTTTAAGCTATCGAATAATTCCACGATATACCCTCCAACTGATTATTTATACAAACTTATCATACACCATTCTACAAGAAAATAACAGTTATTTATAGCTGTATTAGTGGAAAAAATGCTGATTCTGATATTGTTTTCACAAACAGGCCCTACTGCACTATAACAGAATGAACTGTTTTAAGACACTGTATCAGGCAACTGCCAGTTGATTGGCGTTTCTCCAAGTTGCTCTAAAGCCTGATTTGTTTTTGAGAATGGTTTTGAGCCAAAGAAGCCACGATGGGCTGCTAAGGGACTTGGATGTGGTGATTTAATGATAATATGTTTGTTGGTATCGATCATTTTGATTTTTTCTTGGGCTGGTTTGCCCCATAGAATAAATACGATTGGTTGTTCTCGTTCATTCAATTTTTTTATAATGGCATCCGTCAAATTTTCCCAGCCTTGTCCACGATGAGAATAAGCTTGACCATTCCGAACAGTTAAGACTGTGTTCAATAAAAGAACCCCTTGCTTTGCCCAGCTTTCTAAAAAGCCATGCGATACCAGCGGATAGCCCAGATCTTCTTGTAATTCTTTATAAATGTTCATTAAAGATGGCGGTGTCTTGACCCCTGGCTGCACAGAAAAACTCAACCCGTGAGCTTGATTTGGTCCATGGTAGGGATCTTGTCCTAAGATCACCACTTTTACATCTTCATAAGGTGTAAGCTCCAATGCTGAATAAATATGATACATATCTGGGTAAATTGTTTGTTGGCTGTATTCTTGTTTTAGAAAATCTCGTAATTTTAAATAATAATCCTTTGTAAATTCTTCTTCTAAAACATTTTGCCAACTATTATGAATAATTGCTTTCATTCATTGTCCTCCTTCTTTTTGAACCGTACACTATTTTCCAACTATGATTAATTAAAACGTCTATTCTGACAGCTTTCTTTGACACAATAAGCATATCTGATTTTTTAAGTAGTGACAAGGAATTTTTTCTGCACCGAAATGGAAAAAACATGGTAAACTATAGATAAGTTAAATAAACGAGGTGTAGAAAATTTTATGATTAAATTGATTGCTTCAGATATGGACGGAACATTACTAGATTCGAAGATGGGGATTTCAAAAGACAATGCCTCAGCTATTAGAGAAGCAGAGCGTTTAGGTATTGAGTTTATGGTGGCTACTGGACGAGCATACACCGAAGCGAAACCTGCTCTGGATGAAGCGGGGATCGAATGTGCAATGATTACCCTGAATGGTGCCAAAGTGTTCGATAAAGCAGGTAATTCACTCTTTACTGCCGGAATTGAAAAGAAGACAACTATAGAAATTTTGGATATTTTAGATGCACATGATATCTACTTTGAAGTCTCTACTAACAAAGGTATTTATTCTGAGCGACAAGAAAAAAGAATTGAAAATTTTGCTTCTCACATTGCAACAACTATGCCCCATTTGACCTATAAAGTAGCGATTGCGATGGCTGCAGCTCACTTATCTTTATTAGATATCACTTATATCGATGATATGCGCACCTTGATTAAGCAGGATGATATTGAAGTCTTAAAAATTATCGGTTTTAGTATGGAAGGACCAAAAGTACTAGCACCTGCAAGCACTCAAATCAGAGGATTAGCTGATTTAGTCGTCACATCCTCTGCTCAAAATAACATTGAAGTCAATCATAAAAATGCTCAAAAAGGAATCGCCGTAGCTCATGTTGCAAAAGATCGCGGCATTTCAGAAAAAGAAGTCATGACAATCGGGGATAATTTTAATGATGTTAGCATGCTACAATGGGCTGGTGTTAGTTTTGCGATGGGAAATGCCGAGTTAGAAGTTAAAGACCATGCCAAATACATCACCTCCACGAATTTAGAAAATGGTGTTGGTGAAGCGATCACACGTGCTATTAGAGAAGATTTATAAAAAATTTCTAGTTCAGCTGCCAAACAACGAAGAAAAGAGGTGAGATATTGTGTCTGAGTTTTTTATTCAAGAACAGCAACTAAGCAATGTTACCAGAACGATTGTTAAAGATGAGGACGGCAAGTCTCTTTTCTTACTTGTTGGTCGGTGGGGTACACGTGGTGACGCACTTTCTCTTTATACAATGAGCGGAGAATTAGTTGCCAGCATCAAGCAGACATCCTTTGCTTTTGGCTCACGCTTTGACCTATATAAAGGCTTTGAAAAAGTTGGTGTGCTTCGGAAAATTTTGAATTTAAATGCTGATTTTTACTATATTCAACATATGCATTGGACGGTTTTAGGGGATATTAAAAATCACCACTATTCTATTTATCAGGTCAATCGGAAAATCATGGAAATGAACAAGGCTACGCTTTTTACAGGTAATTATTTTAGTTTAGATGTTGCTAATGATGCTGATGCACCTTTATGTATTTGCGTTGCTGCTGTATTGGATTACTGGTTGTACAATAAAAAGAAAAATCAAAATCACAAACCAATCATTGGTTGGGGAACTTGTTGAAACAAAAAATCAGCGTTTATTCGCTGATTTTTTTTTGCATATGATCGTATAAATGTCCACTGATCATCATCTCAGCTACATCTTTAAAGCCTTTGCGACTATACAATTTTTTTGCATTCGGGTTGGCTTTATCCACACTTAAGCCAATGATTTCTTTGCCGTCTTTTTTTGCCATTTTTGGTAGAGCATCCAATAACTTAGAACCGATTCCTAACCCACGGTACTTTTCATCAACAGAAATCGTATCCAAATACCACTCATTTGGTAAGGTTTCAGGATCGACAAATATCCTGATTTCTTCATCCAAATTGTATTTACGTAGTATTTTTTTCAATGGTTCGTCAATTAGCGGTTCATCTTCATTTGGATAACCAAAAGCAATTCCAGCAACCTGTCCGTCTTGTTCATAGACTAGTCCTCGTTGATAACCATAGCGATAGACTGGATCTGCAACTGCTTCAGCTAAAACAGCCAAAATTGTCTCTTCAGGGATAATTTTTAATAAAGGTAATTCCATATCTTTTAAAATAACTAATATCAACGGAGCAATCGCCTCTCCGTCTTCTTTTGTTGCAAAACGAATCATTATTATTCCTCACTTTCTATATTGAAGTGTACCATTTATCTTTTAGTAATGCATTACAGTCACTTTCAATTTTAATTTGTTTTAATAATCATAGTTAAACTATAGCTCTTTAACTAGGAAACCTGTTCTTTGTTTTGAGCTAGTCTCGGCTGATTTTTGTTATACTTCGCTATTTTGTCTCTAAGAAAAAACAGAAAAAAAAGACACTCTAAGGAGTGTCTTCATTTTTTTATTGAATTGTCACTTTAACGTTGTTTCTACGTCCCCAAACCAAACATTGGTCAACGGATGGGAAATGGACATCTATAATATTCCCTTTGATTGCGCCACCGGTATCTCCGGCAACAGCAAAGCCGTATCCTTCTACTTCTACAAATGATCCTAGAGGAATCACGCTTGGGTCAACTGCAATCACATTGCTTTGCGAGCGAAGATCGATCCCTGTTGCTGTGATAAAGCCTGAACCAGCTTCTTTCCACGAATAGGCCGTTGATTGCATATAAAGTACTCGACCATTAGCTCCACCGTTACCAGTGTCTCCACCTGTGATTGGTGTTTCTTCTGGTTGAGATGGTGGTGTAACAACAGGCTGTTCTTCACTGCTAGAGCTAGAACTGCTACTTGAATCACTACTTGAAGAAGACGATGATGAGCTGTTGCTTGAGCTTGATGAAGCTATAGCATTAGCTTTTCTTTGAGCTTCAGCTGCTGCCTCTTGTTGTTTACGAGCTTCAGCGGCTTTCTTTTCATCTGTAATTCGTTTTTCTTCTGTCTGTTTTTGGCTGGCGATTTGTTGTAACGCTGCTTGATTATCAGATAATTGCTGTTTTAAGGTTACAACTTGTTCATCCATTGCTGATGCTTCATCCTGTAATTTTGATTCGTTGGTTTGCAATTCTTCTTGTTTGCTTTTTACAGTTTCTTGAAGATCAGATAATTTTTCTTTATCTTTAGATAGACTTTCAATCTTTTCTTGTTCTGCATTTTGTAAGATTGTCATCGCATACGCTTTACTAAAGAAATCTGATACACTTTCAGCATCTAATAATACTTGCCATGTACGCTGTTCCCCACTCAATTGGATATCCTTCATACGATCTCCAACGACTTCTTTGCGGCGTGCAATGCTTTGTTCTGTCACTGTGATTTCAGCTTCAGAGCTTTTGATTGTTTCTTCAGCTTTTGAAATATCTGCTTTGAGTTTTTCAATTTCAGCGTATTTTTCATTAACATCATTCAAAGCTGTATTGATATCTTCGCTAAGTGATTCTCCCGTTTGTGCGGCTTGTGCTTCTTTGTCCTTCAGCTCATCTAATGATTCTGCTGCGGCACCGATTGGAAGAGCAACATTTACTAGCATGATAGCAGCTAAAAATGGTATCAATTTTTTTACTTTCACTGAATCCAACACCTTTCCTAACTAAATCCAACTCTACCTATTATACTAATCTATAGAGCTTATTTTATTTCAATACTGTTACAATTTGTTACGTTTCAGAGAAAACACCTCTTTTTCTGTAACATTGTATGGTAATATCTGCTTCATTTTAGTGGGGAAATATCTGTAAAAAGACTTAGCTATCAACCTTTATTGATCAAATAAGACACACGAATATCCTGTTATACTTAATAAGATTTATTTGACATTTTTTTTATTTTTTTTGATGATTTGCTGTACTTCAGAAGAGTTTTTTAGGTTTTTAAGCTTTAAATTAGGATAATTCCGCACCCATCGTTTTTGATTGAAGTTCATATGAGCGACTATTTTTTTGATTGCTGGCGTCTCTTTAAACTCTTCTAGCCAAGAAACCCGTTCAGCTGTTTTGGCTTGTTTTCGTTCATTGATTTCTTCTGCTACAGATTCTTTTAACTCAGAAAAATTGGCTGATAGTTCATCTCGTTTCTCAGTCAAGGCAGCTGTTAGTTCTTGTTTACGTTCCTCAACAGCGGTACTGATCTGTGCTGTCGCTTTTTTAAATGATTGCATGTTAACTAAGGTATAAATCAAATCACTGATTATGATCACTAATAAAGCAATTGGTAGAATCAAACCAAATTTTTCGGATAAAAAGCTTTCAAGCAGCATTACTCTGGGATGAATTACCCGAACGATCAATACACAACCGATCCCCCAAAAAAGAGAGACAGGTAATGCGACTCTACCATTGATGTTTAAAGGGACATCCTTGTAGTCCCACCATGAAGCATGAAACAGCTTTTCTAGACCATAGCTCGTGATATACTCTAAAATAGTAACCAAAATCGTCGATAGTAAATACAAAACCACAATGTTTTGTCTAAGCGGCTCTAAAAAATAAAGCACACCTAAAATTCCAAAACCATAAATTGGACAATAGGGTCCTATTAAAAAGCCTCGATACACAAATTTTCCAGCCTTTAATGAGCAGTAAACAGTTTCCCAAAGCCAACCAATAAATGAGTAGATGAAAAATAGTAAAACGATTTTAACAAATTCATTCATATATTTTCTCCTTTAAAATAGCATTTGCTATCTATTGTAACAAATAACCATGATTTTATGCGAGCAACTTTATTCTCACGAGGGATTGTTATACAATAGAAGAGATTATTTATCTTGTTTTGAAACATACAAAAAATATGATGATATTATCGTTTTTACATGGCTACGATTCAAATGAATGAGCCAATCGTTTGAAATAAAAATATTGAAACGTTTGTTCTAGTCACGCGTACTTATTTTTTATCAATTTCAATTAGCTTATTTAGCCTTTAACCATATCTAGCTACACAAATCAATCATTAGGAAAATAGATAAATTATCAGTGAAACAAAGAACATTTCAATGCCAATTTTCTGATTTTCTAAAGGATTAACCGATTTGTTCCGCTTTTAAATTTAGGAGGAAACCATGATCAATTTACTGAAATATACAAGCAAATACCGCAAGCAAATTATCCTTGGCCCGTTTTTTAAGTTTTTAGAAGCTTGCTTTGAATTAGTTTTGCCCTTATTCATGGCTCGTTTAGTTGATCAGGGCATTAGAAACAATGACCGCGCCTATGTACTACAAATGGCTGGTTGGATGCTTTTAATGTCAGTCATTGGGCTTGGTTGTGTCATGATTTGTCAGTATTATTCTTCCATTGCTTCCCAAGGATTTGGAACAGAATTGAGAAATCAATTGATGAAAAAGATCAACCAACTTTCTCATGCTGAGTTAAATAGCTTTGGAACGGACACGTTGATCACACGCATGACCAATGATATCAATCAGCTACAGTTAGCTTTGGCGATGTTGATTCGACTCGTGATCAGGGCACCTTTTTTAAGTATCGGTTCCGTTATTATGGCTTTTTATATCAATGTACAGATGGGACTGATTTTTCTACTGATGCTGCCGATTTTTTGTCTTATTCTTTATTTCATTATCAAAACAACAGTGCCTTTATATAAAAAAGTTCAAGAAAAGCTGGATCTGTTAAACCGACAAATCAGTCAAAATTTGAGCGGTGTCCGTGTCATTCGGGCCTTTGCTAGAAAACAAACGGAAGAAAAACATGTTAATGAAGTAACGGATGATCTTTCTTCAATCTATATTCGTGTTTCAAATATTTCAGCTTTATTGACTCCAGCTACCACCTTAGTAATGAATCTTGGTATTTTGGCTTTACTTTATCTTGGCGGAATCAAAGTCGAGATTGGCGGATTGCAACAAGGTGAAGTGCTGGCTTTGATCAATTATATGAATCAGATGTTGCTTGCATTGATCGTTGTCTCAAATTTGGTAATCATTTTTACACGCGCTTCAGCCTCAGCATCAAGAGTTCAAGAGGTGCTGTCCGTGGATCCTAGTATTCAGTCAACAGGCGATGGCATTACTTCTGACGGTCAAACAAAAGAAATCGTCTTTGATCATGTCTCCTTCCGTTACCAACCAACCGCTGGATTAGCTTTAAAAGATATTTCATTGAAAATTCCTAAGAACTCAATTCTGGGGATTACAGGACCGACTGGCGGTGGAAAAAGTACGTTAACTCAATTGATTCCCCGTTTCTATGATACCAGTGAAGGCAATCTATTCGTTGATGGGATTAATGTGCGTGACTGGTCTATAGAAAAACTACGCAAAAAAATCGCCATTACGCCTCAAACTGCTGTTTTATTTACAGGCACCATTCGGGAAAACCTTCAATGGGGAAAAGAAGATGCGACTGATGAAGACTGCTGGCAAGCGTTAGAAACCGCTCAATGCAAAGATTTCGTTGAAAGTCTAAGTGAAGGTTTAGATACCAAAGTATACGAAGGTGGGAAAAACTTTTCTGGTGGTCAAAAACAACGCTTGACGATTGCCCGTGCCTTGATTCATAAACCAGACGTTTTGATTTTAGATGACTCATTAAGCGCCTTAGACTATCAAACAGATCTAAATTTACGCACCGCATTACGCCAAGATTTAAAGGAAACGACGCTTATCATCATTTCTCAGCGAATCAGTTCGATTCAACAAGCAGATCAAATTTTAGTTTTAGCTAGCGGTCAACAAGTTGGGCTAGGAACACACGCGGAATTATTACGCCATTCTAAAGCCTATCAAGAAATAGTCGCTTCACA
Organism: Enterococcus silesiacus; assembly: GCA_001465115.1. Classification (GTDB taxonomy): domain Bacteria; phylum Bacillota; class Bacilli; order Lactobacillales; family Enterococcaceae; genus Enterococcus_L; species Enterococcus_L silesiacus. The sequence continues at coordinate 3,726,818 of CP013614.1, read as the reverse complement.
AGAGGAGGAAACGAACGAATGACAACGAAAAAAACAGCAACTAATTCATTTAATCGTTTCATGCCCTATTTGCTTCGCTATCCTAAGGAAATGATTGCAGCGGTTATTCTTGGTATTCTCAGTGGCTTAACGACCGTTTTGATGACTTACTATATGGGAAAATCTGTGGATACAATGATCGGGAAGGGCACTGTTGACTTTACGATTCTCTTGCGATTTCTTAGCACTTTAGCTGGTATTTTGGTCATTACAGTAATCAGTCAATGGCTGATTCAACGTTTAGGAAATCGTGTTTCCTATCTTTCTGTGGCAGAACTTAGAAAAGATGCCTTCGCTCATTTAAATCGTCTGCCGTTAAATTATTACGATCAAACATCTCATGGAAATATCGTCAGTCGTTTTACAAATGATATGGATAATATTTCTGTCGCTTGCTCGGCTGTCTTTAACCAATTATTTTCAGGACTGTCTGTGGTGATCATTGCATTCTTCTTTATGCTTAAGCTAAGCCCACTTCTTACAGCAGTTGTTTTGATCGCTACACCAATTATTTTTCTAGTCAATTGGGCCGTTGCAAAATCGTCTCAGAAAAATTTTTCTGCTCAGCAAAAAATCGTAGGCGAGATTTCTGGTTATGTTTCTGAAATGGTTGGAAATCAAAAAATCGTCAAAGCCTTTCAACAAGAGAGCGTTTCTCAACAACGTTTTGAAGCATTGAATCAAGACTTATATGTTCGTGGTCAAAAAGCACAGTTCTCTTCTTCACTTACAAATCCGCTCTCTCGTTTTATCGATCATTTAGCTTATCTATCGATTGGTCTTGTCGGAGGACTTCTATTATTAAGTGGGAATCAAGCAATTACAATTGGTGTTATCTCTAGTTTCACTATTTATTCTAGCCAATTTTCTAAACCGTTTATTGAGTTATCAGGAATTACTACTCAAATTCAAACGGCTCTAGCTGGATTAGATCGTACCTTTGAAATCATCAATCAATCTGAAGAAAAACCAGAGGGCGAACATGCTTTTGTTTTAAATAATGTTACAGGAAAAGTCATATTTGAGCATGTAGATTTTGCTTATACACCCTCAAAACCATTGATCCAAGACTTTAATTTGACCGCCCTCCCTGGTGAAACGATTGCTATTGTCGGAAAAACAGGTGCCGGTAAATCAACCTTAGTCAATTTACTGATGCGTTTTTATGAGGTAGATAGTGGACAAATTTCAATTGACGGCCATAACATCACGCAGGTCACAAGAGATAGTTTGCGTAAAAGTTTTGGGATGGTTTTGCAAGATACTTGGTTATTTGACAGCACGATTCGTGATAATCTGACTTACGGAAACGCCGAGGCAACGGATGCTCAAATCGAAGCTGCTATGAAGAAAGCCTATATTTTTGATTTTGTTACCCGTTTGCCTGAAGGTTTAGATACTTTGATTGGTGCAAGTGGGATTAAAATTTCCGAAGGTCAAAGACAACTGATGACGATCGCCAGAACAATGATCAGTGATCCACCGATGTTGATTTTAGATGAAGCGACTAGTTCTGTGGATACGTTGACCGAAAAAAACATTCAGGATGCTTTCTTGCAAATGATGGACGGACGCACAAGCTTCGTGATTGCACATCGCCTTTCGACAATTAAAAACGCCGATAAAATTTTGGTTATGGATCAAGGTTCTGTCGTAGAAATCGGCAGTCATGATGAACTGATCCATAAAGCAGATGGCTATTATCATGCATTATATGAAGCACAATTCAAAAAGCAATTATGATTTAAAATACTAGAAATCAGAAAAAACCCCTCAAACTTTCTTGGAATGTTGAAAAGTTTGAGGGATTTTTTTATTTAAAATTAGCCAATGATCTATTTAATAACTGTTTGTAAGGAACTTTGTTTCCTAAATAGTATGTTGCAATAACTTGGATTGGGAAAAAGATGATATTCTTAATTATTCTAGGCACCCACCAAGCCAGATTGGAGATGTCTACCCCATACATCAGGCCGAGCCACAACGGTGTTAAAAACATATGGATAACTAAAGTAACAGATAAAGTCGCCATAATCACTCGTTTAAAAGTCAGCTCTTTCTTATAATAGAAGAAACCATAAATTGCTCCTGAGATAAATGCATTTAGTGTAAATCCAGGAAAATAAGGTCCCTTTGGGAATAGCAGCATACCAACTGTGTCAGCCACGGCACTACCGATTCCTGTCCAGAATGGGCCAAAAAGTATCCCCATCAATGATTCTGGAATAAAGGTCAAACTAACTCGTAAAAATTGGGTCTCAAACGAAATAAATCGTGTAAAAACCACCATTAACGCAATCAGTAAACTCATCAACGTAATGGTACGTGTATCAATTTTTCTTTTCTTCATTTCTAGCATCTCCTCATAGAGCTGCTACACAAAATATGCAGCGAATGCGAAAATAAAACCGCGAATATAGAAAAGCGGAATGAAGCGTTTAGCCTTTTAGAAAGTTAGGAATCTGAACGTGGAACGTTTTTTGTTCCATGTGAAGATTGTCTACTTTCCTCAAAGGCTGCTTCATGCAGCTAGATCACAGAAAAGCGAAACGAACTCGTTCAGCTCTGACAGAAAAATAGGGAATACTGATTGTGGCGCTTTTTGCCACTAGCATTATTCATCTTTTTTCCGAAGAGCTAGTTCGTACAGCTAGATCACAGAAAAGTGAAACGAACTGGTTATCTATTTTCCAAGGAAATAGTTCATACAGCTGGCTCACTACTCTTATATATTCTTCGTCCGAAAGGCAACATCCCATCCTTTCAGCACTTAACGCTTTATTTCCTACTCTGTTTTTATTAGGCCTAAGCCTAAAGGCAATATAGCATATTCCCTACATTGCTGCAAGCAACTCCAGCGACAAAATGATTAAAAAGACAATGGCTTATTATCTGTTTCATGAACCACATTTCTAAAATCCGCAAACCCAGCCTGTAAGCCCCTTAATAAAATTTCAGCTGTCCCAATATTTGTCGCTAAAGGAATCTCATAAACATCACTCAAACGAATCAGCGCTGTCACATCCGGTTCATGAGGTTGAGCAGCCAACGGATCTCGCAAAAAAATCACCATATCCAGTTTATCTTCTGAGATCATTGCGCCAATTTGCTGATCCCCGCCTAAAGGTCCTGACTTAAACCGATGCACCGGCAAGCCTGTAGCTTCCGAAATTCTCAAACCAGTCGTTCCAGTAGCAAATAGTTCATGTTCTTGTAATATCGGTTGATATGCCAAGGTCAGTTTAACCATTAATTCCTTTTTCCGGTCATGCGCTATCAATGCAATTTTCATCGTCGATCCCTCAATTCACTTATTTTCCTCATTATAACAAACTCTCATAGTATAAAGTGAAAGGAATGATTGTTTATTTGTCACTTTGACGAAAAAAAAGATTTTTTCTTGTGCAACCTTCCGTTGAGTATGTATAGCGCTTTCATTTATACTGAGGATACAATAAAAAAGAAAAGAGTGACGACAATGGTAGAAATGGCGTTAAAACATGTCTATAAAAAATATGATAATGCAGAAAATTATTCTGTAACAGATTTCAACTTAGAGATTGCAGACCGTGAGTTTATTGTTTTTGTAGGTCCTTCTGGTTGTGGTAAATCAACAACCTTGCGTATGATTGCAGGTTTGGAAGATATTACAGAAGGTGAACTGTCTATCGGTGATAAGATCATGAATGATGTTGCGCCAAAAGATCGTGATATCGCAATGGTTTTCCAGAATTATGCTCTATATCCTCATATGACTGTTTTTGATAATATGGCCTTTGGTCTGAAACTTCGTAAATATGACAAAGCTGAAATCAAAAAACGGGTGGAAAACGCTGGAGAAATTTTAGGTTTGACTGAATATTTACAACGTAAACCTGCTGCTTTATCTGGTGGTCAACGCCAACGTGTTGCACTTGGACGTGCCATTGTTCGTGACGCAAAAGTCTTCTTGATGGATGAACCTTTATCTAACTTAGATGCAAAATTACGTGTTGCAATGCGGGCAGAAATCGCAAAATTACATCGCCGCTTAGAAACGACGACAGTTTATGTTACTCATGATCAAACAGAAGCTATGACCATGGCTGATCGTATCGTCATTATGAAAGATGGTTTCATTCAACAAATCGGCTCACCAAAAGAAGTCTACGATACGCCAAACAATGTCTTTGTTGCAGGCTTTATCGGTTCACCTGCTATGAACTTCTTCAATGTTACCTTAAACAACGGAGTCATTCGTGACGGTCATGGATTAGAACTTATCATTCCAGAAGGAAAAAATAAATTATTAGTTGAAAAAGGGTATGAAGGGAAATCAGTTATTTTTGGCATTAGACCAGAAGATATTCACAGCGAACAGGTTGCCTTAGATGCAATGAACGATGCTGTAGTGCGCTCTGAAGTTGTCGTATCCGAACTACTAGGTGCTGAAACAATGCTTTATACAAAATTAGGCGACACGGAATTCATCTCAAAAGTAGATGCTCGTGATTTCCATAAACCTGAAGAAATGGTTGATTTAGCCTTTAACATCAACAAAGCTCATTTCTTCGATCCAGAAACAGAACAAGTCATTAAATTACCGTAACCCCTATTAGTCGTTATAAAAAAGCTGAGCAGCGGATGAATTCGCTGCTCAGCTTTTTTATTGCTGTGGTTTAATCTCTTGGGGAAGAATAGCCACTTTTGCTTGCTCCAATTTTTTAGCCTGACTAAATACTGGAATATCAAATTGTTTACTTAATGCATTTGCCACAAAATAAGCAATGTTGTAGTCGATCAAACTATGGATCAGTCCGCCGATACCCATCAACAAAAAGATTGAATATAGATATCCTTGTGTATAATAGGTTTCCGGCAAATTTCCCATCGTAAAAAAAACACTTACTACAGCTAATTCTGCAGCAGAATGTATTAAGCCAATCACAAAATTAAACAATTGAAAACGTCCGTTGAACAATACAAACTTATGTTTAGCTAAGACGATCGTTGGATGTTTCCGCAGATAAAAGGCACCTATCACTGCAAATAACAGATGAGAAAATGCTCTTAACGCAATAATCGGTGTCGCTGAAATAAAAAAACCAAAACCAGTACCTAGACTAACTATCAGCGCTACGCTTGGTGAAAAAAACATTGCTAAAAAAACTGGCACATGGCTAGCCAAAGTAAATGAAGCTGGTCCAATCGTGATTCTGGGCATGACCATCGGGATGATAATCCCCATCGCCACTAGTAAAGATGCAATCGTTAAGTTTCTGACTGAGCTCTTTTTCATATAATCCTCCGATGTGTCTTGACATATATGACATGTCTTATTTTACGGTAAAACCATCTATGTGTCAAGACACCTTTGGATTTAATTTCCAGTAAAAAATTAGCCAGCTCTCTATTTTTGATTCAGAAAAAACCACCTCAATTATTCGATTAAACTAATCAAATTATCGAGGTGGTTTTCTATCTTTCCCTTTGTCATTACACTAGAATAAACCAACAATCTTTCCATCAGAATCAACATCGATTTTCTCGTATGCTGCTTTTTTCGGTAAGCCAGGCATTGTCATCACAGTTCCTGTATAAGCAACAATAAATCCTGCACCAGCCGAGATCTTGATATTACTAACTGTTATTGTAAAATCAGTTGGTCTGCCTAATTTCGTTTGATCATCTGAAAATGAATATTGCGTTTTAGCCATACAAATCGGTAAATGACCGAACCCAAGTTTTTCCAGTTTAGTGATTTCTCTTTCAGCGATTGGTTCATAGCGAACAGCATTTCCACCATAAATTTTCTCCACGATCGCACTGATTTTTTCTTTGATCGGCCATTCGTCTGGATAGGCAAATGAAAAATGATTTTCCTGATCTGCTAAACGAACCACTTCTTGCGCTAGCTCTTCACCACCAGCACCACCATGTGCCCAGACATCTGAAAGAACTACATTCACATTGCGTTTTTGACATTCTTCCTTCACAAGCTCAAGCTCCGCATCTGTATCTGTAGGAAATTTATTGATCGCCACAACTGTTGGTAAACCGAATACTGTCGTTGTATTTTCGATATGTTTTAAAAGATTCGGTAATCCGTCTGTTAATGCTGCAATATTTTCGATACCAAGTTGATCTTTGGGTACACCACCATGCATTTTTAGTGCACGAACAGTTGCTACAACAACGACAGCAGAAGGACGAATGCCGGATTTGCGGCATTTGATATCGATGAATTTTTCCGCACCTAAATCAGCACCAAAGCCTCCTTCAGTCACGACATAATCTGCTAATTTTCTAGCTGTATTCGTTGCGATCACACTGTTACAGCCATGGGCAATATTTGCAAACGGTCCACCATGGATCAAAGCAGGGTTATTTTCCAATGTCTGCACCAGATTAGGCTTGATTGCATCTTTTAATAAAGCTGTCATTGCCCCTTGTGCATTCAGTTCTCTGGCAGTAACAGGCTGATTATCGTATGTGTATCCAATAATGATATTGGCTAGATTCTCTTTTAAATCTTCGATATCATTGGACAGACACAAAACAGCCATTATTTCTGAGGCAACAGTGATTTCAAATCCATCTTCTCTAGGAACACCATTGACTCGGGCCCCTAAACCATCGACAACGTGTCTTAATTGGCGATCATTCATATCTACCGCTCGTTTCCAAGTGATACGGCGATTATCAATCCCTAACTCATTCCCTTGAAAAATATGATTATCAATAATTGCAGCTAACAAGTTATTCGCTGCACCAATCGCATGAAAATCCCCTGTAAAATGAAGGTTAATATCTTCCATTGGGACAACTTGCGCATAACCCCCGCCTGCGGCTCCGCCTTTTATACCGAAAACAGGGCCTAAAGAAGGTTCTCTTAAAGCGATGATTGCATCTTTGCCAATTCGATTCAACGCATCACCTAAGCCGACAACTGTGGTTGTTTTTCCTTCGCCAGCAGGTGTAGGCGTGATTGCCGTAACCAGAATCACTTTTCCTTCTTTGTTCGTTTTGATTTTATCAACTTCGATTTTTGCTTTATATTTTCCGTATAATTCAAATTGCTCTTCATTCAAACCTAGTTTTTCTGCTACTTTAGTGACTGGTAGCATAATTGCTTCTTGTGCAATCTCAATATCTGTTTTGACCACTTTTTTCCCTCCTTCTCATTAAATATTCTTTATTTTTAACCTTTTTTCAGCCAAGACATTGCTGTATCTGCATAAACTTTCGCACCTTCGATCAAGACTGATTCATCAAAAACAATTGCTGGGTTATGAAGATTGATATTTTCTTCTGAGGCAACTAATAAAACAGTTGTCGTCGGAATCAGCTGACTGATTTCGCCAAAGTCTTCGCTGCCCATAAGTGGAGTCGATGTAGGAATCGCAACGATTCGATCTGCTCCAAATGTTTCTGTTAGTGATTCTTTGGCAAAGGCTGTCAACTCTGGATCATTCACATTTGTTGTACAACCATTAGTGAAAATCACTTCTGCTTCGGCACGAAAGGCTTTGGCTATATTTTCAGCCATTGCTGTCATTCGTTCTTTGACATGCTCGCGGACATCTTCTTTTAATGTTCGTAAAGTTCCTTTCATAACTGTTGTTTCTGGAATAATGTTTGAAGCGCCAGGTGTACCACCAGTAAATTCACCAATCGTGAGAACAAAGCGTTCTTCTGAACCAATTTCTCTTGCTGAAAGTTCTTGCAACGCTGTATAAATATGAACCGCTACATTGATAGGATCGATCGATGTCTCTGGTTGTGAGCCATGTCCGCCTCGTCCTTTAATATTGATCTCAAACCAATCAGCACTAGCCATAAAAGTTCCTGGCGGTGTCGGCATGATTTGTCCAGCTTTAAATCCCTTAAACGGAAAAACATGGATCATCATACCAGCATCGACTTTAGGGTTTTCCAAGACATGATTTTCGATACAAACTTTAGAACCTGAAAGAATTTCTTCACCTGGTTGAAACAATAATTTTACTTGTCCATCTAGCTCAGCTTCAAATTCTTTTAATAATTTTGCTGCTCCAAGCAACATAGTTGTGTGCATATCATGACCACACGCATGCATATAACCATTTTCGGATTTAAATGGTAAATCAGTCAGCTCTCGGATCGGCAGTGCATCCATATCTCCACGTAACAAGAATGTTTTTCCGCTTTTTTTACCAGCAACTACTGTGATACCTGAGTCTCCACAAGATTGAGGTTCATAACCATATTCTATCAGCTTCCCTTTTACAAAAGCGACCGTATTCGGTAAATCCATCCCAATTTCTGGATTTTGATGCAGATGTCTTCTAATTTGGATCAATTCGTCTTCTAAACTATCGGCAACTCTTTTTTGTGTTTCTGTCAGCATTATTTTTTCTCCTTTTCTTTTTAAACCAAGTGACTTTGTAAAAACCAATAATGCACCCAAAACTAACGGACCAGTTGATTCTCTTATTATAGTACCAAACATTTTAGCTTATTTGCTATATTTTTGTTATTTTTTAGGGATCGTGTGGATTCCAAGACCTTGAAGGTTTTCATAAGCCTCGCCTATTCCTTCATTATACGTTGGATGTGGATGAACGATCGCTGTTACCTCATCGATCGTCAAACCGTTAACAATTGCCGTCGTAAATTCACTGACCATATCTGTTGCCCGATCACACATCAACTGTGCACCAATGATTTTGTCACTTTGTGCATCTGCAATGACTTTGATGAATCCTAATGAATTCCCTGCAATCATTGTTTTGCCGTTTCCTGCCATATTGTATTTTCCAACCTTCACAGAGATTCCTTGACTGTTTGCCTCATCTTCTGTTATTCCGACAGCAGCGATTTCAGGTGTAGTGTAAACACATGAAGAAATTACCTCTAAATCATATTCCACTGCTTTTTGATTCATCGCCAAAACAGCATTTACTCCCTGAGCAGAAGCTAAATGAGCCAATTGAGTGCCACGGCTTGCTACATCTCCGATAGCATAAATACCTTTAATAGACGTTTCAAAAGAATCACCGACCCAAATACTTTGATTTTCTATTTCTATATTCAAATCAGCTGAAAATACCCCTTCAAAGCTTGCTTTTCGGCCAGTAGCAATCAAAACTGCATCGCTTGTCACAGTATTTTCTTTTCCTTTAGTTGTAAAGGTACATGTCAGTTGTTCCTCCTTAGAAATACTGGTCACGATCGATTTTGTCGCTACTTTGATGCCTTGTTTTTTTAATACCATTGCTAATTTTTTTGAAATTTCACTATCAAAATTTGGTAATAGTGTATTAGCTGTTTCAATAATCGTTACCTCACAGCCTAACTCATTAAAAATTGAGGCAAACTCTACACCGATCACTCCACCGCCGATAATGGTCAGTTTTTTATAGGTATTCGGCTGTTTTAAAAGTTCGTTACTTGTTACTACACCAGACAAATCACTGCCTGGAATTGGTGGAATCGCTGGTTTTGAGCCAGTCGCGATCAGGATTTTTTCGGTCTCGTATCTTGATCCGTCAACGTCAATTACACCCGCTTTGATGATTCGAGCTGATCCAAAAATCATTTCGATTTTATTTGCTTTGACCAAGCCTTCGATCCCTTGAACGAGGGTATCAACAACTTTATTTTTCTTTGCGTAGATTTCTTCCATGTTGATTTGAATATCATTGATATGAATGCCGTTTTCACTCGCATTTTTTATTTCACGAACTGTTTCGGCTGAATGCAATAACGCTTTCGTCGGAATACAGCCTCGATTTAAACACGTACCACCAACACGATCACTTTCAACCAGAGCTACCTTCATCCCTAGTTGAGCCGCTTTGATCGCTGCAACATACCCACCGGGCCCCGCCCCGATTATGATTAGATCATACTTCATACATTTCCTCCTTACTCTGTAGGTAACAACGTTACGCTTCGCTTCACCTTGTACTTTTCAACATCAATTCACTTTATTCATTGTGTTTCAAAGCAAAAGCGTAGCAGGCTCGTGTAGTCTCGACAGAAAAATAGGAAAAATTAACTGTGATGCTCTTTATCACATTTAATTTTTATCTTTTTTCCGAGAGACTAGCCTGCGTAGCTAGATAACTCATGGTAACAACGTTACGCTTCACCTTGTACCAATCAACATCCTCACATTTCTTATTGTATTTCTAGTCTTGTTTCAAAGCAAAATCATAACGAACAATTGGATGCCTTGCAGCTCTTACTTCGTCCACGCGATGGATTTGAGCATGTAGTGGATACTCATGAAAGGCTTCTGGATTTTTATGAGCGTCTCCATAAAGCTTACGGTAAACGGCAATCGCATCGTCCATCCGTTCTTTCGACTCTGTTTCAGGTGGTTCTACCATTAATGCTTCCGGCACAGTTAATGGGAAATACATTGTCGGCGGATACATATGATGGTCTAAAATTCCTTTAGCTACGTCTAACGCTGTCACACCTGTTTCTTTCTTTAATTTATCTAAGCTAATCACAAATTCATGCATACATGATTCACCATATGGCACTTCAAAGATATCTTTTAATTCATGAAGCATGTAATTGGCATTCAGCACAGCACCTTTAGAAGCCGACGAAATTCCTTCTGATCCTAAAAATAGAATATAAGTCAACGCACGCAAGAAGACTGAAAATTGACCATAAAACCCTTTCACTAATCCAATCGAATACTCAGGTCTCGTAAAGCGTATTTCTGCTCCTTCTTTAACTGGATAATAATCAGGTAAAAATGGTTTTAATAATGATTTACACCCGACAGCGCCAGATCCTGGTCCACCGCCACCATGCGGTGTTGAGAAAGTTTTGTGTAGATTTAAATGAATAATATCAAAGCCCATATCACCTGGACGAGCAACGCCCATAATGGCATTTAAGTTTGCACCATCATAATAGTTCAATCCACCCGCATCATGAACGATTTTCGTAATTTCTAAAATATTTTTATCAAAGATCCCTGCTGTGTTTGGGTTGGTCAACATCAAACCCGCGGTATCTTCGCCGACAGCCTCTCTCAAAGCTGCAATATCAACACACCCATACTTATCTGATGGAATATTCACTGTGATCATCCCTGTCATTGCTACACTTGCAGGATTTGTTCCATGAGCAGAATCGGGTACAATAATTTTGTTTCGTTGCGGCTGACCATTTTTTTCATGGTACGCTTTGATCATCAATAAGCTGGTAAATTCACCGTGCGCTCCGGCTGCCGGTTGAAACGTTATCGCATTCATCCCAGTGATTTCTTTCAGCAACATTTCAGCCGTAGTAAACACTTCTAACGAGCCTTGAACCGTATGCTCTGGTTGTAAAGGATGAATATTAGCAAAAGCGGGATACGCAGCCATTTCATCATTGATTTTAGGATTGTATTTCATCGTACATGACCCTAAAGGATAAAAACCATTGTTGATACCAAATGTTGCATCTGCCAGTTCTGTATAATGTCGACTGATCTCTGGTTGAGGCAGTGATGGTAAATGGAGTTCTTTTTGACGTTTCATTTCTTCTGGAAGAGCCGTGGTTGGTACATCACAAGGAGAAATCATTTCGTTATAATATCCTTCTACACTACGTTCAAAAATTAATTTCATTGTCCACACGACTCCTTCACCAATGCGACGACTTCGTCTATTTGTTCTTTCGTATTCATTTCTGTTACACACCATAGTAACCCTTGCTCTGTAGGATAACCGCCCAAGATATCATGCTCTTCTAATTTAGCCAGAATCACTTCATTTGCTACCGGAAAAGTTGTCACAAATTCGTGGAAAAACGGACTATCATTGGTTCGTTTTACCCCTTTGATTTGCGTTAATCGATCCAAAAGATAATGAGCCTTGCTATAACACTGCTCAGCTACTTCTTGAATGCCACGAGCGCCCATTGTACTCATATAGACTGCATTGGTTAAGGCGCACAGTGCCTGATTCGAACAGATATTAGAAGCTGCTTTCTCTCTACGAATATGTTGTTCACGAGCTTGCAGTGTTAAAACAAATGCTCGATCACCTGCTTCATCCACGGTTTCACCTGAAATACGCCCAGGTAATTTACGAATCATTTTTTCTTTTGTAGCAATAAAACCAATATACGGCCCGCCAAAAGCTAATGGTATCCCAAATGGTTGTGAATCGCCAACAGCAATATCTGCATTGACTTCACCAGCGCTTTTCAGTACCGTACTAGCCACAGGATTGACACTCATAATAAATTTAGCTTTTGCTTCGTGAACCATTTCTGCTATTGCTTCAACGGATTCAATTCCGCCATAATAGTTTGGTTGTTGAACAATGAAGCAAGCACTCGTATCATCTAGTGTTTCTTTTAAAACAGACAAATCTGTCACTCCATCTTTTTCAGGAATCATGACAAACTCGATGTCTCTCGAACTAAAATAAGTCAAAGCTGTTTGGATCGTCATTGGGTTCGTTGTTTCAGAGATCAAGACCTTTAAGCGTTTTTTTTCTAGACACATATTGATTGCCTCAGCGGCAGCCGTTGCACCATCGTAAACAGAAGCGTTTGTCGCATCCATTCCGGTAATTTCACAAATCATTGTTTGATATTCAAAAATAGACTGTAGCAACCCTTGACTGATTTCTGGTTGATACGGTGTGTAAGACGTCATAAATTCTTCTTTTGCTGCAATTTGCTTTACAATAGCAGGAATGTAGTGATTATAGGCACCCGCACCACGAAAAATGCTTGAGAAGACTTTATTTTTCTTGCCCATATTTTCTAAGATACGGCGTACTTCAAATTCTGATTTTCCCGCTGGAATATCGAGATTTTCTACAATCATTTCTTTAGGAATATCCTGATAAAGGTCACTCATGGTGTTTAAACCGATCGTTTTAAGCATTTCTTGTTGTTGTTGTTCCGTTGAGCCAAGATAGTTACCCATTCATTATGCCTCCTCAGATTCTTCGCAGAATTTTTTATATTCCTCAGCACTCAGCAAGTCTTCGATTTCGTCTACTCCTTCCACTTCGATCAACCATGAATCTAACGGTGCCGTATTGATCAGCTCAGGACTGTCCAAAAGCTCTTCATTGACTGCTGTCACTGTAGCTGTAATTGGAGAATACGCTTCTGAAACAGCCTTAACAGATTCAATATCTGCAAATGATTCACCTTTGGTAACATCGTCGCCTTCATCTGGTAAATCAATAAAAACGATATCCCCCAGCTGATCCTGTGCATAATCAGACAGACCGATTCTTACTTTATCTCCATCAAAAAGTACCCACTCATGTGATTTTGAAAACTTCAATTCCGTAGCTTTTGTCATAATAAACGACTCCTTCTTTTCCAATTATTTTTTTACAAACGGTATTGTGACTACTTCTGCTTTAATTTTTTTGCCTCTAACCTCAACTTCTATGGGAGAACCAATTTCAACACTATTTTTCTCAACTAATGCCATTGCACATGCTTTATTAATGAATGGACACATGGTTCCTGAGGTGGTCTGCCCGATTTTCTTATCATGAAAATACACATCAGCTCCTTCACGAACAATTCCTCGATCTGTTAACTGTAGACCGATTCGAGTAATTTTAGGTTCCCCTTTGTCAATGAGCGCTTTTTTGCCGATAAAATCTTCTTTTTTCATCTTGACGGCAAAATTTAAATCCGTTTCAAGAGGAGTAATTTCTTCTGTCATTTCATGACCATAAAGCGGCATCCCAGCTTCTAACCGTAAGGTATCACGAGCTCCTAAGCCACAGGGAATGATGCCAAATTCTTGCCCCGTCTTCAGCAATAGATTCCATAATTTGATCCCGTCTTCTGGTTTACAGTACAATTCATAACCAAATTCGCCTGTGTAGCCTGTTCGTGATAATAAACAAGTTACACCGCCTACATTAGCATTTTCAGTAAAGCTATAATATTTTTTAGGAATCTCTTCTTCTTTCGTTAGTTTCCCAATGATCTCTTTGGCAGATGCGCCTTGGAGCGCAATTTGAACAAATTGATCCGATTGATCAGAAAATTCGACTTCACCAAATAAGTGCTCTTTCATCCATGCAACATCTTTTGCTCTATTCGCTGCATTGACTACTAATAAATATTTTTCATCGCTACATTTATAAACGAGTAGATCATCAATTACACCGCCATTTTCATTACACATCAAGGTGTATCTAACACGACCTACTTCTAAATTACTAAAATCATTAGTTAATACATACTGCAAATTCGCTAAAGCATCTTTTCCTTCATAAACGACCTCTCCCATATGGGAAACATCGAATAATCCTACTTGATTTCGAACAGCTAAATGTTCTTTGATCACACCGCTATCTTTATATTGAACAGGTAGTGTGTAACCAGCAAATGAAACCATTTTCCCGCCTGCTTCAAGATGTGCGTCATATAAAGGTGTTTTTAAATCCATCTTTTCTACTCCTTTGCTTTTTTGTATTTTTAATACTTAACCGATGACACCTCCAAGCTAGATAAACTATATAAAAACAGAGGAACAGGCATGTTAAAAAAATGCCTGTTCCTCTGTACAAAACCTGAGAGATTCGTCTTCCTCTTGAAGAGTTGCTCCTTCGGTGCTTTCGCTTTCCAGAGTGATGTCCAATTACGGTCCTTTTACCTGAGATCTTCATGATCAGTGGTTTGCGCCACTGATTATTTATTCCTTCGGTGCTATGGCTAGTCTCTCCCGTAATTCTCTTCCATCTACTTTATTTTGTGCCTATTTCTTAGGCAATGAATGATACTGTTGCTCCGTCTCTAATTCAAAATATTGAGGTGCTGAACTATCTAATATACCAGCTGTTAAAGACAATGTTTGGATCATACGATTCTCATACAAATGAATGTACATTTGCTTTTCTTTACTATCATAAGCACTGGTATATTGCGTATACTGCACATCTGTATCTGAACTGACTTTCACAACACCTTTGGGAATATCAAAGCTATCTAAAATATGGAAAATCTGTTCTACTGCCTGTTCGTCGTCTACTGTCTCCGAAAAATGCTTTAAATACGCTGCGCGAACAAATCGAGATTGTGGGGTAAAATCTCCTGGAATCCCTCGTAAACCAGACCCTTTGCCATTTGAAAACACATGAAGATCATCCATCTGAATATCCGGTGCTATCGTATCACTTAGTCCTACATAATTTTGAAGGTTGGTCAAATGCCAATCAAATTTAGGGCTGTTTGTAAAAACACCTACAGGATTATCATAAATTTCATACCCACCATCGATCGACGGCTCAACGACAACAGACGCACCAGACTCATCTTGGAATACATAATGCTGGGGAATTCCCATTTGATTATCAACAATTGCAATTGCCGTATCTTGATTTGCCCGCTCTTTAATTTCTTCGACCGAAGCATAGTTCGTTAACGCATAGGTCACAAATTCAGCCCCTGCTAGTGGTAATTTTCCCATCGCGCGAATTTTGTCTGATTTGATATACCGGTTATAATTACCAAAGTAAAAAGAACCACCCATCAATCCTTTTTCATTAACACCATCCACTAATAACGGCTGACCTGCAATTGAGACCCCCATCGCAGCATAACGTGTAAAAAAATGATCTAACGAAACAGTCAGATCGTAATTTCTTGGAATAATTGCACCATCATATTCCAGCAACAAATTAAATTCCTGAGTTCTTCCCCAGTAACTATTGCCTTTGATTGATTTAATTGTAATTCCTGTACACATTTTCTCACACCCTTTTCATTTTTTCAAAATTCTGAACTAAGATTCTTCATTTTTTTTAACGAGTAAAGTAATTGCTCCAGCAACAATAAATGAAATACCTATAAATAAAAATGAACTAAAGAAAGCACCATTAGAAAGCTGAATCAATGCACCAATAATCGTCGGTGCAACGAATCCACCTGAAACACCAATCGCATTAATCGTTGCATATTTTGCAGACACTTCATCTGTTGGAAATATTTTCACCGGAATACTCATCAATGTCGCAAATGCTAAACTGGCAAAAGCCACAGCGCAAGTTAACGCCAACATACTCAGGAAAAACGTTCCCACAACTGAAACTAAAACGGCAAAAATCCCTCCACCTATAGTGGCAATGAAAATGACGTTTTTTTCTTTACCAATGAAATACTTATTGACCACAACGCCACCCACCATTGCAGCTACCATCGTGAAAAAGCCAATAATAGCCGATACATAGGCTGTTTGAGTTAAGGCCAGCCCATGAGCTTCAACCAGATAAGTCGCCATCCAACCATTCAGTCCATATATCGCAGCATTGATAAAAAATGCTGCAAAAATTAAAATCCAAACATTTCGGTCCTTCAATACTTCCCGAAATGAAATCGCATTTTTATTTTTTAACTGCTCCTTCACCCCGCCAAATTCTTTAGGGATCACAAAATACATTAAAACGGCGATCAAAAGAACTGCTACACCTAAATAATAATAGGTCTTATGCCAACCAATCTGTAGTAAAAGAGGAGCGATCAATAACGGTCCTACGATTGCCGCAAAACCAGAAGAAGCGATCATTGTCGATTGCGCTGGTCCGCGTTTGTCGATTGGTAGTTCTTGTGAAATAAAGGTACTTACAGAAGACGGATAACCTGAATGGGCCACTGCTCCTGTCATAAACCGGATCAAAATAAAATACAATAAAGAAAAACCAAATCCAAATAAGAAAAGAAAAATTCCTACTAAAAAAACAGACGTAATCATCATTTTTCTCGTCCCGATCTTATTAGATAAATAACCAAATGGAATCTGAAAAATCGTATATCCTAGAAAAAAAGCGCTGAGTATCAATCCTTTTTGTTGCGGATCAAACCCTAGATCATTTGCAATTGTCACCAGCGACATTCCAATTGTCGTTTTATCAACATAAATACAGGTGTATCCCAGAAAAATAGCTACCAGCATCCACGTAACATTTCTTGTTTTCTTATTCTCCACAGTATCACTCCTTATTTAAGAAAGCGCTTTCTAACTACAATTATGCTTGATATTTGAAAAAAGTCAATATCTCAATCCAATTATTTTACATAAAGTCAAAATAAATTGTGATAGGAACATAACTCTTCGAGTTATATCTCAACCACATGAAATCCGTATAATCGGTGTCAATAGAAGCAGCTCCTGTTCCAACCTCTTTGTATAACATTCGCTGCGTTATTTTGTATAACAAAAAGAGGTTGAGAAAAATAGAGCAATTTTTCTCAATCCACTTTTTTAACGATTTTTTTCTAACGTATTACTTAAACGACCAAACTCCACTAACGACAAGGTTTCTCCTCGACGTGAAGGATCGATTTCTGCTTCTGTCAAACTATTAGTCAACCAAGCTTTGGTTCCATCATCTTTACCATAAAAATGAATCAAATTGTTCCATAGTGTTTTACGGCGCAACTGGAATGAGGCTTTTGTTAGTTTGAAGAATTCTTTTTCATTCGTTACCTCAACGGCCGGTTTATCACGTTTTGTTAATTTGATGATTGCCGAATCAACATTTGGCTGCGGAATAAACACGGTTTTTGGTACGATAAACGCAATGCTTGCTTCCATAAAGTATTGAACCGCGATCGATAACGAACCGTATGCTTTTGTTCCGGGTTTTGCCGAGATGCGATCTGCAACTTCTTTTTGCATCATGACGATCATTTCTTGTACCTCTAAATCAGATTCTAAAAAGTGCATCATGATCGGTGTTGTGATGTAATAAGGTAGATTGGCAACGACTTTGATCGGAAGCTCTTCTTTAAAGACCACTTTGGTTGTACCGACTAAATCTGCTTTTAACACATCATTATGAATAACTGTGACATTTCGATAGGGACTCATCGTATCTTCTAAAACAGGAATCAGACGATCATCGATTTCAAACGCCAAAACTTGTGCAGCATTTTTAGCTAGCTGTTCGGTTAATGCCCCAATACCGGGACCTACTTCTACTACATTGGTTTGCGTATCGATCCCTGCCGTCTCGACGATTTTACGTAAGATATTCGGTTCTGTTAAAAAGTTTTGTCCTAAACTTTTTTTGAATGAAAAGCCATGTTTCTTCAAAATTTCTTTGGTTCTTGAAGGCGTGGCTATTTCTTTATATTCTGTCAAATTGATTCCTCCGATTTTTCACTAGGTAGTTCGTTTATCTTATTCATTACGTCTATCAGTTCTTTTTCTGTAATACGAAACATTTTCAAGCGTTTGGTCAATTGCTTACTGTTGGTATAGCCAATGCGCAATTCGTCCCCTAATTTTTCACGACGCTCTTTTGCACGAGCTCCCGCTATTAAACCATATTCGATCAAGGTTTGTCTAGGTATTTCTTGGTAATCATCAGACCCGTTAACAGGTGTCACAATTTTTTCTAGTGCTTCTAAAATCGCTTCATCACTGGCATGTTCCACGCCTAAACTATTCCCTCTTTTTTTAGGCGCAGCTAGCTTTCGTGAGAGAAATGCATGCTTAGCATCAGGAACAACTTCCATGATCGTTTTGCGAATTTTTTCACCTGAAAAATCTGGATCAGTAAAAATGATGACCCCGCGCGTTTCTTGCGCATGTTGAATTTGTTCTAAAATATCCTCATTGATTGCAGATCCGATCGTTTCAATCGTATCTACATCGACAACTTCTTGAATTCGTCTGGTATCGTCTTTTCCTTCAACGACAATAATTTCTTCAATTCGCAACTTATCTGTCATTCGGCTAACCTAAATAAGCGATGGGCATTATTTGTTGTTTGTCTAGCTATTTCTTCAAAGGGAACTTCTCGTAGTTCTGCGATTTTTTCCACTACATAACGAGTATAGCCTGGTTCATTACGTTTGCCTCGATAGGGAACAGGTGCTAGATACGGTGCGTCAGTCTCGACCAATAGACGATCTAACGGGACTGCTTTAGCTACCTCTTGCACTTCCAGCGCTTTTTTGAACGTCACAACGCCACTTAGAGAAATATGCATCCCCATCTCTAAAAATTTTGCCATCCACTCAGGGTCACCACTAAAGCTGTGCATGATTCCACCGATATCACGAATATCTTCTTCTTTTAAAATGTTATAAGTATCTTCCATCGCATCTCGTGTATGGATACTGATTGGCAGATTCATCTCTTTAGCGATCGCGATTTGACGACGAAACACACGATCTTGTACTTCTTTTGGATCTTCCATCCAATAATAATCTAAACCGATTTCGCCAAGGGCTACTACTTTGGGTGTCGTTAATAATTGCTGCAGTTTTTTTTCGATTTCTGGCGTATAGCTGCCAGCTTCGGTTGGGTGCCAGCCGATAATACTTTGGATTTCTTTATATTGTTGACTAAGTTCCAGAGACTTTTCGATCGTCGGTGTATCAAAACCAACCACGGCCATCTCTGTTACACCTAATTCTTTCGCACGTGCAATTGTTTCTGGAATATCTTCATTAAATTGTTCTGCGTTTAAATGGGTATGAGAATCAAAAATCAAGTAAACTCCTCCTCTGTCTTCTATACTTTATCACATTTTAGCCAAAAGCTGAATGGACAGCACCGATAAATTATCAGCTTCTTATAATTGCTTTATTCAAAAAAATAGCTTATACTATTCGGTCACGGCAATTTATGTCAGGAGGAACCAATATGTCAAACGATCGCACACAAGAAACCCAACATCTGCAACAGGTTTATGAAGAATTGAGCCAAGCAAAAGACACCTATCAAACCGCTATCGATGAAGTCAACACGACTGGAAAATCGGTGTTAGAGCAATTTAGCGGCGATACAAAACTAAATTTTGATAGTTACTCAGATAACTTAGAAACGTTTGCCATGATGGAAATGAAAAATAGAGAAATCGATCAGTTAAACATTCAAAATGAGACGGCTGCTAAACAACTAGAAAAAGTCGAACGACTACTGAAAGTCCCTTATTTTGGAAAAATTGATGTAACCTTCTTAGATGACGATTCTGATCGTGATGTCTTTTATATCGGGATGAATGACTTTACAAATCTTGACGGTGAATCACGAATCTATGACTGGCGTTCGCCAATTGCCTCACTTTTTTATAATAATGTTTTAGGTGACAGCAGTTATTACGTCAACAAAACAGAAATACCTGTTAGCTTAAATTTAAAAAGACAATTGATTATTGAAGAGGATCGGTTGCTCAACTTTTTCGATACCAGTCTTGCGATCCAAGATGATATTTTGCTTCATTCACTAGAGGCTGATTCTTCTCAGTACATGAAAGATATCACCACAACAATCCAGCAAGAACAAAATGAAATCATTCGAGATGAAAGCCACCCATTGCTTTTGGTCAACGGAATTGCTGGTAGTGGAAAAACTTCTGCGATCATGCAGCGAATTGCTTATTTACTTTATAATCATCGGACCAAAATTACCGCTGATGATATTTTACTGCTTTCACCCAATTCAACCTTTATTGATTATATTTCTCAAGTGTTGCCGAATTTAGGTGAACGGAATCCCTTAAATTTGACGTTGTTGCAGTTTCTTAAATTTACCTTTCGTGAAAAAGCGCCAATTGAAAGTGAATCCGACTATTTCAAACGCATCACTGCTGAACAAGTCAATGCCCAACAAAGAGTGATTCAATCGCAGAATTTTGTGGCGTTTATTCAAGCTTTCCAAGATGCATCTTTGATTCAACAATCATTATTTAAACCGATTTTATTCAAACGTAAACCGATATTTTCTGCTGAATTGATTTTTGGTTTATATCAAGAAACACCAACTACTTTATCAATCAGAGACAGACTTTCTGCAACAAAAGAAAAACTTTCAAGTTTGTGGAATCGTTATTTGATCAAACAATCGAAGTCTAAACAAATGATCGATCAGATGCAAGATTTGACTGAAGCAGAACAATTGCGCTATTTTGATACAACGTTTGATGCAGAAGATGAGGAACAATTAGTAGCGTATGCGCTTCAACGACTACAGCAAAAATACCGCAAAGTGGTAGATGCGATTACTGACGTCGCTTGGTTCGACCAATGGTTGCTTTTTGAAGCATTGTATCAGCGTTATCAACAGGTTTCATATGAAAGAGTAACAACAGCCTATACTGCAGATGAAGTAGTGATTTTGTTATTGCTCAAAGATAAATTTATTGAAGATTTATCGAATAGACAAATGGCGTTTATTTTGGTGGATGAAGTACAAGATTATACTGAAGCTCAAATTCTTTTACTGCTTAAATTATTCCCACAAGCTAACTTTACCTTAGCAGGAGATGAAAATCAGGCGATTTTTAACACGTCGATTAGTTTTATTGATCTACAAGAATTATTATCGGCGTCCAGCCGTTCAGTTACCTCTTATCAATTATTAAATAGTTATCGTTCAAGTAAAGAAATCACTCAGCTCTTTCAGACTTTAGTGACAAATCATGAGAAACTAAACATTGTCTCGATCCGAAAAGATGGCGAGAAACCTGTGTTTATTTCTTGTAACGATCAAGAAGTATATTTAGAGAAACTTATTTCAATTTTAGGCTCATTGTCCTCTGAAGAAGCGACTGTGATCATTACGAAAAACGCGGTGGAAGCGGAAGAATTAGAGCATCAGTTGTCCCAAAAAAATAATACGAATGCTACCCAAATTCTTTCAATTGATATGGCTAAGGGCCTTGAGTTTGATAATGTGATTATTCACGATCCTTCGACATTGCGTTATGGAACAACGGAGCGCGAGAAAAAAATTCTTTATACAGCTATTTCTCGTGGGATGAAACAAGTATTTCTGCCTTATATTGGAGAGCTTTCCACATTGCTTGCGCTTGAATAATTAAACTTAGGACTTTAAACTGTTAAAAAAAGCGTGAAACTCTTTGAATTTAAAGGGTTTCACGCTTTTATATTTGCTAAAATAGCTAACTAATTTCTTAACTAGTCCAAAGCAATACAAAAAAAATTTACTGTCCATTTTTCGAAAGAAAAAGACGATTTTTTTGAGTATACTGCTACTGTTCACTAGAGAAAGGACGGTACTAAATATGAAAAATAATTTTTTAATCACTGGTCTCAAAAGAAAAGATTTTCTTTGGTTAAACGCCATGACAACAGAAGAATTAGAAGCAAAAAATATCAAAAAACAGATTGTTGACAGTTCCCCTGGCTTTCCGTGTAGAATTTCGTTGAAAGAAGGTCTAATAGGTGAGACCACCTATTTATTGAACTATCACCATTTAAGTATGCAATCTCCTTATGACGCAACTGGACCTATTTTCGTTACCTTAGGAAAAGGCGAATCAGCTTTACAACTAAATGAAATTCCCTCCGTTATTTATGATCGCTTTACTTCTCTTCGCTGCTACGATATCTTGGGAATGATCATTGATGCGTACCTCTATGAACCTAAAAGTTTAACGCCAGAGGTCATCAGTCATATTTTAGCAAATGACAAAATTGCCTTCGTTGATGTTCACAATGCAGCTAGAGGTTGTTACAGTGCAAGAATCAACCGTGCCTGAATAAAAAAATCGGAAAAAACCGACTTTAGTCCGATGTGTTTTTATCTACTTCGCAGTAAACTTAACTCCAGTCTGATTTTTAATTTGATAGGAGTGAGTGCTTTTTGAAAAATTTCTTTGAAGAATCTGACTTTCTAAAAACTACGATTCAAAAAAACGTAACGATTCAACGAAAACCTCAAGTCAATACGATTTGGCACTGGGTATTACTGATTCTTTTTGGGTTGTTAGCTTATGGTACGATGACGCAGCAATTTCTTTTGATAGCAATTTTTGTTGGTCTTGCGGCAATTGTAAAAGGTCCCTTGATGCTTTTATGGGGTGCTGTATATTCCGCTTTGATCGCCTTTTTTCCACCGCTTGGAATTGTACTGTCTATTGTATTTTTCTTGATAAACCTTGGGACTATCGCAAAAAGTTGGCGGATTTCATTAACTAGTGCTTATTTTTATCTCGTCCCTTTAATCGGCAGTATTTTTAGAGCGACTATCAAAAATGAACCGACGTATGCGGTCTTGATTTTTGTTGCCTTTAGTATCTTGGGTCTACATTTTTTACTTAATTGGTTGTACAAAAACAACAGTTTGAGTCGAGCCTTGACTTGGTCGATTATTAGCGTACCTTATGCACTATTGATCATGCTGTTACCAACTCGTTTCCGTAGAATTAAATCAAATAAAAAATTAAAATTTTAGTCGACTGGTTGCTGAAGAAGTATGTGACGAAAAATAGACTGCCTCAATTTTTATAAGAGACAGTTTATTTTTTACACTATAACTCGATCCAATACCGCTGGACTATTTTTCCTTCAACAGAATACTCATCAGACAAGATACCACCATTGTTTTGGATCGTTTTTTGCGATCCTCTATTCGTTTTGTCACACGTAAGCATTACTTTAGACAAACCACGCTCTTGAAAGATAAGTAAAGCTTGTGCAAGTAGCCAATTCGCATAGCCCTTTCCTCTTTCAGAAGGAACGATTCCATAACCAATATTCCCACCAATTTGCACAAGTCTATCCGTTAATGCATATCTTAGTTGAACAGCACCAATCAACTTCAAGAAATAGTGTATCTGCTGGAACAAAATCATTCTTTCTGATATCTTTATCTTTTTGTAGTTTATCTAGCCACTCCGAAAAAGTCAGCCCATTTAGATTAGCAGATGTCGGAGTTATTTTAGCTTCTTCTAAAGAGCCCCACTCTTTTGCAAAAGCTAAGTAGCGTAGCTCATCTGCTACCGTTAATTCTTTTAACTGCATTAATATCACCGCTCTTCTTTAGTAATGTTGTTTTGAAGGAATCACACCTCGTACACCGCCTTTTGGGTTTACCATATCGCCAAGATATCTAGGAATCAGATGTATATGGCAATGCATGATACTTTGACCCGCGTTAATGCCACAATTTGTCCCGATATTAAAACCCGCAGGCTCATTTGTCTCTTCAAGTAGCTTTTTGCCAATTTGAAGTAGCTCCTCGATTGCTTGCTTTTCTGCTATAGATAAATCAAAATAGTCCATTCTGTGGCTTTTGGGTATGATCAATAGGTGCCCGGTGCTAACAGGAAATTTATCATAAAAAGCACCAGCTAATTCATTTTCAATAACAAAATCTGTTATTTCACAAAATACACACATATGGGGCCTCCTTACCCTAAGAATTCTTATTGACTATTATAACCTATTCCAGCAAGTCAAGAACATATGTAGAAAAAAACAATGTTCTCCACAATAGCCAAATCTATGATTTAGCTACAGGAAACATTGTTTTTCATCATTTTTTGTTAAACTGTTCCAGCTTTCAACGCTTTATCCAACGCATCGTTTAATTTTTTCATTTGCTTATCATTAAGATATTCTTTCGCTTCTTCACGTACTTCTTTTGCTTTTTCTTCTGTTACAGCTTCTGGATTTGCTTCAATCCGCTCGATCATTTCATCTAATTGAGCATCCAACATTTCTTGAATTTCCGGATCATCCTTCAAGTCACTATAATCGATCGAATCATCATCTAATTCTGAATCATTTGTAGCAGCTCCAGTAATATTTTCTAAAATACTTTCTAACTTATCTTGACTGATGATTTCCTTTTTACTTGGCATTTTGATTTTTCCACTATTTTTTTTCGGTGTTGTGGAAATTGACATCACAATACTCATTTCAGCATTATCTTCATCCGTAGCAGCTAAAGCCATTTCCATATCGACAGCTTTCGTCTTTTCGTTGATACTGACTTTGATATCCATTTTATCTAGATCATTTTTCAATGACTTGATAGCATCTTTCATTTCTTTTTCACTATCTGACTTTTTGTACTCTTTGTTTTCTTTGGCAACTTCGTCTATTTTTTCCATTATCTTGATAATTTCTTTTTTAGTAAACGTATGTGTCACGACATCTTTATCTGCTGTAAAAGATTTTTTGTCGAAGCTTTCGATCAATTTTTTAACTTCTCTGCCCATTTTAGAATTTTCAGCATTCGTAAATGACTTGTTCTTCAATGGATTTGTTTTCTTGTCTAACTCACCTGATGTAAGCGTATCGCCTGCTTGAGCGATGTCGATATATTTGCCCTTTAATTCGTTTAAATCGCTTTTGCTTAATTCAAGTGGATAACCAAATGAATTCGCTAGATCTAACAAACCTGAGACAAAGCTAGTAGACATATAGTAGTTGTCTTTACTGCCAACGAATTGGAAAGGTAATTTCTCTCCAAATAGATTCGCTGTGATCTCCATTTCCATAGTATCTTTTTTATCATCAATTGCATAATTTCCTTCAATACTCATGTCTTTTAATTGGCTGGCAATCATTTTTACATACGCGCCGCCTTCATCACCATCATACGTCAAGTCTTTGATTTTCATCTCAAAGCTGGCAGCATTGTAGTCTTTGCTTTTAGAACTAAACAGCTCATTTGTAAATTCTTTTCTCGGATCTGATCCGCACGCTGCTAATAAAAAAATTGCAACTCCTGTAATGATCCCCATCATATACTTCTTCATTCTCATTTTACATTCTCCTTGTAGATTACTCTTTTTTTTATGACTCTAAGTAATAATACAATAAAAACATCATTTTTGATATGCTTGTTTATAATATTTTTAATTTTCTTATAAATAACTAATATTTGTCAAATTATTAATCATTTATATACATTTTATATAAAAAAGCAATTAACAAGCTGTTAATTGCTTTTTTGAACTATTAATTCTAATGTCACTTTTATTAGGCAATAATTGCACCATTTGGCATTTCTTTTGGTGCGTCGATGATTTGTAATTTGCCTTCTGGCGATTCAGCGGAAAGAATCATTCCTTGGCTGATCTGCCCACGCATTTTTCTTGGTTTCAAGTTTGCAACAATCACGACTTTTTTACCAATCAAAGCACTTGGATCTGGATAAAATTCTGCAACACCTGAAAGGATTTGACGATCTTGCTCATCTCCTGCATCTAAACGGAATTGTAGTAACTTATCAGCACCCTTAACTTTTTTACAATCAATGACTTCTGCTACTTTTAGTTCTACTTTATCGAAATCTTCATACTTGATTTCTTTGTCTTTTGTTGAAATAAGTTCCGTTTCTTCTGGATCCCATTTGATTTCTTCTGTTGTCGTTTGCGTATTTTGAGACATTTTCTTTTGAATATAAAGTACCTCTGTATCAATCTCTAAACGAGGAAAAATTGGTGTTCCTTTCGCAATAACTTTGACATCTGTTGGAAACTCACCGAAGTGGATCTCTTCCATATTCATCGTATCAGGATCTAAGCCTAGTTGTTCAAAGATTTTTGTCGGTGTCTCAGTCATCACTGGTTGTAACAGAATCGCTACAATGCGTAAACTTTCAGCTAAGTGGACCATCACACTATCTAACTCATTTTTCTTGTCTTCATCTTTGGCTAAAACCCATGGTTGTGTTTCATCGATATATTTATTCGCACGTGAAATCAAGGTCCAAACTTCAGCAATTGCTGTGTTGAATTCCATTTTCTCCATTGCTTCATGGTATTTACCGATCACATTCGCAGCAGTTGTGGATAACTCACTGTCAAAAGGTGTCACTTTAGAGGCATATGCTGGAACATGTCCCTCACAGTATTTATTGATCATCGCAATCGTACGGTTCAATAAATTCCCTAAATCATTCGCCAAATCATAATTTAAACGAGAAACAAAGTCTTCTGGCGTAAAGACACCGTCACTACCAAACGGGATTGCTCGTAATAAGTAATAACGTAATGCATCTAAGCCGTAGCGATCAACTAATATTTCTGGATAAACGACATTGCCTTTAGATTTAGACATTTTTCCATCTTTCATCAATAACCAGCCGTGACCGAAAATTTTCTTGGGTAACGGTAATTCTAGGGCCATTAACATAATCGGCCAATAAATCGTGTGGAAACGGACGATCTCTTTTCCAACCATATGAACATCTGCCGGCCAATATTTTTGGAACAGGCTATCATCTTCTGAGCCATAGCCTAAAGCTGTGATATAGTTTGACAAAGCATCGATCCAAACATAAACCACATGTTTGGGATCATTAGACAATGGAATGCCCCATGAGAATGTCGTACGTGATACAGCCAAGTCTTCTAAGCCTGGTTTAATGAAGTTATTGATCATTTCGTTTTTACGTGATTCAGGTTGAATGAATTCTGGATGTTCATTGTAGTAATCTAATAAACGATCCGCATATTTACTCATGCGGAAGAAATAAGATTCTTCTTTGACTAATTCAACTTCGTGGCCGCTTGGTGCTTTTCCACCGATCACTTTGCCTTCGTCATCACGATAGACTTCTGCTAATTGTGTTTCAGTAAAATATTCTTCATCTGAAACAGAGTACCAGCCTTCGTATTCACCAAGGTAAATATCGCCTTGTTCTAATAAGCGGTCAAAAATTTGCTGAACGGCTTTTTTATGGTAATCATCTGTTGTACGGATGAATTTATCATAGCTGATATCAAGTGTTTTCCATAATTTTTGAACATCTGCCGCCATTTTATCGACATATTCTTTCGGTGTAACGCCTAATTCTGAAGCTTTATTTTCAATTTTTTGTCCGTGCTCATCCACACCTGTTAAGTAAAACACGTCAAAGCCCATCAAGCGTTTGTAACGGGCCATCGCATCACAGGCAATTGTAGTATATGAATTGCCGATATGTAGTTGTCCACTTGGATAATAAATCGGGGTAGTGATATAAAATGTTTCTTTTTCTGACATGTAGAAACATCCTCCTTCTAGCATTCTCTTGAATTTACTCCTAAATAGTATACCACACTTGCCTTTATTGAACTAGAAATCCTGATATTTTCTCTAGATAAAAAAACAAGCATGAGATAAAACCTGTGAACAGTTTTATTTCATGCTTTAGACTTAAGACACATTAACTTTAACCTAGTTAAAAACGCGTACTTACAACTCCGATAATTTCTGCTCTTTTAATTAAACCATATTCACGACTATCTGTTGAATACAACCGATTATCTCCCAAGACAAAATAACAATCTTTTGCTAATGTTGTTTCCCCAGTTAAGTCAGCTAGGGTAAAATCTTTTGTATACATGAATTCATTCTTACGAGCTGATTTTTTCTCTTCTGTGATGAAAGGTTCCGTTCGTTCTTCATCGTCGATAAACAGTTGATCATTTTTATATTCTACTTTTTCATTTGGTAACCCGATGATGCGCTTTATTTCTGTTTTTTGTGCATTTTCCCGTTTGATCAAAACAACATCTAGTCTCTGAATTCTTTGTGTTTTTTCAACTAAAACATACGTCCCAAACTTTAACGTTGGGCTCATGGCATAGCTCGTTGATTTCGCTAAGCTAAAAAAGAAAAAAGATTGACCATAGACTAATATTGCTAGTAAAAATAAACTAAATAACCCTTCACGAATAAACTGATTACGTTTTTTTTGTTTACTAGCCTGTCTTTTTTGCTGTTGCTGTTTTCTTTTTCTCGATTTCTTGCTCGGATTTTTCTTTCGCTTTGATTTTATCTGCTCAATCTTTGATCGTTCGTTTTGTGTTGGTCTGGCTTGTCTGTTTATGCTCATTTGTCAGCCCTAATCAAGAATTACTTTTGCTTTTTTTCAAGGCAGATTCGTCGACTTTATATAGTTCAAATACTTTCTTTTGATAAACTCGAGCTCGTTTTATATCTGCTTGATAGTCTGAAGCTATTTCCTCATTTCCATAAATGCCAGTTGTCATACGCATGGCATTAGTTCCGATATCTAGCATTGCTTTGTAGTAGCGATTGAGTGCTAGTTGCCCTTCTTCCGTATTCAAATCACTAGCTTTGTTCGCTCCATAGCTAGTGATAGCCCCAGCTAAATAACGGATATTTCCATCTATTTTATCCTTACTTTCACTTTCTGTTTTTGCGTTTTCTAGTTGTTGATCAAAATCATTTAGTAAAAAATAGCTTTTCACAATGACATCTTCATCTTCTTTACTTAAGGTCATTGATTGGTAATACGAAACGAATTGACTCCCTCCCAAAAACAGAGTTGCTAACACCATAAAGAGGATTGTCCGACGCTTCATTCTTTTCTTTTCGATTCGTAACTGTTTTCGCTTACGTGCCAGCTGGCGCTTTCTTTTCGTATTTTTACTGCGTTTTTTTTCGACAAATTTTACTTCTTTCGCCGTTTTGATAAAGAAAAAGAGAAAGAGTATAAAAAGCAATACGCTGAGTAAAGTCAAAATAAGTAACACTCGGATAGTTATTTCTAATACAGTCATTTCTTTAACCTACCTCGATCAATTTATTTCTGCTTCTTTCGCATCTTTTTTTTCTTATTCTTTCTATCTTTTACTAAACGATTAATAACTAAAATAAGTACAACAAAGGTAAAGATTCCAACTGCTACTCCAATAATTAGTGGCCAATTCACACCTTTTTCTCGAACTAAATCGACATCCTCTTGATTAAACTTGTCTGCTTGTTCATCAGTGATCGTAAACTCCTCATGCCATTCCCATTTTTGATCACCAGCTTTTGCTAAGATATTTGCTGTATACTTTCCTGGGAGCATTTTTTCACCATTCATTGTGACAGGAAAGCGCAAGAAGGTATTCGGAGCAACATTTATTTCAGATTTTTTAGTCTCATAAAGAACTTCTCCTTTTCCTTTTGGCGTTATTTGAACTTCCATTGATAGTTTTCGTAAAAAATTAGCCTTGATGTTTGAGACATCTACAAATACAGTATTACGATAATTGAACTGACCTACTTCAACTTTATTCAATGCCAATTCCGCCTGAACTTCTTTCTCTGTTTCTTGTAAGACCATTGCTATTACGTACGCATATTTATTGGCAATATTGGCACCTTCTTTGACTGGTTCCTTGACCTTCTTCTCATCTTCTATTGTTTTCAATTGGATACCGCCAACAACGATTCCATCATAAGATGTGTCAGGCATCGTGATTGTGATTGGCACGCTTTTTTCTTCTTTAGGAGCTAGCGTAATTGTTTCGGGTGCTTTTACTAGGTCAACAAAATCAAATTTTAGTGATGGATCCTTTTCGATTTTACTTGGACCATATTCGATAACACCGCTAGAATTGGTTCTGGTTCCATTGAGACTGAGACCAATTGTCACCTCTTCTTCACCAAAGTTTTTCAATGATAAGCTTACTTCTTGTTTTTGACCTGGATTCATCTTCAGATCGAAGTAGCCTTTCTTCTCTTTCTGATTTTCAGGGTAGTTGATTTCATAATAAAAACCTGTTGCCCCCTGTGCGTCAGCAGCGGATGGTTCGTTTGCATATGTATAGAGAGTTGTACCTAAGACTCCGACAAGTGTCATCATCAGGTATAAAACGTATGTTATTTTTAATTTCATTTGGCCCTTCATCCTTTACTTGTAATAAACAGGGGCTGACATTTTAACCTGCCAGCCTCCTATACTTGTTATGGTTCAATAAGTGACATGTTTCTTGATAATAGACACTTTTTACTCGATATCTAAACGTTTATGGTGCTGGTGTATATTCAATTGACCAAGTGATATCTGCTTGATAAGCTCCTAATTCAACTGTTTGTGCTGGAACTTTTAGAGAAACTGAACTAGCTGCTTCACCTATTCCAGCTGTTGGTGCACCTGGACGTTTGATATTTTCTGCTAAAAAGTCTGCTGATTGTCCAAATTCTGCTGAATATGTTCCTAAACCAACAGCACCTGTTGATTTAGTATTATCAAATACTAATTGTTTTCCAGCACCTTCATTATCCGTACCATTTCCTAATGTAAAGTTGCCTGGTTCGCCTGCTGGCCAGTATGCAAGATTTTCTTGTGTTGAATTTAATAATCCGTTTTTGTAACTAATTGTTGATTTATCTAATGTTTTTGTGTTACCTACAAGCGTAAATTGTTTCGTTAATTCCGCTTTGATTGCATACGTGTGATCTTCCCCTGCACGTTTATCCGTCCATTGTACGTAAGGTCCACGAACTGTTTTATCTGGGTTTTCAGTACCATCTGCTGCAATTTCTGTTACTGGAATTTCTGATGCTGTATATGTTTCAGTTTTTGTTGACACTTTTTGTTTTCCAAAATTCAATACAGCCACTCGATCGATAGTAATTGCACCTGGCACTGTATTTTTATCAACTGTATCAGGATCTGGAATAATGCCGCCGCCCTCTTTCTCAGGATCAATATCGCCATTATCGTCAGTATCTTCGATGATTTCGATGATCCCTTTACCCGCCTTACTGTGTTCAGTAGTTTCAGCAAATGCTGCGGCACCGCCTACTAGTGATGATGAAATGATTGCTGTTAAAGCAACTGCACATAGTGTTCTTGTTTTCATTTTGTTTCCTCCTAATATTGTGTGTGTTATTTTTTTATATAGTTACTTGTTATTCACAAGTTAACTCCAATTAATTTGGCAAAGCTGCCAGTATCCATGTTAATTCCGTTTCATATTGAACAGGTTTAATCACTGTTCCATTTGGAATAGACAAGGCAACTGCCTTATTTCCATAAACCAGTTGATTTTCAAATTCTGAGTCTAATACGGCTTCACCAGAAGGAGTAGTTTTAGGAAAAAGTGTATTTTTTTGATTGTTCGTATTTGTTTCTGAAGCGCCAAATTCAATGGTCCACTGACCTTTGCCACTTCCTACATCAGCAATCGCAATATTTTGCGTTGTGGCTAATTCTGTAATTTCAATCGTATCTTTTGTCACAACAGGAGCCGTTTCCCATGTATAGATACTATTAGCCCACCCATGATCCAATGAAAGAGTTGCCCCTTTCAATTCTTGTTCGTCTTTTTCTTGAATAACAGAATTTTTAAATTGAAACTCTTGTCGAACCTGCAAGGTCCAACCAAGTTTTTCTGAACGCTCATCTGTGATTTGAATATAACTTCCTCTGGCCGTCGTTCCATCGTGAAACAATTGGGCATTAGCGAAGAAATGATGATTTCTCTTTTCAATTTTATTATTTCCAAAATTAAAAGAGGAGACAAAATCAATTCGTAAAGGTCCGTCAGTTGAAGGTCCTGGACCAGGATCGACTGGTTTTTCAGGATTTTCAGGATCAATCGGATCTTTTGGTATACCACCGATCATTTCTATCTTTCCTTTTCCTATTCTTTCAGCGCTCTCTGCTAAAACAGGCTCTACAAAAACAATTGAAGTAACAAATAAGCTTAAACTCGTCACACAGGAAAGTAAACCGACTTTTGTCATTTTATCCATCAGTCTTCATCCCCGTTCTGCCGTTTATTTTTCACCCATAAGAACAATCCCATCGCACTAATTGCTAACAAGCAGCCTAACCACGTAAACGGATTGCTTATTATCTCACCGGTACTTGGTAATCGACCTTTGGGTTTGGCTATCAGAGGCTCACTTGAATTGCTATTTGTTACTGACTCACTTGTGCTTGATATTGGAGGCTCACTGCTTGACTCTTCGTAAAAACCAACAACCCCACTAGTCGTCACCTGACCTCCATCTGCATAAGCATTTTGTTCAATAAGCGACGCCCCAAACAGAAGAAATAGCAACATTAAATATATAAATTTATATTGTTTAATCATCTTTTCCTCCCTTTCTTATTCTGGCGTCGCTGCAAGTTCCCACAAAATTTCAGCTTCATAACTTCCTAATTTTTTTACGTCACCTGGATCGACTTCTAATTTGAACCCGTCACCCGTTTGAGTGCCCAACCAAGTATCACTAATGTTATATAATTCTTGATCACTTTTATTTGTGTCACGCATAATCATTTCGGCGCCTGTACTTAAGGTAATCTTGTTTCCTTTATAAAAATAAAGGATTGCATTCTTCAATACGCTGTTTTGTGCGGTTGGATCAGTCGAAGTCAATTCTTTGTCCAATTTTGCGGTCAAGGTCCATCTTTCTTTGACTGCTCGTCCATCTTTTACAACCAGATCAGCCCCATAATAATCTGGTGCATTCACACGTGTTGTTTTACCATCATACTTTTGGGTTTTAAAATCAATGACATCTGGAGCGGAAAATAGGATCAATTTACCATCAAAGACATACTGCACACGATTTTCTCCATCGATAATTTCAACAGATGCTTCATCCAAAGGACGCTGAACTAGTTTGTAACCGTCACTTTCTACAGTTTTTATCGCATTAAACACTTCTGTTCCTTCCGTTTCAGCTAATTCTTTTAGTTTCACAAATTCACCAACTGTTGCCGACAACAGGATTGACGTATAACGTGTGTTTCCCATCTTATCGACAAACTCAATCGTAAGGTCTTTTTTATTCTCTGCTATAGGAATATCAACTTGCGCTGTCGCATTTTGATTATTTATGTTAGATGCTTCAAACTTATTAGTAATCGTTGTATTTCCCCCACCAATAATTTTGGCTTTATAGCGAACTTTAATCTGTTTTCCAGGTTGAACATCTAAAGCATCGTTAATCTCAAATGTTCGAGGATTTTCTGTGAAAGTCGGAACGACCATCGTTCCTACACCTTCTGCATCTACTAATTCAAATGAAAATTTATCAAGTTCAAGTTCGTTTGGATACGTATCTGTCCAAGTAACCCCTTCCCAGACACTACCACCTGTATTTGTAGCAGTTAATTCAAATGAAAGCGTGTCATCTACCCGATTGCTATCGCCAGATGTGGTTTCATTTTTATAGATTTTAGTTGCCTCAGGTTTAGCTGGTTCAGCACTAATAGAGATTTTAACATCCGCTAAAGCATTTTGGCTTTGAGGGTTGAGAGCCAAAAATTGATTGGTGATAGTCGTGTTCACTCCACTGATAATTTTTGCTTTATATTTGATTGTTACTTCTTTGTCAGGAGGAATCGTATATAGATTTTTAAGTCTAAATGTGTTTATATCTACTCCAGGATCATAGTCATAATCAGTAGGTGCTAGATTCGTCACCGTTCCATCAACATCGGTCACACTTAGCGACTCTCTTACTAATTCTAATTCTTTAGGCAACATATCTGCTAACATGATTTGCTGCCAATCGTTGATTACTCCAGCACCATGATTTGTTGCCGTTAAAGTAAATTCCAGCGTATCCCCTACTAGGTTTTTCTTTGGAATTGATTCAGTCAGATTTTTAAATGTTTTTTGTGCACCTGGTTTAAGTTCTGCAGGTTCCTCAATCGACATATCTAAAGCTCCATGTCCAATTTCGTATGGTAAGACCGTTACCAAAGGCCATCTTAAAGCAAAAATTGGATGTGATAGAGGATAATAATGGTCTTTGGGCATGATAGTATCCCAAGGTTCATAGGCATTTGTTCGTCCTACCATACGATTTGTCCATATGTTTTTATTGATAGCTGTCCAATGAGATATTTTGTAGAGATTTTCATAAACCCCAAATATATCTAAATCTCCAGTTTTAAGAGCATTTGGCCCTAATGATTCTCCATAACCAAGATTGGTAAAAAAGTAAATTCTCGCTGGAATACCATCTGCTAGAGTTTTATTGGGTTCATTGAAATACAGTCCAGCCTCTCCATAAGAATAGAGCTTGGATGACATATGATTACCACCTACATCCATATGCGAGCCATGGGTCATTGCAAAATTCTTGGTCTCACCACTATCATTATAGTAGTTAACATCAAAACGAATTCTCCCTGATTGAAAATCTACTACAGATCCATGAACTCTTACTGGCAAAGGCTTTGGATCAGTGTTACCTATGGAACCTGTTCCCCGCATGAGATAACCATAGGCGACAATCTCATTATCTTTCACATATTGTTCCATAATATATGTTTTATTATCTCCCGCAGTAGACTGCGTATTCGGAGTTACTCCACTTCGTGTGACTTCCCAGTTTCCAGTTACTGGATTTAACACAGCATCACCGATGTCAAAATTACTCCCCGTTCTACCTACTGAATTGTTCGTATAGTTATAATCGTAACCAAAGACTTGTTGATCAGCAGTACCATCCTTCTTTACACCAATCATGCCTGGAGACAGAACTGGTAAATTGACAGAATCACCTAATACAGCCGACATATTTCCAGCTACTTTGAATCCGGTCGAAGAGTTATACGTAAGATTTTTGCCGACATGGCCGAAGAACATATAATACTGCCTTTGTGTATTATCAAATGCACCACCCGTTAACTTAGCTGGTGTATTGACTGTTACTTTATTAAACGTAGATAGGTCAATACCATCGTCATCTAGCAATCTCCAATCAAATGTTGGCACTGCTCTAGTCACTCCGTTGTTAACAAAAGAAAGTCCATCTCCTTGAATTAAAGGAGAGTTAGGAGTACTTACTTCTTCAGCTGAGGCTTCATTTGCTCCAAAAAATACCCCAAACAGCAAAATTAGTGATACCCAAAACATATTGGATTTTTGTAGCTTTACTTTTTTCACTTTTTTCCTCCTTTCTTTTTTATGCGTTAGAAAAAAGACGCACTATTTATTTCAATTTTTCTAT
Source organism: Enterococcus silesiacus (assembly GCA_001465115.1). Taxonomy (GTDB): domain Bacteria; phylum Bacillota; class Bacilli; order Lactobacillales; family Enterococcaceae; genus Enterococcus_L; species Enterococcus_L silesiacus. The sequence continues at coordinate 3,691,343 of CP013614.1, read as the reverse complement.
ATAACTATTTCACCAACTTAAAACGGCCTACTTACTTTTATAAATAGAACTTCGCATTACTTCTCTTTCTATTAAAACAAGTAAGAATATCCAGAGAGTGATTTTTACTATATAGAAAAAGAAATACATTTTTGAATCATTTGCCTTTAAATATTAAACTCTATTCCTTCTAAACAATTCTATTGTTCATTTACTTAAACAACTTTAGAAATTTCAAGTTCACATTATCAATAGTAAAAATAAAATAAGCGCTTAACCATCTAACGCTTGAGCGTCCAACATGTAACCTTTAGAGCGAATTGTTTTGATAAACTGGATTTTACTATCTTTTTTTTCAATCTTTTCTCTTACATGGAAAATAACATTGGCCACACGATACTTTTGAATTTCACTCTCTTGATCTCTCCAAGCTATATTTGCAATTTCTTTGTAGCTCATCGCTTTACCTGCATTTCGATATAAAGCATCCAATATTATATATTCCAATTTAGTCATGTTAACTTCTTCATATCCGTTAAGTAAGACACTGAAGTTTTCAGGAATCATTTCTAGAGTACTGTTTTTAATTCCATCATTATTTTGTGGCTTCATTTCTATTTTCCGTATAATTTTTTTTGATTTCATTCGCTTTATTGCATTATTAAGAAGTATCGGAAGTACTTCCATTTCTGTTCCTTCTTTACACACACCGTCTGCACCTAATTGAAGGTATAAGTATCTGTTATTATCTGACTGATCCATTGAATAAACATAAATCAGTGCATCAGAGTTATTTCGACTATCCAAAATAAAACGACAAGTCTGCGCAATGTCTGTATCTTCTTTAATAATCACTGCATCTACTTTATTTATTTCTTCAAGATAATTATGTACATTTAAAGTCATGATTCTGTATTGATGTTGCTTTAAAACTTCTTCAAAATGATTGCTATTTTCTCCCGCATTGGAAATGATGCCAAGGTTGAACATTTTTTTCCTCCATCCAAATATGATACTTATTCTTTTTCTTTGAAAAGATGCTATTGTATAATTATTTCAATAGCTTTTTTATGTGCTTACACTGAGAACATGGTTCTACTTGTTTCATGTTTTTCGATAAAACATGAAACAAGTAGAACTTTCCTCTCTAATAAAGCCTTTTCCAGAATCATTGACGGCGCAAATGACGGCGGACAATAATAAATAAGTTCTCCCTTTTTTGGTCTAACTATATAATTTGTTAGTAAACAAATTAACTTTTATTAAGAACACGCTTTTAAATAACAAGTGTTATTTAAAAGCAAAAAAAGGTACGAACTGTACCTTGAGCTTTAAAAAATATCTGTAATTAAATTCTAGCTAATTTCTTTACTATTTCCCGTTGATCTTCTAAAAACGAATTAGTATAGGTATCTAATGTCATTTTGATAGACGAATGGCCTAACATAGAGCTTACAGCTGCAATATTGGCACCTAATTCAACACAGCGGGTTGCAAAAGTATGTCTCAAGGAATGAAAAGGAATATTGATCAATCCAAGAAATTGTTTAATCCGTTCAAATCGATAGCTGACAGTTCTTGGTTCCACCGGCTGCATGCCATTTGAAATAACATATGGTGATAGAGTCTGTTCTTTTTCTTGGATTAATAGTTCTTTTATTTTGGAAGTCAGAGGAATAATTCTTTCGGCAGCCTTAGTTTTAGGGCTTGTTTCAATCAATTTAGTTCGATTTCCGGTAGTATTTGGGTTTGACACGCGTTGTTTTGTTCGTTGTACAGTTAGTAAGGAAGCTGAAAAATCAATATCTTCCCATTTTAATGCGCAGATCTCTCCGATTCTCATACCTGTTTCTAATGCTAAAACAATTGGCAATCCTTTACTACTCTTTAAACACTCTTTTTCCACTGCCTTTTGTTGCGAGCGACTAAGTGCATTTATTTTTCGTTTGTTTATTTTTGGTAGTACCGTTCTTTCGCAAGGGTTTAGAAAAAGGTATCCGCGCTCTTTAGCCGCTTCGAAACAACTTTTAACAATACGAAAAACAATATGAACAGAACTTGGTGCTAGGTCTTTCATTAATAAACTGACTAGTTGGTCTATTTCTACTACTGTTACTTTTTTTAGAGGACGATGCCCTAATACTGGGATAAGATGTAGTTGAATTTTGCTACAGTAACTAGCATATGTACTCGCTTTGACCTTTGGAAACATGATATCTTCTATCCAAATAGCAGCCCACTCCGCCACGCTCCCTTGAAACTCCTTTATATTTGCAGTACTCAAATAATTTATTCTAGCTTTTTTTTCAATCAATTGTTCTTTCACGTCTCGGTATGAACGAGCATAAATATAACCATAGTAAATAGAGCCATCCATTTTTCGGGCTTTAGGATAGCGTCCCTCCCATCTTCCATCTTTTCGTTTGTAAATATTTTCTCCTTTAATCAATTAAATCAAACCTTTCCTATGTTAATGACGGCGGAACTGACGGTGGAAAAAAATATCGGATATTTTATTTATTAATGAATAAACAAGAAAAAAACATCATAACTATCATTTTTCTCATTTTTTTACAAAAAAACTGAAAACATTGATAGTTAAAATCGTTATTTCTTTTGTTTTCTCTATTGAATTTATGAAATAAAACAGATAATATAAATGTAGTCAGCCAATTCAAACAAATTTTAACAAGAATAAGGTTTCATGTTTTATCGAAAAACATGAAAAATTTTATAAAAAAAACAAACAGTTCTTCTATATATAGAAGAATTGTTTGTTTTTTTTATATATACTCATATTTATCTTTAACTACACCACAGATTCATTAGCTACAAGCAAATCGTTGTAAATTAGAACTACTACTACGCTCTCTTTTCCCTTGTATTTAAACTCGGATAACACCATCTTGTAAAGCCGCTTCAGCAACTTCTCGTATAATGACATCCACTAATTCTTGATTAAAAGGTGAAGGGATAATGTACTCACTTGTCAATTCCGATTCTGGAATAATTTCTGCAATTGCTTTTGCTGCCGCCAGTTTCATATTTTCAGTGATTTTCGTGGCTCCCGCGACAAATGCTCCTTTAAACAAACCTGGAAATGCTAACACATTATTGATTTGATTTGGATGATCTGAACGACCTGTTCCAACAACTGCCGCACCGGCATCGATCGCATCTTGATAATCGATTTCTGATTCCGGATTCGCCATTGGGAATACGATAGCACCTGGATTCATTGAAGCGACCATTTCTTTTGAGACTAATTTAGGCACAGAGACACCGATAAATACATCAGCTCCAACCATCGCTTCTCCTAAAGAGCCGCTAAAGTTTTCAGGATTGGTGATTTCAACAATTTCTTTTTCTAAGAAATTCAGCGGTCTGTCCAGCGTTTTAGATAATGCACCATCTATATTAAATGTGATAATCTTCTTCACACCAAAATGATGCAGCATTTTTATAATTGCGCTACCTGCTGCGCCTGTTCCTGATACAACTACTTTTATTTCATCGACTTTTTTACCAACAATTTTTAGCGCATTGATCAATGCCGCAATCGTAACGATCGCCGTGCCATGCTGATCATCATGAAATACAGGAATATCCAACTCTTCCATTAATGTCCGCTCGATTTCTACGCAGCGTGGAGCAGAAATGTCTTCTAAATTGATCCCGCCAAATGTTGGCGCCATGGCTTTGATAATGTTAATAATTTCTTTTGGATTTTTCGTATCTAAACAAATGGGAATCGCATCGATTCCAGCAAATTCTTTAAACAACAAGGCTTTCCCTTCCATAACTGGCAATGCGGCTTTAGGACCAATATCGCCTAAGCCCAGAACTGCTGTACCGTCCGTTACGACTGCTACCGTATTGCCCTTCCACGTATAATCATACACTTTAGTTGGATTTTCATGGATTTTTCTGCATGGTTCAGCAACACCAGGTGTGTAAGCTAAAGATAGATCTTCTTTTGTTTTTACTGCTACTTTTGAATGAATGTCGATTTTCCCGCGCCATTGCTCGTGTGCTTTTAATGCTTCTTTATAAATATCTGCCATGTTTTTTATTTCCTTTCCAAAACTGCTCCGTTTATTTGCCTAACATCATCTCTGGTTTGACCCAGCTTTCGTATTCTGCTTCTGTCACTAGACCGGTTGCCAACGCAGCTTGTTTTAGCGTTGTATTTTCTGCAAAAGCTTTTTTGGCGATCTTCGCTCCATTATCATACCCGATATGTGGATTTAAGGCGGTGACAAGCATCAACGATTGTTCCACATATTGATTCATTTTTTCCTGATCTGCCTTGATCCCGACCAAACAATTTTGGTCAAAAGAGCGCAATCCATCAGTTAATAATTCAATACTTTGGATTAAATTATACGCCATTACCGGCATATAGACGTTTAATTCAAAGTTCCCTTGTGAGGCACCAATTCCGATCGTCGTATCATTTCCCATGACTTGAATAGCGATCATTGTCAACGCTTCACATTGGGTTGGATTGATTTTCCCTGGCATGATAGAACTACCCGGTTCGTTGGCTGGAATCGTGATTTCTCCTAAACCACTCCGAGGACCACTTGCCAGCCAGCGGATATCGTTCGCCATTTTCATTACATTAGCAGCTAACGCTTTTAAAGCTCCAGAAGTAAAAACAACTGCATCTTTACTAGCTAAACCATGGAATTTATTTGGATCTTCTGAAAATTGATTGTTGGTCTCTTGATTTAAGTGAGTATAGAATGCTTGAATATATTCTTTCGACGCATTCAGTCCAGTTCCTACAGCCGTACCGCCCAGCGCCAATTGCTTGAGCTCATTCAGCGTCAGCTCTAGCATTTGATAGTTATGCTCAAGACTAGAACACCAACCGCTGATTTCTTGTGCAAAAGTCACTGGTGTTGCATCTTGCAGATGAGTCCGACCGATTTTTATGATTTTTTCATTCTCAACTTCAAGCTTCTTCAGTGTTTGAATCATTTGCTTAATCACTGGGAATAGTTGCTGTTCAATCAATTGTACACCAGCTATATGAATTGCCGTTGGGAAAACGTCATTTGAACTTTGTGACCTATTGACATGATCATTAGGATGAACGTTCACACCAGCTTTAGCTGCTAAATGGGCAATGACTTCGTTAACATTCATATTGGTTTGAGTCCCGCTGCCAGTCTGCCATAAAGAGAGTGGAAACTGTTCATTTACCTCCCCTTTAATGATTGTATCTGCTGCTTGTTGTATTGCTTGACTGACCTCAGTATCTAGCTTTCCAGTTGCTTCATTGGCTTTAGCCGCATTCTTTTTTACCAATGCTAGTGCTTGAATAAGCGCGATAGGCATTTTTTCGATACCAATATTAAAATTTTGGCGACTGCGCTCGGTTTGTGCTCCCCAAAGTGCATTTTCTGGGACTTGAATTTCTCCCATAGAATCCCGTTCAATACGATAGGACATGCGTTTGATCCTCTCCTTTTTTCGCTATTTACTATCACTATACTGTAAACGAATCACGATTTACAGTAAAATTCCTTTATTCTGTAAAAAGACAGAAAAAAATCAGCAATCCTTTCGATCACTGATTTTGACGTTTAATGTTTAATTTTACCTTCATTACTATGTTTATAACCATAAGCAAAATAAATAACAAAGCCTAAAACCAACGCTATTGCGAAAGCTTTCCAAGTTGCCGCCTGTAATTGCAGCATCAAGCCAATACTAACGATGACTAATAAAATAGGAACAAACGGGACAAAAGGAATTTTAAATTCCCCTGGTTTAGGATCGCCAGCTACTTTTCTTAACCGAATAATACCAATCGCCATGACAATCAAGTACATCAAGGTCACGATATTCGTCAACTCAGCTAATAACTCCATTGGTACTAACCCTGCAAAAATCATGGTGCAAATCCCTGCTACATAGGTTGCATTTTTAGGTGTGCGGTTTTTTTCATCGATTTTACTCATAAATTTTGGCAGTAAACCATCCTTACTGATAGCATAAATGATTCTAGCTAAACTGTACATCATTGAAATCGTCACGGTTAAAAGTGTTAAAATCGCTCCGACAGAAATCATACCTGCTACACCATCACGCTGTACAAAGCGCATCGCAAACGCGACAGGATCTTTTACACCCAGCGCATCAAACGGCACGATGCCTGTTAAAACTAATGTGACGATCACATATAACACAGTCGCTATAATGATCGAACCAATAATGCCTTTTGGAATATCTTTTTGCGGATTTTTTACTTCTTCAGCGGTCATACTCACTGCATCAAATCCTAAAAAGGCAAAGAAAACGACAGCCGCCCCACTAACTACGCCTGAAAATCCAAAGGGCATGAACGGCTGCCAATTATCAGGTTTCACATAAAAAATACCGACGACTAAAAAGAGGGCAATAATGCCAAATTTAACAAATACCATCACATTATTTAACCGTAAAGCTGTTTTGGCTTCTAATGACACCCAAAAAGTAACTGCTAAAAGCACCAGCATCGCGATCAAATCCACATAAGTACCATTCGCTGGATTGTAGGCACCACTTAACGCCGTTGGAAAATCTACACCAAGGCTATTTAAAAAGCCATGAACATAACCTGACCAGCCTGAAGCCACAGAAGAAACAGCTAGAAAGAATTCACAAATCACTAACCATCCTGTCATCCAAGCGACAAGTTCGCCAAAGACAACATACATATAGGCATATGGGCCACCGATTGCCGGAATCCTTGAGGCAAATTCTGCATAACATAATCCTGCTAAGATAATTGCTCCTGCCGCAACTAAAAATGAAAGCGACAGTGCCGGACCTGCATATTGTTCAGCCGCAACTCCTGTCACGACAAAAATTCCTGTTCCAACAATGGCACCGATCCCAAGCATGATCAGATCCATTGTTTTTAAATCCTTTTTCATTGCGCTTGGCTCGCTTGAGACAGCCGTTAGCTCTTTTTTCCGAAACATCGACATTACTTTTCCTCCAATAAATCTATCCATTTCCTACTCTTAATCATTGCAAAATGTCCTCATAAAAATAAGCGTAAATAGGACATTTACGCTTTCATATACCCTAAAAGAATACCACCTAAAATGACGAATAAGCAACCAATAATGACATATCTCATTTCTTTTTTAGACTTGTGCTCACCAAGTAGGTAGATTCCGCCTAATGTTGAGATAATAATACCCATTTGAGACAGTGAGAAACTGATAGCTAAACCGATTTGGCGCATCGTCAGCAACATACAGATATTTCCTAAGCCCCACAACAGTCCGCAGCTCATATTTCGCCAAACGTAACGATCCAGTTTGACTTTTTTAAACGCAAAGAAACTAGCACCAATCACCATGCCGATACTTTGAGGTAAGATAATCCCCATTGGATCAAGTCCTGCTGCATTGATAATGATCGTATACGCGCCATAACCAATCGTTGACACAATCAAGGCCCGCAACCCTTTATTAAAATCCAACATCGAGTTTGTAGTTTTTACTTTGCTGTCATCATCTTGTCGCGCTGTTAAATAAGCGCCTAACACCAATAACCCCAGTGCAATAAATCCTAAAAGAAAATCTCTACTGCCTTTCCACTCATGAAAAAACACAGCACCAGCGATCGTGTTGACGATCAATTGCATCCCAGTTGAAACAGGCAAACCAACTGATACGCCCAAAAATTTCATTCCGTGAAACTGCTGATTTTGTCCAACACTCCAAAATAATCCTGACAAAATACCAATTGTGATCATTTGAATAGTGATTGCTGGTTGGACAATAAAAAAGACAATTACCGAAAAGAACAAAGCACCAATAGTCATACCAAGGGTCTGTTGATTCGCTGAACCACCGATTTTTCCACTGACAAGACCGATGCTTCCCCAGGCAAACATAGGTATTAAAGCCACTAATATCTCCATAATATGCTCCTATCAAAAGTATGATGTATTAAGTCTAACAATAAAAGCGTTCTCTATACAACTATAAGATAGAAAAAAGTTCAATAGAATTTCTCTCATTTTTGTATTATAAAAAACAGGTACTATTGACTTGGACGAGCATGCTCTATTTAACAACAATACGCTATGAAAAAAGACCTACATAACTTAAAAACAATCCCCTATCAAGGATATTACCGACTTACAGAATTTAATGGATCGCCTAGAATCTTGGCAAGAGCCACTAGCTGTATTAGATCAATTCTTCCAATCCCTCTCAAGCTTAATCAGCAAGAAAAAAGTAATCAAAGAATACTACGCAAGCGGTCATTTGTTCCATGCTTTTTTTACAGAATTTATCCGTCTAATGGAAGCTGAACAAGCAAAAATCGAAAAGTTAGATCGTGAAAGTAAAGTAATCACTCACCTTACTACGAAGTAAAAAAAGAGTGTTGAGAAATAAATCAATTATTTCTCAACACGCCTATTATCTTCTCTCATTAAAATAACTCAAAAACGGAAACAACAGCTTCATCGTCGTGCCTTCACCTTCAACAGATTCCATCATCAGTTGATGCCCTAGTTTATCAGCAAGACTTTTCGCTAAATATAATCCCAAGCCTGTTGAGTGCTGCTCACTTGTCCGGCCATTTTCGCCCGTAAAACCTTTATCAAAGATGCGGTGCTGATCTTCTTTGGGAATACCAATGCCAGTGTCTTTCAAAAATAACCAAGCACCTTCTTTTGTTCGGGAAAAAGTAACCGTGATCTCACCGCCAGCAGGCGTATACTTGATTGCATTGCTAACTAATTGTTTGAAAATGAACGCTACCCATTTAGCATCTGTTAAAACCATTTGATCATTTCCTTCAATCGAAAAATGCAGGTTCTTTTGAATAAAATAATTTCCCTGCGTTCGAATCACTGATTGAACGATATCTTTCAATGAATATTCCTGAATCAAATAATCTCTGGAAAAACTATCTAATCTAGCGTAATAAAGAACTTGTTCCACATACTCATCAATTTTGCTCAATTCGTTTTCAACTAGATAATATTTTTGTTCTGGAATATCATCTTCGATCGACTGTAAAATCAAATTGACAGCGGCTAATGGTACTTTGATTTCATGAACCCAAGAATCAATATAATCTTTTTGATCCTGTTGATTATTGATCGCTTGCTGCATGACTTGCTGATGTTCTACCAGCAAACCATTGATATAATTTTGAGCTAGTTTTTCCTCTTCTTTAGAAGCCTCACCTAAATAATGCTGTAAAGATGGTGGATGTTCTGAACTATCTAAAGAATGCCACCAACGTTTTTTTAATGAATAATCAATGACTAAAAAAAGGAGTAAAAACAATCCTTGTAATAATACCAAATAACCAATTACCGATAAATTCACAACCATATCAGGAGATAACCATAAAATAAAACAGGTCACACCAATAAAAAACAGCCAACCGATCAATAAAAGCCAATGATCTTTTAAATACTTATAAATTGTCATTTTCTGCTCCTATCTACGGCACGATATAGCCCTGTCCGACCTTGGTCTCGATATACCCCTCAAGACCTGCTTGTTCGATTTTTTTTCTCAAACGATTGATATTGACTGTCAAGGTATTATCATCAACAAAACGCTCATCTTCCCATAACGCACGCAGCAATTTCTCTCTTGTTAAAATTTTCCCGTGTTTCTTGATCAAAATATACAGTAATCGATATTCATTCTTGCTTAAATCAATCATCTCGCCATTGATTTCCATACTACCATTATCAACGTTTAGCGTAATTCCGTTGTGTGACATGATTTCACTGCCGACCTCTGAATAATTATATGAACGACGTAGTAGTGCATTAATTTTTGCAATCAACACATCGATTTGAAATGGCTTCGTAACAAAATCATCGGCGCCCATATTCATTGCCATGATCATATCCATATTCGTATTACGGCTGGAAATAAAAATGATCGGAATTTTAGAAATTTCACGGATTTTTTGGCACCAATAATAACCATCAAAAACGGGTAGATTGATATCTAATAATACCAATTGAGGATCTTCTTGCTGCAAATCTTCTAAAACATTATTAAAGTCAGTTGTTCCGAATGTATCAAACTGCCATTTTTGTAATTCCTCGCTGATCAACGTGCGAATCGTCGCTTCATCTTCTACGATCATAATTTTTGCCATTATTCACCCTCCAGTTATTTCCTTCTATTGTACCTTATCAGATAAACCTCGTCATTCATATAGGACTTTTAGCCGAGATTTTACAAGAAAAAAAAAGCCTGAAGTAAAGCTGAAAACGTTTTTCTTCAAGCTTTCAAAATTTACTCCAAAACAGTAACACCACTATCGGCTATTGCTTTTCCGATAAATAAGAAAACACCGTCTAAAAGTAAAATCGTCATATTCACACCAAAAAAGATCGATAATTTTTCGACTCCTTGAATTTTTTCTTTTGTTCTGAGAATCAAATATAAAATAAAATTACTGCCGTAGGTAAAAACCGTCAGCACTATAACCAGTTCTATCAGCATTTTCTACTCCTCATACAATCCATTCATTTTTGTATCCACTTTCATTTTACGCCAACAAATGCTTTTTTGAAAGTCGAAATAATCTTCTGTCCTTTTATCGTTCCTCTTTTACGGTTTTACGGATTATTTTCTATCAGATGAGCTTGTCGATTATTTTTTTCCACTCTTTTAGAGAGATATCATTTCTGCAAATATTCCTATTAATCGAATAAATAAAGTAAGTTTTTTCCAACACTTTATTGACCCTAAAAGGGTTTTCCTATAAAATGGAACTTAGATAGAAACGAATAGGATAAAAAAAAGCACTTCACGATTTAGCTACCAACTAAATCATGAAGCCCTGAATAGTCAGTGAACACCTGACCAATCAAGTTGCTTAAGCAAAATACAGTTCGTTTAATTTTTCAACATCACGTTTAGCTGTCAAATCAATAAAAAACGGTACTTGCCAGCGTTGAGTAGCTGCTGCCGTAGGATTTAATTCGTCAATCCAATCAGGATAAACTCGCAGGGCCATCTTCCCAGTTATCTTTCCATGACTTAAAATTCCCTTTTCTATTAGAATTTCTTTAGGAAAAATAAACTGCCCTTTTTTTTCTTGATCGAATACAGTAATCACTAATTTGTCAGGTGCTGTTATTGCATCATACGGCTGATTTTTATTTTGATCGTCTTTCTCCCAAAAAACAACAAAATACCCCGCTTTTTTCGGTGTTTGCTTTGCTTTTCTACTTCTAAAGGTTTGTTTTCCTACTGAAAAAATTACGCCTTCATATTCTTTGTTTTGCTCTTCAACTTGAAGCTTTTCCAATGATAACTGACTAATTTCTGCAAGTATCTTTAGTAAATAATCCAATGATTCCACTATCATATTCCTTTCTCTTCAGCTCTTTAGTAACGACTAACAACCACCTTCACATCGTCGTTTAGTACCCGTTAGACTAAGTTTCACTCGGTCTAGTCTAATTTTTTTAAGAAGTTTTATTATAACATAGCCATTCATGCTAAAAAAGCGTTTGGACAATCTAACTTTTCACAAACGCTTTTTAGAACTATTCTTTTGATAAACGCTCGATTTAGGGTCACTTTATTTCTATTCTTCGTATTCTTCTTCCTCATCTATTTCAAGAAGCTCAATTTTCTCCACTGCACTTTTACCTATGTCACATAAGTAATTTGTCAGCTCATCGAGCTCTTCAATTGGCGAAACTGCAGCTTCGATTACCATGGCTAGATTTAAACCTGATAAAACACGTAAGTTCGGTCGTTCATTCATTTGCATCATCGCCACATTACAAGGTGTACCGCCTTTTAGATCTGCTAAAATCAACACTGGTACGTCTCCCAGAAAATTAAGTGTCTGTGTTAATTTTTCAATTGTACCAGACATACCATCTGTCTCCGTCATCGACACAACTTGAGCTGCTATCAATTCTCCAACGATCATTTTAGCTGATTGCAATGTCTCGGCCGCCATATTGCCATGGCTCATCAAAACTAATTTAGGTTTCATTTTAACTCCTCCACTCAAAAAACTGCTCACTTTGTCTATTCGTTTGTTAGTTCATTAAGGATGTCTGAGATACGTCGATTATGCCGTTCCAACAACTCTTGCGCTTCAGTTAAATTGATTTGACCTTTAATCATGACAATCGCTTCTGCTACATGATTTTGCGCCTTTTCTAGATATTCTTGTGCAGTGACTAGATCAACGCCTGTCGCATCATGAATAATATGAATTGAGCGTTGAATCAGTTTTTCATTTGTTGGCTGAACATTCACCATTAGATTTTGATATACATTTCCTACTTTGACCATGATTCCTGTTGAAAGCATATTTAAAACCATCTTTTGGGCGGTACCAGCTTTCATGCGTGTTGAGCCGGTGATCACTTCTGGTCCGACAACTGGTGCAATACCGACTGCAGCGATTTGATTCATTTCACTGGATTCATTACAAGTCACGGCAATCGTCAAAGCATTGACTTTTTCAGCGTATTCTATTGCACCGATTGCATAAGGCGTCCTACCACTAGCCGCAACAGCAATCACCACGTCCTCAGACGTCAGTATGTGCTTTTTCAAATCTGCTTCAGCTAACGCTTTTGAATCTTCTGCACCTTCGACAGCCTGAAACATCGCTTCTTTTCCGCCTGCAATTAGACCAAATGCCCTATTTGGAGAAACACTATATGTCGGCGTTAACTCAATCGCATCAAGGGTTCCCAATCGTCCTGAGGTTCCTGCGCCGCAATAAATCAACCGGCCGCCTTTTTGGTAACGTGCCGCAGCTTGATCAATGGCTCTAGCCAATTCAGGTAGAACCCTTTCCACTGCTAAGGCGACTTTTTGATCCTCCTGATTGATCAGTTTTACCATCTCGATGGTTGACAATTGATCAATATTCATACTTGCTGTGTTTCGTGATTCAGTGATCAATTCATCCAGCTTCATCGTTCATCCCTACTTTTCTTTCAATTTCTCTACAAGTTTCCTTGTGTCCGTCATATTTTTTTCGATTGTTGTCTCTAAATCATCCTGAATCGAGCCTAGATAAAGGACATCGCCGACTGCCATTGTTGAAGCAATCGAGGCAACAGCGCCAACTCTTAGTAAATGCTCGTTGGCTGGAACCAACAAGACCTCATCGCTCACTTTTATGATTCGTTGACTCTCATTTCTGGTGATAAAAATGATCTTACTTTTATTTTGCCGAGCAATCTCACAGGCAATCAAGACTTCTTTTGAGAGGCCGCTATATGAAATAGCAATCAGGACATCTCCAGGTTTAGAATAATTTAGAAATTCAAATTGTAGATGCACATCATAATTGAATACAGCCTTTTTACCCGCTCGATTGAATTTATGGAATAAATCGTAAGCCGTTAATGACGAAGAACCTATTCCAATCAAGTAAACAGTTTCCGCCTGTTTGATTGCATCAATCGACCGTTTTAAAGCTTGTTTATCAACTAAGTCAAATAAATCTTCGATCGTTGTATTTAGCAAAGATTCAACTTTAGCACATAGGGTTTCAATCGAGTCATTTGCCGCAACGATAGGATCTATCGCTTTTGGCACAGGCTCTGCTCCTTGTTTTGTGGCGATCGCAAGCTTCAGTTCTTCCCAGCTATCAAAAGTCAGTGATTTAGAAAAACGCGTCACTGAAGCAGGTGAGGTCCCACTATTGGATGCAATCTCATTTGCGGTCAATGAAAGAACCAGTGTGGGGTCTTTTAATATATAATCCGCGATCTTTCGATTGACCTTAGAAAAATCCTTGTATTTTTGTCGTATGATTTTGATAGCATCCATATCACTTCAGCTCCTGCTTTTTATTTAAGAAAATTTAAAATCGTTTCATCAGACTCAGAGGGAATCATTTGTGCGGTGATTTTTATGCCTTTATCATCTAAACGTTTGATTGTTTGAATATCCATTTCAGAGACTGCCACCGATTTTTTGATTGGTTTGCTCCCTTCTTTTTGCGAAATATTCCCCACATTGAATGCTTTCAATGGAACACCGCCATCAATCAAATCAGCCATATCTTGGATATCTTTCGTGATCAAAAAGACCTTTTCATCATTGTAATTACCCGCTAAGATTTTTTCAATCGCTTTTCTTTTTGATAAAATAGATAATTTTACCCCAGCAGGCTTTGCCATTTTCAATGCACCGATCTGCATTTGATCTTTGACCGCTAAATCGTTGACTACCATGATTCTTTGCGCTCCTAGAGTATTCGTCCAAACCGTTGCTACTTGTCCATGGATCAAACGCTCATCCACACGTGCATTCTCTATTGCCATTATTATCATCCTTTTCTTTTTAAAATAGATTTCCGATCCAAGAAGTGATTCCTTGTAAATTCCCTAAAAGCATTCCGAGTAAGATCAAGACAAAAATCAAACGGGTCGAATTCATTTTTTTCTTTCCTAATAACCAATAAGACATCATCACAATCGACAGCGGGATCAAGGCTGGCAAAATTTTATCCAGCATCTCTTGAATGGACAACGTTACTTCGCCCATTTTATAGGTCAACTCTAGTTTATAAGTTATCACAGAAGGAATCAATCCTCCAACAACAGTTAATCCAAGGATCGCTGCCGCTTGTGTCAAAAGTTTCATCTTATCAGCAAATTCTGTGGCAATTTTTTTCCCTTGATTGTAGCCGATCCAGGTAAATTTGTAGCGTACCCATAAAACGGCGACCCCAGCAATGAGCGGGATTGCTAAGCCAAATGCTTGTCCACCTTGCGCCATATAAGCAGCGATTGAAAAAACAATTGCTCGATAGATTGCAATAAACAACGTATCTCCCACACCGGCAAACGGACCCATCAATCCTGTTTTTAAGCCCGTGATTGCTTGATCATCTTCGATTCCGATTTCTTCTTCCAATGCCATATCTGCCCCGATGATCAAATGCGACATCGCAGGCGTTGTATTGAAAAAGCCCATTTGTATTTTAAGCGCCTTTTTCATTTTCTCAGGATCATTGCCATACAAACGTTTCAATGCTGGCATGATCACGTAGGCATAGCCAAGTCCTTGCATTTTTTCATAATTCCAGCCCCATTGTAAGCTGAAGAGATTTCTCAGATATACTTTATTAATGTCTTTTTTGGTTAATTTGTTAGTCATCGATTTCTACCTCCTCATCATCTTCATAAACAACTGTACCAGCAGGTGTTGCGCTTCCTTTATTATTTTGATTCATCACATAAATCGCCGCCAGCGCTAAGCCAACTAGTGCCACACCCAAAACAGAGAAAAAAGCAGCCCCGTATGCAAGTAAAACAAAACCGATGATAAAATATGGCCAATACGTTTTAATCGGCAAGTAGCGCATCAAAATAGCGATCCCCATTGCTGGTAAAATTGCCCCTGCCGCTTTTAGACCATTCATCACCCACATCGGAATCCATTCATTGATAACGGTTACAACTTGTTCGCCAAACGCTAAGCCGATAAAAACTGGGATCACACGAGAAAGCGTCCAAGGAAAAATACCTAACACATTGCAGCGCTCCACGCCTTTATAATTCCCCTCTTGTGCATATTTATCTGCTTTATGTTGAAAGAAGGTATTCGTCATTCTGCCTAGAATGTCTAATTGTGTCAATAATAATCCAATCGGCACTGCGACCCCAATTCCATACTCAGCCCCCTGCTTGGAAATAATTGCATAAGCTGTTCCCATAACCGCACCTGAAAGAAAGTCTGGAACAGTTGCTCCGCCATAAGTTGCAACGCCAAGGGTCATTAATTGTAATGTTGCCCCAATCATCAGACCTGTCTGAACATCTCCTAAGACCAAACCGGTAAACGTTGCAGCGAATAATGGGGTATACGGACCTATTTGAATAGAAATTTGGTCTAACACGCCTACTACAGTGTAGATACATAAAATAAGAATAATACCGATAGAAATTTCCATTTTGCTTCCTCCTTCAATTAAAAGCTTAATGTACTTATTAAGCTCTGCTACCACAAAAAAGAATACGCTTTCTTCTCATAGAGAAATCATAACATTTATGAAACTTAATTTCAAGTTTGTTTAAAAATAAAAACAAAAAGAAATTCATTTTCTTTCTAAAGAACGAAAAAAACATAACTAAATAGGCTGATTAGTCATGTTTTTTATAAAAGCTATCCTGATTTATTCTATTAATTACACTGCATACTTAAACAAACTAGCTCTTGTTTTTTTGATAGTAGTTTTTTATATACTCATCGATCTGCCGCAATTGCATCGATTCGATATGTTGCCTTTTGATGAAATAAAAGCTCCTTTGATACTCTTCACCTAAAGAATTCCAGTTTATTTTTGGAGGCAATGCTTTCTTTGATATAATCGATTGACCTATACCTTGTTCCAAACATCTGACGATCATTTCATTATTTTTGATAATCATCTTCTGAGGATTTAAATTATGCGCCAAAAAATAACGCTCTGTATAATGATATACACCAGAGTTTTCTTCTCGAACTAGCCACAGATTCTGAGAAGCATTGCCGGCATGCACTAATTCATCTAATAAAATCTCCTGTCGAATAATCGAATCTGTTACTAATGGTTTTTCAATAAAGCCAAAATGAGCTTGGTGTTTTTCGATTTTATCCAACACTTGTTCAGAGTTATCCATATCTAAAATAAATGCTACTTCTGGAAATTGCTGAATCAGTTGTTCCATCAGTTCCGGTAGATAGTAAACGGCAAATGTATTTGAAGCAACGATTCTACAGGTTTCTCTGGGCATCGCCTGTATTCGCAAAGCTTGCAGAGTATCTTCCCAATCGTCTGATAAATTAAGCAAATGATGATACAAAATATCGGCTTGTTTGGTCGTGATGATTTCCTGCCTTCCATTGCGAACAAATAGCTGAATGGCTAGCTCTTCTTCCAACTGTTTGATTTGGTTAGAAACGGCCGGCTGTGAAATAAATAATTGTTCCGCTGCTTTTGAAAAATTTTTTGTTTCGTATACGCTACGAAATGTTTTCAGTAATCTAAACATAGAGACCCTTTCCATTCGTTTTGGTTATAGATATTATTCTAATTATTTATTTCTCAAATGCAAATTATTTCGTTATACTAGGTTTATAGATAAACAAGGAAAGAAGATGAATGATGTAGTGAAGAACAATGATACCAAACACTCTTACTTAACAAAAATGATGGTGGTTTTACCCGGACTGCTCACCGCTTTTATTGTAGCTGTTGTTAGTAAAATCGCAGCAATTTGGTTGCCAACTTTAGGCGCTGCAACGATCGCTATATTACTAGGTATTTTATTAGGTAATACTATTTTAAAGAACCCTATTCTGGAAAAAGGCACAAAAATGGCGGAAAGCAAATTATTAGAATTTTCTGTTGTGCTATTAGGAGCGACTGTTACATTTCAAACGATCGCACAAATCGGCCTCAAAGGTGGGCTTTTTGTTCTTTTACAAATGAGCTTAACAATCGTTGCTGCCTACGTACTTGGTAGAAAAATGCAGTTTTCAGATAATATGTCTTTATTGATGGCTGGCGGCAATGCCGTTTGTGGTTCATCTGCAATCGCTTCGATTGCTCCAGCTATTCATGCAAAAGAAGAAGAAAAAGGCCAGATTATTACATTAGTCAATTTACTAGGAACAATTTTAATGCTGTTATTGCCAATCATCGGTTCGATTATTTATGGTACTGATATTCTCACAAAAAGTGCTTTGATTGGCGGAACACTGCAATCTGTCGGACAAGTCGTAGCAAGTGCCAGCATGATCAACGGGGAAGTCGTAGAGCTTGCTATGCTGTTTAAAATCATGCGCATTATGTTGCTGGTAGTCGTTGTTTATCTTTTTGGTCGGTTTAAACAGCAAACAGCTACAACTCCTGCACAAGCTGAACCCGCAGCTAAGAAAACTGGATCAGCCTTACCATGGTATGTTGTCGGTTTCGTTTTATTTTGTATTATCAACAGCCTGATCCATTTACCTCAAGAATTAAGTCAAACTGCACACTTCTTTAGCGGCTGGTTTGAAATCACTGCTTTGGCAGCAATTGGTTTACGTTTAGACTTCCAAAAATTCTTTAAAGAAGGAAAACGCTTCTTAATTTATGGTTTATCTGTTGGCCTTATTCAAGTTCTCTTAGCAATTGCACTGATTGCTTTATTATCTATTTAATTTCAATAAACCAACAGCATTTATGCCTATAAAGAGCCCTAAACAAAACGAAAAAAAGTTTTGTTTAGGGCTCTTTATAGGCATGTTTACTTATCTCATTGTTTCTCTTTTTCATCTATGTGAGGTTTAAAACCTACATACGATTTATTGCCACTCAGGTTTAGTACAAATAATACAATAACCAGTGATAGAATCGATACAGATAATAACAAGGTTTGCACAGCATCACCATGAAGCACCATTAATTGTCTTAAAATAGCCGTAATACAAATCAGGATCAAGTACCTGATCGGAATATGATGACCTTCTTGAATATAGCGGATCACCATCATAATAAACTCGAATAACATAAAAAATGCCACAACTTCCTGCATTACGATCGATAAGTTTTTAGGTGTCATTGGTTTTGTGATAAATGTGCTGATGTCAAATAATTGCCGTATCATAAAAATCAAAATCAGTAGGGCAAGTGCGCCTAAAACAACATCCAAAACCCAATTGACATATTTTTTCATTATCCCAAATCTCTGTTCTTCTTTCATTTTCGTCCTCCTTTTGTTTCTGGTGTTAACTATATGCTAGATAAAAATTTAGTTGCGTCAATCTCCTTTAAGACGATCACTACTCTTTCTTTATAAGAATAATATAACATTTTTTTGATATGATGTAAAAATCTAAATCTGAAAGAAAACCCTTATGACACTCACTTTGAAATCTTTTTCTCAAAACCAGAATAAACAAGTTTTTTATCCCAAAAAGTAAATTCGACATATTGATTTTAATACCTACCTAATGTAGAATAAAACTATACATCTTTTGATCACCACAAATGAAAGGGTTTTCTTATTCATTGCTCACTTCCTTTTAATAATAAAAAAACGAACACAAGGAGGAAAAACATGAATACATTTTTAGATAAACTACAAGCAAAGTTAGGTCCAATTGCTTACAAACTCGATTCAAATCGTTATCTTTCAGCTATTAAAAATGGTTTCTTTGTCGCTATGCCCTTATTGATCATTGGTTCTATGTTTTTATTAGTCACGCAATTGCCAATAGAACCTTATACTAATTTTATGGCTTCCATTTTAGGTGAAAACTGGATGTCACTATTTTTACAAGTCAATGATATGACTATGAACGCGATGACTTTATTTGTGATCTTAGGGATTGCTAGTGAGCTGGCGAAATATTACACTGTCGATCGAGGCTCGACTCAGGCAATTGCTCTTGTTGCCTTTTTAGTCCTCACGCCGATCACTTCAACGGATGACGGTTCATTTCTACCGTTAGGAAACTTTGGGGCATCTGGTCTGTTTGTTGGCATGATCACGGCAATACTTGCAACTGAAATTTTCCGCTGGGTCATACAAAAAGGCTGGACGATCAAAATGCCTGATTCTGTTCCTTCCAATGTAGCGAAATCGTTTTCAGCATTGATTCCTGGCTTTTTCGTAGTGATTGTCTTTAACTTGGTTCGGATCGGTTTTACTTTTACTGCTTATGAAACGGCTCAAAATTTTATTTTCGAAGTGCTGCAAACACCTCTTTTAGCGCTAGGCAGTTCACTTCCGGCAACCTTGATTATTTTGTTATTCGAAGCACTGCTATGGTCATTCGGAATCCACGGTTCAAATATTGTCGGTGCTGTGATGCAACCGATTTGGATCGCTTTAACTGTTGAAAATGCTCAAGCTTTCGCTACTGGTAAACCATTGCCAAATATTGTGAATTATCAATTCTACAGTAATTTTGTCAAACTGGGCGGCTCCAGTGCAACAATTGGTTTAGCAATTGCCTGCCTTTTTTTCGCAAAATCTTCTCAGTTTAAAACATTAGGAAAGCTATCTTTTGCACCTGCAATTTTTAATATCAATGAGCCTTTAGTTTTTGGTATTCCGATCGTGCTCAATCCAATGATGCTGATTCCCTTTGTCATTGCCCCTCTTTTGATGTGCATTATTGCCTATACAGCAATGGCAACCGGTCTTGTACCATTAGCTAACGGTGTAAATTTACCGTGGACGATGCCGCCTGTTATTGCAGGTTTGATGGTCAGCGGTTGGCGTGGTGCTGTTTTGCAAATCGTTCAGATTTTATTGAGCTTTGGTTTGTATTATCCGTTCTTTAAGTTAGAAGATGCGAAAGCTTATAAAATTGAAATCGAAGGCGAAGCAACATATAATGCCGAAATTGTAGAAAATTCTTAATTTAATAGCATCAAGCAAAAGAGGACGTAGAACAAAAGTAAAAATCGCTTTTGTTTCACGCCCTCTTTTCATATGTTCTTATTTGACTAAATCAGCCCAAATCCGATCATGATCGCACCAAGAATATTGTTTAAAAAGTGGATAGATATGCTGACTTCTAGACGCTGAGTTTTATAATAAGCTACAGAAAGAATCAAGCCTATCAAAGCATAAATCAAAAAACTGACTACGTTTGTTGGTCCATGAATCAAACCAAATAGAATCGAACTAAGTGCAATAGCAAGCAGCGGAAATTTTTCCAACCAAAACCCGATGATCCCACCTCTAAATACAATCTCTTCCATGATTGGTGCCGAAATCCCTAATAATAATATGATCAATAAAGGATTCTCCCCTGTAAATAGTGTCTGTATCGCAGCATCATTAGCCGTACTTTGTGACCCTTGAGTATTCAATAAAAGAGTTCCGCCAATAGCAATCACTCTGGCCAAAATAAAACCACCTAGAATAATTCCAACATTTTTCTTAGTGAAAAAATCAAATTTTATACTAAAAAAACCAAGCTTTTTTCCTAAAAATAGCAATAGCCAAATATTCCCAATAACCAACAATATCAACAAAATAGATACAAACAAAGATAAATTTGCTTCGCCCTTTTCCTGAGAAATGATTTTTACTACATCAAATACCGTCATACCAATTTGACTTACTAAAAACAAACCAACTACAATAAAAAAATTTTTAACATACGCCATCCCATTACTCTCCTTTTTTCAGTTATATTTTGTATCATCTTAATGATAACAAACTATAACTGAATAACAAAACAAATATTGAACGCTTCAAGGTAACACCTCAGTGATTTTATTCAGCTATGAAGCGCTTTTTTTCATTTAGGTTATGATCTAAAGAATTAAATGACTTGAACCTTTATCTATAGTCATGTTCTTATGCACATCCATTGAATTTGTTTTAGTAATAGCATTAGAGTAAAAAAAATACCCACTCAAATTGAGTGGGTACAAATGTTGATCAATCAACAAAAATTTAATTATTTAGCTAAAGCGTCTTTAGCTTGGTCAGCTAATGTAGTAAATGCTGCTGCATCGTTAACTGCTAATTCTGCTAACATTTTGCGGTTGATATCAATCTCTGCCAATTTCAAACCGTGCATTAATTTAGAATAGCTCAAGCCATTCATACGAGCTGCCGCATTGATACGAGCGATCCATAATTTACGGAAGTCACGTTTCTTTTGACGACGATCTCTGTATGCATAACTGTATGATTTCATTACTTGTTCTTGTGCTGTTTTAAATAATGTATGTTTTGATCCATAATAGCCTTTCGCTAACTTAAGAATCTTTTTACGACGTTTACGGGCTACTACGCCACCTTTAACACGTGCCATGGTTAATTCCTCCTAAATATCTGTTGTCTCTATGAGTTATTTTAATTGCTAAGTTGTTGCATGAATAAGTTCATTCTCAAATTCAGCAAGCTTTGTTACAAATCTAGCTTCGTGGACTAGTCCCCTACGCTTTTTTTACTTCATTCTTGCTAATTGTTGACGAATACGTTTGAAATCGCCTGATGAAACCATTCCTGCTTTACGCAATTGACGACGTTGTTTTTTTGTTTTGCCGTGGAAACGGTGACTTGTAAACGCACGGAATCTTTTTAACCCGCCGTTACCAGTACGTTTGAAACGTTTTGCTGATCCGCGGTGTGTTTTTTGTTTTGGCATGACTAATTTTCCTCCTACATTTTCATTTCGTATACAGTTCAACTAAATTAGTTGAAAAAGTTGAACTAGCATCCTCAAAAATTTTCGTTAACTAGTTATCAGCTTATTAGCTTAATTTTCATTCTTCGGTGCCAGCGTTAGGAACATGCTGCGTCCGTCCATTTTCGCTTTTTGCTCCACTGTAGCAATATCTGCAGTTTCTTCCGCTAAGCGATCAAGAACTTTCTGACCAATTTCTTTGTGGGTAATGGCACGGCCTTTGAAACGGATCGAAGCTTTTACTTTGTCACCTTTTTCTAAGAATTTACGTGCATTACGAAGTTTTGTATTGAAGTCATTTAAATCAATTGTAGGACTTAAACGAACTTCTTTTACGTTGATCACTTTTTGTTTCTTACGAGCTTCACGCTCTTTCTTTTGCGTTTCGAAACGGAATTTCCCGTAATCCATAATTCGCGCAACAGGCGGTTTTGCAGTAGGTGCTACTAAAACTAAATCTAGATTAGCTGTTTCCGCAATTTGTAATGCTTCCACTTTTGTTTTTACACCTAATTGTTCGCCGTCTTGTCCGATCAAACGTAACTCGCGTGCACGAATGCCGTCGTTCACCATCATATCCTTTGCTATGGTCATTCACCTCCAAGTTTTTTAAGAGAAAATCATTGCTGAAACTTATTCTTCAAAGTCTGCTATCGTAAAAAATTACAATAAAAAACAGGCTCTGTTTACAGACCCCGCGATTGATTCAGTCTCATATCAATTGATATAAGGAATCCTATATCCAGCCCAGTGACACTGTCAGCTAAGGCGAGAAGCGGGTGCTTCTGCTTTCATTTCTCAACTTTAATAGTATATGATATTAATTGATTTTTGTCAACACCTTTTTAATAAGTGATTGGAGCAACAGCTATTTCTGTCCCATCTTTTATACAAATAAAAAGCGATTGGGCAACTCAAAGAGTAACCCAATCCCTTTACTTTTTATTGTCCCAATAATTCTTCGATCTTAACCAATACGCCATTTTCATCGTTGGATAGGATGATTTCTTTAGCAGCTACTTTCACATTGGGTTGTCCATTGCTCATGACATAGCTGAATCCAGCGTGTTTCAGCATCTCTAAATCATTCCCACTATCGCCAAAAGCAGCTATTTCATGGTTTTGGATGCCCCATAATTCTTGTAACTTCATCAGTCCATGCGCCTTGTGGACTCCTGGAATGATCAGATCGACATCACCATGCCCGCTTGAGACTGGGATAACCTTATCGCCCAATGCATCATTCAACTGCTCTAGTACTTCTGCTACTTGCTCAACAGGAAAACTTAATGCGAATTTGAATAAAGTATCTTCTTTTACCTCAAACAAACTCGGCACTTTTTTCAAGCGATGATAATATTTACTAACATGTTCAATAAATGAAGTAGGCTCATCTTCAGCAACATAGGCACTATTTTTCCCGCAAAGAATGATATGACCTTGCTCAAAGTTCGCTAAAATAGTCAGAACTTCCTGAACGACTTCCGGATCGATTTCACCAGTAAAAACTTCTTGACCTTCACTGACGACATAAGCGCCATTTTCTGCTACAAATGATAATTCGGTCTCAATTTCTGGAAAAAAAGATTTAAGTTGGTAATACTGATTGCCACTTGCCACAACGAACCGAACATTTTGCTGTTTCATTTGCTGATATAAGGAACTAAATTTTTCTCGGTCATACTCTTGCTGGCTGTTCAAAAATGTACCATCCATATCTACTGCAATCATTTTTACTGTCATTTTTCCGCTTCCTTTCAATCAATTAATTTAAAATATTTTAAGCCGAAACGAATGCCATCATCCATATGAGACTTTGTAATGAAATCGGCCTGACTCTTCACATGCTCCCCTGCATTCTCCATAGCTATTGCTGTTTCGACCGCTTCAAACATACCTAAATCATTATTGCCATCGCCAAAAGCGTAGGTTGGTAAATCTGCTAAATCTAGTGCCTTTATGACTTCCTCGATACCGGCTTTTTTTGATTGGCCGCTTAACACAATTGCTAGCGAATAAGGACTGTCTCTGAAAAAAGTCAATTTATCGGAGAATTCTTTTATATACAACTGATCTTTTGTTTCGTCTTCTGAAAAAAGATACAGCATATAGATCTCATTTTCTTGGTGAAAGTCTTTTGAAATTTTCGGTAATGGTGCATTATCTAATTGATACAATTTTTCCATGCTATCATTCGTATAGCACGTAGCATATTCATCTTCAGTATAACAGGCTAGTGAATGACCTTGCGCTTTAGAAAACGCCATCAATTCTTGTATCTGTTTTAAGGGAATCGGATGTTTTGAGACAACTTGATGTTCAACCACATTAAATTGACCATTCAAACTTACATAAGAATCAATCGCAGTTCCCGTTGTAATTTGTCTGATTTCTTTTGGTGAACGTCCGCTTGCAATCAATGGTAAAATCGTATTTTGTTTTAATTCCATGATTGCTTGATGATTTTCTTTGGAAATTTTTGAATCCGTCCCTAATAATGTACCGTCTAAATCAAAAAAGACAAGTGCTTTATATTCTTTCATTGATCGTTCTCCTTTTGGGTTGCTTTACTTAGTATTATTGTACTATATATTTCATCAAATACAGCAAAAAACTTTATTCTATTCCTCCAAGCAAGTAACCTGCTTGAATAAATAAAATAAAGTTCGATTTTTTTATCAACTAATAATTAGTGAACTATTTCTATTAACTAGAAATTTCCTAGAAAAAGACAAATGATCGAATAAACGCTATATCTATCTTATATGCCCTAGGCTAGCCCTGTAGTCCCTACAGTTTTTTTACTTAGTCAGTGACTGTTGCTTCTTTCAATCCCTGTGTCAATACATGAATACTGGCGGCGGTTTCTGGATCTTGCCTACCTTTTTTTTCATTGATATCATGGAAAAATATTTTACTCATCCGATTATTATCTGAATGTTCAGAACATTTTTGACACACTGAAACCTTGACCAATCTTTTGTTATACCATGATGCTTTATATTCTAGCTTTGAAACAAACAGTGCCCAAGAAACATCCGTAACGCCTCGATGCAATTTATTGTTTCTATAAAAATCTGCTTGATGGATATCTTCTATACAAATCAAATCATACTTCCTAACGATTTCTGTCGTGATTTTATTTAGAAAATCGATTCGTTGATTCATCAACTTTTCTCGCATTTTCGCGACTTTCGTTTTTTGTTTCTGGTAGTTTTTCTGCTGAGAAAGATCTGTTCCTTTTAATTTTGCAATTTCTTTGCGTCGCCTCAGTTTTCTTTCTTCTCTCGTAATCCGTCGTTCAAATTCTTTTGTATATTTATCATTGTCAAAACGTCTGCCATTTGATAATACAGCAAATTCAGAAGCACCTAATGTTATCCCGATTGCAAAATGTGTCTTCTCAACTGCCGGAATTTCTTCTTCGCACAAGATCGAAACGAAATACTTATTGCTGGGAGTCAAAGAAATTGTCGCTGACTTTATTTTCCCTATTACTGGACGATGCATCTTCATTTTCATCAACGATTTTAACTTTGGTACTTTTAAATACTTTTCGTCAATAATTTTAATCGTACCATTTTGATTATTCGTTGTATAGGAGCAAACAGCGTTTTTCTTTTGCTTTAGCTTAGGAAAACCGACTGATTTTTCTCTATGAAATTTTTTGAATGCTCGATCCAAGTAAACCTGTGCATTTGCTAATGCTAAACTGTCCACTTCCCTTAAACAAGGATGCTCTTTTTTATATTGAGCCGGTGTGGGCATTTTTACTTTTAAGTTAGGGTTTTCTTTCAGTTTCTTATAGAGCTGAATTCGCTCCTGTAATAAAAGATTATGCACAAGCCGCACGCAAGAAAAAGTTTTTTTGATGAACTCTTCTTGTAATGAAGTAGGGTAAAGTCTGTATTTATATGCCTTTAATACCTTCATTATTTGACCACCTTAACAAGTAAGTTATGAAATATTTCGAAAAAGGAATATTTCTACTAGTCATTTCATTTTTTCATCCCATTTTTTAAAAATTCTAGCTAAGAAAAAATAGTTTTTTCCTAGCTAGGATTTAGTTTGTCAAGCGACTACCCGTGATTCGCTTGGGCTTTTTTCTCTTCAATTTTTTTACGGTAAACGTCAACTTCATCTTCAGAACAATACACATAATGTTCTGGTGTGATTTCTCTTAGTTTACGTTCTTTATTATCTTCAGGTTGCGGCTTATAAACAATACGTTTACGCGTACGTTCATAATCTGGATCAGGTAATGGAATCGCTGATAATAAGCTTTCAGTATATGAATGCACACCAAAATTATATACATCATCACTTGAACCCATTTCCAATAATCTACCGCTATGCATAACGCCGATACGGTCACTGATGTGTTTTACCATTGATAAATCATGGGCAATAAACAAGTAAGTCAAACCAGCATCTTTTTGTAAGTCCTGTAATAAATTAACAACTTGGGCTTGAATCGATACATCCAACGCTGAAATCGGCTCATCACAGATGATGAAGCGCGGATCAACGGCTAAGGCTCTCGCAATCCCGATCCGTTGGCGTTGACCACCTGAAAATTCATGTGGATAACGCGTTCCGTGACTCGGATCAAGTCCAACGACTTTTAATAGTTCGTTGACCTTAGATTCACGTTCAGCGGCATCTTTCGCTAAATGATTAATGTCGATTCCTTCAGCAATGATATCATTGACTTTCATTCTTGGATTCAATGAAGCATACGGATCTTGGAAGATCATTTGAACTTCACGACGGAATGCTTGCATTCCTGATTTTGAACGAATTTTACTGATGTCGTCACCATTGAAAATGATTTCGCCACCTGTTGGGTCGTATAAACGAATCACACTACGTCCAGTTGTTGATTTACCACTACCAGATTCTCCCACCAATCCGAAAGTTTCACCTTCGTAGATATGGAAACTGATATCGTCAACAGCTCTAACTTCGTCAGGGCGTCCAACGTTAAAATATTGTTTTAGTCCTTTAACATCTAAAAGTACTTTTCTTTTTTCACTCATTATCTAACGCCTCCTGCAGTCGTATTATGGCGTTCAGCATAAATCGCCCAACGTCTTACAATTTCAGCTGGAGGGGTGATTTTTGGTGCTTGCGGTGCTAATAACCACGTTGCAGCTTTATGAGTTGGTGATACTTCAAAATACGGTGGTGCTTCTTCTGCGTCGATCTTCATTGCAAACTCGTTACGCGGATAAAAAGCATCTCCTTTTGGCGGGTCTAACAAATCGGGAGGTGAACCAGGAATCGCATATAGCTTGTCTTCGGTCCCTTCCATTGTCGGCATTGAGCCAAGTAGTCCCCAGGTATATGGATGTTGTGGATTGTAGAAAATCTCTTCTGATGTTCCGACTTCCACTAAACGTCCACCATACATAACGGCTACACGGTCAGCCACGTTTGCTACCACCCCTAAATCATGGGTAATGAAGATGATCGATGTGCTGATTTTTTGTTGTAAGTCTTTTAATAGTTCTAAAATTTGCGCTTGAATCGTTACATCCAAGGCTGTTGTTGGCTCATCAGCAATTAGAACTTCTGGGTAACAAATCAACGCAATCGCGATCACGATCCGTTGACGTTGTCCGCCTGAAAATTGGTGAGGATAGTTTTTCAAACGTTTTTCAGCGTTTGGAATCCCTACTAATTTTAATAATTCTAAGGCTTGATCTAAACCTTCTTTTTTTGACACTTTATTGTGTTTGATCAACGATTCAGCAACTTGTTTGCCAATCGGCATTGTTGGATCCAATGAAGTCATTGGATCTTGGAAAATCATTGCAATTTCTTTCCCACGAATGGTTTGCATTTGTTTTTCCGTTTTGTGTACGATATCTTCACCTTTAAACAGAATTTCTCCATTGTCGATGTTCGCATTGCTGCTCAATAATCGCATGATACTTCTAGTAGTTACTGATTTACCACTACCAGACTCTCCTACGATCGCAAGAGTTTCCCCTTTGAACAGCTCAAAGCTCACACCACGAATAGCATTTACTTTTCCAGCAAACGTATCAAAAGAAATCTGTAAGTCTTTTACTTCTAATACTTTTTCCATAGTCATTCACTCTACTCTTTCATCTTAGGATCGAAGGCATCACGTAGTCCGTCAGCTAACAAGTTGAAACAAATCATTACGACTGACAAAGTTACGGCAGGAATCCACATCAAATATGGAAGGAAACGGAACGTTTTATATCCTTCATTTAATAATGTTCCAAGAGAAGCGGTCGGCGGTCTTAATCCTAAACCGATGAAACTTAGAAACGCTTCGAAGAAAATTGCTGACGGGATACTGAACATCATTTGAACGATGATCACGCTTGAGATATTCGGCAAAATATGTTTTACGGCGATCTTCAAACGAGATTCACCTAATGTTTGGGCAGCTAAAACGAACTCTTGATCTTTTAGTTTCAAGGTCTGAGCCCGCACGATTCTGGCCATTGAAATCCAGTTGGTAATAACCATCGCTAATACGATTGATAAAATACCTGGATCAAAAACAGTCAGCATCAAGATCATCACAACAAGGTTAGGAATCCCTGAAAGAACTTCCAAGATACGTTGCATCACTGTATCGACACGTCCGCCTAATAATCCTGAAATCAAACCGTACGTTACACCGATCGTAATATCAAGCAAAGCTGCGATAAATGCGATCAATAATGAGATACGTGTTCCCATGAATAAACGGCTCAATACATCACGACCTAAGCCGTCTGTTCCAAGGTAAAAGTTAACATTATCAGGAACGTTCGCTTGAGCGTACTTATCTACCATTTTACCAGCAACATTGGCTGTACCGTTAAACCCATTGATACTATCTAAAAACGGAATACGCGGTGGTAAGTTGATGTATGCTACATTTTGTTGTGTTGGGTCATGAGGTGAAACCCAGATAGTGATAATTGAAATAAAGATGATGATTCCTAAAAGAATCAAGGAAATCACAGCAGCTTTATTCTTTTTCAAACGACGCCAAGAATCTTGTAAAAAGCTTAGTGACGGCGTTGCAATTCGTTCACGTTCCTTGGTTGTTGATGTATCCAAAGGCTGGAAGTCATTTGCAGGTATGTTTTTGATTTTTTCTGGGACATTATTTAAGTCAACTGTTTCCATTAACCTTTGGCACCTCCTGAAACACGAATTCTTGGATCAATCAATCCATAAAGTAAATCAACGATCAAGATGACGAATACTAACAAAGCAGAATATAAAATCGTTACGGCCATAATTGTTGGGTAGTCATTTGTCATGATTGATTTTACGAACTGCTCCCCAATACCTGGGATCGCAAAAATATTTTCAACAACTAAAGATCCTGTCATCAAACCAACGGCTAATGGGCCGAGTAATGTAATCAAAGGAATCAAACTATTTCTAAGTCCGTGTCTCACGGCAACTTGCCAGCGGCTTAAGCCTTTGGCGCGAGCCAACTCTACATAATCACTATGTAAAACTTCGACCATCTCGGTTCGTATAAACCTGGCGGAATCGGCCATTGGACTCATTGCCAGAGCAATCGTTGGGAGAATCGTGTAAGCAAATCCATTCCACATTGCGATTGGCAACACTTTTAATTTCATGGCAAAGATATATTGCAGTAGTACCGCAAAGACGAAGTTAGGAATCGAACGCCCTAAAATTGCCATTAACGTCGCTAATGTATCCACCCATGTATTTTGACGCATCGCTGCAATGATTCCTAGTAAAATCCCGACTAGCGTACCAAAGACGATTGCTTGCGCTCCTAATTGTACTGACGGTCCGATACGGCCTGCCAACAGTTTTGCTACTGGTTGGTTTTTAAATTGGAATGAAATCCCAAAATCGCCAACTAGCAGATTTTTTAAGTAAATTCCATATTGAACGATCACTGGTTTATCTAAACCTGACTGCTTGTTCAACATAGCAATTGTTTCTGGACTAAGTTTTTCTTGGTTGGTATAAGGAGTACCTGGTAATAATTGCATTAAGAAAAACGTAATCGTTGCGATCAGCCACAATGTGATGATCATAAAAAAGACCCGTTTAAGAAAATATTTTCCAAAACTGTTCAAGAATGACACCTCCGAGATTATTTTGACTTCATCAGTTTTTTTCGATAAAGTAAGGATAGAAAATTAAGTAAGGATGAGCACATGAAAAATTTTAAATGGCCCTTGATTACCTCAGCGGTCTCAAGCATCGGTATTTTTACTTACCTATTGATAGATCAATCACTGACTATCCGTTCTGTATCTGATACCTTCTTCATTGTTTCACTATTCTTTCTAATTATCGGCTTAGCCATGTGGATCATGTCCTCAGGATTTTTTGATAATTTCCAACGTTTTATGAAAATGCATTTTCGTTTTAGAAAGAAAAATGAACCAAAAGAATTTATCCCATTTTCAGAGATTGGCAAAGCACATCAGCTTTACTGGCTTGAAACTGGAGGTATCTTACTGATCGTCTCTATTGTTTCTTTATTATTTTACTTTTTATGAGCAAAGATAGCAAGAGGACCGTTGCCTTTTTATTCAAAGAGGGCAAAGGTCCTTTGTGCTATTGACTATCATTTTGCATTATTCTGAGATATATGCCCATTTGTAATCAAATTTTGGTCCAGCTGGGTGGAACGCAATTCCCTTAACTTTTTCTGAACGCATACGAGCTTGTGCTCTTTGGTAAAGTGGGACAACACCCATATCATCCATGATAATCTTTTCAGCATCGATCATATTATCCCAACGTTTCTCTGGCTCATTGGCATTAGTTGTCGCTGCAGCTTTGACATTTTTATCATATTCAGGATTACTATAGTGACCACGGTTATAAGAATTTCCTGTTTCAAAGAGATTCAAGAAACTACTTGGATCAGCATAATCTGCTCCCCAACCACCAATTGTTGTTGTAAAGTCGCCTTTATTTGAACGATCTAAACGAACAGCGAATGGTACTGGACTAACAGTCACTTTTACACCATCTAATGTATCTTGGATAGCGCCTTGTAAGTACTCAACAGTTTTCTTAGAAGAATCTGTATCTGAAGAAAGAATATCCATATCTAGTTTAGTGATACCCAATTCTTTTTTCGCTTTTTCCCAATACTCTTTGGCTTTTTTCTCATCATGGGCAATCACATTACCTGCTTCACCGGCAAAATCTTTATCCCCTTTAGGGCTTGTTGACATATCCGCTGGAACAAGTCCTTTTGGTTCTACTGAACCGTCTCCTAAGATCGACTCAACTAAAGATTTACGATCGATTGAATAAGAGATTGCTTTTCTTAGGTTTTCATTTTTAAATGGTGAACTATCTTCACGTTGATTCAATTCCATATATTGAGTTGACGCTTCTTTTTCAATGACAAATTCTGGATCACTAGCCATTTGTTGTGCTAGCTCGCCGCTCAATACGACTTCATCCACTTGACCATCTTGGAAAAGATTCAACGATGTAGGAGCTTCTTTAACAACGCTCACTTTAACTTCGTCTAATTTAACTGTCTTGTTATCCCAATATTCTTTATTCTTTTTAAGTGACCATTCTGTATCTGTTCCTGGTCCGTCAAAATCAGCTAAAGTAAAGGGTCCATTATACACTGCATTTTCACTGTTAGCAGCAAATTTAGCACCATATTTTTCCACAACATCTTGTCTTTGTGGGAAGAATGATGGGAATGCAAATAAGTAATCCATAAACGGTGTTACTTGTTGTAAAGTGACTTCTAATTCGTAGTCACCGACGGCTTTGATCCCTAATTCTGCCTTGTCTTTCTTGCCGTCCATGATATCTTGGCCATTTTTAACTGCACTATAAAGGGAAGCATATTCTGAAGCAGTTGCTGGATCAACGGTACGTTGCCATCCATAAACATAGTCTTCTGCTTTTACAGGTTTTCCGTCAGACCATTTAGCATCTTCATTTAATTTGATTTTATAAACAAGACCGTCATCGCTCATTTCTGCTTTTTCAGCAGCACCAGCTGGTTGTGGTTTATTTTTTTCGTCTAAACGATAGATTCCTTCATAAACATTGTTTAACGCTGTAAAACTTACTTCATCAGTGGCTAGAGATGGATCTGCACTTGGCATTTCTTGTTGCTCATTAATACGGAAAATTTGTTCCCCGCTGGCTTCGCCATCAGCTGCTTTCGAGCTGCCTGTATCGTCTGTTTTTCCGCCGCCGTTACCACATGCTGCTAATGTTAAACTAAATAAAGTGATGAATCCAAAAGCAAATGACTTCTTTAACTTCATTTTTATTTCCTCCCTAAAATGCCCTAAGTATTTTCTGAAAAATCAGAATTTAATAATTATTTACTGTTCTGAGGTATAGTTTACAATTTTTACATTAAAAAATCAAGAATAATCTTATTTTTTTTTAATACTACCATCATTAAATTATGTCTTACTTAGAAGTGATTTCTTAGAAACTGCAATAAAAAGTTGAACAGGCTCATTTAACCTTGACTGAAAAATAGGCAAACATGGGCGTGACGCTTTTGGTCACAAGCAGGTTTGATCTTTTTTCCGAAAGGTTAGCCTGTGAAACTAGATTCAATAAAAAGTTGAACAGGCTCGTTTAACCTTGACTGAAAAATAGGCAAACATGGGAGTGACGCTTTTGGTCACAAGCAGGTTTGCTCTTTTTTCCGAAAGGTTAGCCTGTGAAGCTAAATTAGATAAAAAGCGATTGTCTTCTTATAAAAGAGTATGTTAGATTAGTATAAGAAGAAATATCCTGTGACCTTGGCAGATACTTTTTAAGCATTGTACAGTTTAGTAGTAACTGATAAAAAATAGTTCACGTATTTCATATTAATATAAGGAGTGATCAGATGCATCGTTCATCGTTTTTCAAAGAATTAACTACATTTCATAAGCCTCAAAAAGCACCTTTTCGCTTGATTGGTGCCGGTATTTGTATGGCTGTACCACTATTCATTGGTTATTTTTCAAATAACTTATTGATTGGCAGTTTCGGTTCACTTGGGATTTTTACTTTTCTCTACTATCAAACGCTTCCATTAAAAGAGCTGTTGATTCGATTAAGTTCAGTTGGCGGATTTTTACTTTTTGGTAATTTAGTCGGTGTCTTGAGTACCCACATTCCTTGGGTTATCCCGATCGCTATAGCATTGATTGCTTTTTTTGCCAGAATCATCTTTAGGTTATACAGAATTGCTAAGCCGGGGGCTTTTTTTATTGTCATGGTAACCGCCATGGGCAGCGGTACTAAAATCCCTTTAGAACGAGTTCCTACCATGATGAGTTATGTTTTATTAGGCGTGCTAACATCACTTGCAGTAGCGGTTGTCTTATACTTTATTGAAGGGGAAACGGTCCTCCCAGAAAAAAAAGTTTCCTTACAAGAGAGACTGTATACCGATCCTGCGGCACTTCTAGATGCTCTGCATTATGCTGCTATTTTATTTTTAGCAACTTATATCAGTCAATCTTTACATTTGACGAATGCTTATTGGATGATCGTTTCATGTGCAGCAGTTTTGCAAGGAGATAATTTACGAGCAGTCATGCATCGGAATATTCAAAGGATCTTAGGGACAATGATTGGGTTGTTGATTGCCGCTTTGTTGTTAAGTATTTCATTTACTTCTTTAGAAACAATTTTTCTGATTTGTTTTTTCTTTATAACTGTCGAATTTTTCATCAAAAGAAATTATGCGATTGCCAACTTCTTTACCACACCAATGTCTTTATTACTCGCTAACTTAGCGCGCCATCAATATTTAGTGAGTTTGTTAAATTATCGTTTGATTGGGATTGTTTTAGGCAGCCTCTTAGGTCTTTTAGGGGCTTATGTTTTAACAACCTGTTTAAAATTTTATAATCGCGCATATCAATTAAATGAAAATTTAGATAAAGAAACAGAATAATTCTATCCCATTTATCGGAGGTTATATTTATGAAAATCAAGAAGCCTGTTGCCCCTTTGCTACCTAAGCTGACTGAAACTGATTTTATTTCTTTAGATGATGAAGTGATCATTGAAGGCTTATCGGTAAAAGAACAAGATTTAAGTTATCAAGATGTCCGCAATTTAGTCTTTAGGGAATGCCAGTTTGAAAAATTAACAATGAATCGAAATCACTTGGAGCGCTTTGAATGTAGCAATGTGATTTTTGATCATTGTGATCTTTCAAATACAGAATGGATCGGCGCAAGTTTTCATCAAGTCCATTTTCGTCAGTGTAAGTTAACAGGCACAAACTTTGCCGAAAGT
This sequence comes from Enterococcus silesiacus, assembly GCA_001465115.1. GTDB lineage: Bacteria > Bacillota > Bacilli > Lactobacillales > Enterococcaceae > Enterococcus_L > Enterococcus_L silesiacus. Next base: position 3,656,919 of record CP013614.1, on the reverse strand, counting down.
TATTTGCGGGATTGTCTCTTTGAAGATTGCTTAGCGGACTACACCTCTTTCAGTGCTACTAATCAAAAGGTCGTTCAATTCAAACAGACTAGTTTAAATGATACAGAATTTGTTGAAGTCACTTGGAATAATCTTTTGCTTGATGGCTGTTCAGTGACTGGCAGTAACTGGTTTCATACAAAATTAGCAGGTCTTGATTTAACGAAGAGTACCTTTGAAAAAATTGCTTTTTCTCAAGAATTACTTAAAGGCTTAAAAGTAACACAAGAACAAGCAATTACGATTGCAGCAGGATTAGGCTTACTCATTGAAGAGTAAGAAAAAAATACTTAGAGCTGAACTTAGGATTTTTGCTCTAAGTTATTTGTTTGTAGATATTAACAAGAAATTAATTTTTTCCTTAATATAGAAACTATAAATTTTACTTCATATCTTTTTTTGGTAAACTAGTGTAGGTTGAGAATATTTCTCAAGTACATGAACTGCCATTCTACTACATACTTTATTATCATGAACTATGACCGCTAGGTGCGGCTTTTAGCTAAAAAATATTTCTCTATTAGGTTTATTTATGGGTTTTACTATATATTTGCTTACATACAAAATGGCTTGATTACTATTTTGGGTAGTTTGATGGTAAGAATTGTTTATAGTACTCTTTAATAAAATAAGTGTAAATTTGGTTGCTCAATCCATGATTTTTATACTGTACCTTGGATCATCACGCATCTGATATTTTAAATAAAAGGACTGTTTATTAAAATGAATAAAGAAAAAACGGGTCATGGGCAAGCCTCTGGGAAAATTATATTAATGGGGGAACATTCTGTCGTTTATGGGGAACCTGCGATTGCTTTTCCATTTCAAGAGACCTTTATTTCAACAAAAGTTGAATCTGACACTACGATGACCGTCGATTGTCATTATTTTTCTGGGAGACTTTCAGACGTTCCTCATCAATTAAAGAGCATCAAAGAAGCCATCAATCAAACCTTGATGACACTTCAGCAAGAAGATGCAACATTAAAAATCACCATTACTAGTACAATTCCTGCAGAGCGTGGTATGGGGTCAAGCGCTGCAACTGCTGTCGCTATCGTTCGTGGGATGTTTGATTATTTTAACGTTCCCTGTGCACCAGATACATTGCTACATTTAGTCAATCGTGCTGAAAAAATCGCTCACGGTAATCCTAGCGGAATTGATGCAGCCGCCACTAGCGGAAGCGAGCCACTATTTTTCATAAAAGGTCACCCATTAGAAACGTTCCCAATGAATGTTTCCAATGCTTTTTTGATTGTTGCTGATACGGGCATCAAAGGTCAAACACGAGCAGCTGTCCGTGACGTTGCTCATCTTTTTGAGCAAAACAAACAAATAGTCTCTCAACATATTACGGAGCTAGGCCGCTTGACTAAACTAGCCAAACAGGTTATTTTAGCAGATGATGTTCATACATTAGGAAACGTTATGAATCAAGCACAAGAACAACTTAAAGCATTGACCGTTAGCAATGACCAATTAGATCAATTAGTCGCAGCCGCTCTAGAAAACGGCGCTTTAGGAGCAAAATTAACAGGTGGCGGCCGCGGTGGTTGTATGATCGCTTTAGCTGATTCTAAGGCTCACGCAGAAAAAATTGCTGCGGCTTTAGAGAAGGCTGGCGCAAAAGCTACTTGGATTCAATCATTAGGAGTGAAAAATTAATGTACGCTGGAAAAGCACGAGCCTATACAAACATTGCGCTAATTAAATACTGGGGTAAAAAAAATGAACAGTTGATACTACCGATGAACAGCAGTCTTTCTTTAACATTAGATGCTTTTTATACGGAAACCAGTGTCCACTTTGATGAAACATTAACTGAAGATATCTTCTTTTTAGATGGAAAAAAACAAAACACTAAGCAAACAGAAAAAATTTCCAACTTTTTAGACTTGGTTCGCAAACGGAAAAATTTATCGTTATTTGCAAAAGTCGACAGTCAAAATTTCGTACCAACAGCAGCAGGTCTTGCTTCTTCTGCTAGTGGTTTGGCGGCTCTGGCTGGTGCCTGCAGCGAGGCATTAGATTTAGACTTAACGGAAACAGAACTATCCCGCTTAGCTAGACGCGGCTCTGGCTCTGCCTGCCGCAGTATTTTCGGTGGCTTTGCCGAATGGCAAAAAGGCGACTCTGATCAAACCTCATTTGCTCAAATGATTCCTTCAGATAATTGGGAGGATGAACTAGCCATGTTATTCGTTTTAGTCGATGATGGTGTCAAAGATATTTCCAGTCGCGACGGTATGAAACGAACAGTTGATACATCTTGCTTTTATTCTGGTTGGTTAGAAAATGTTGAACCCGATTTAGCAGCAGCTAAACAAGCCATCAAAGAAAAAGATTTCAATAAGTTAGGTGCGATCACTGAGGCAAATGGTTTACGTATGCATGGTACTACCTTAGCGGCGGTTCCACCGTTTACTTATTGGTCACCTGAAAGTTTACAAGTCATGCAACTCGTACGTTCAGCTCGACAAGCTGGTCTACCTTGTTACTTTACAATGGATGCAGGACCGAATGTTAAAATTTTAGTCGAAAAGAAAAACCTGACTGCTTTAAAGCATTTTTTAGCGGATCATCTGTCTGAACAAAAGCTGATCACAGCGTATGCGGGACCAGGAATTACCTTGATGCCTATAGAAAGGTTGGAAGAATTATGATAGAAGTTTCTACACCAGGCAAACTATTTATTGCTGGCGAATACGCCGTTGTTGAACCAGGACATCCAGCGATTATCGTTGCCGTAGATCAATTTGTAACGGTCACTCTTGAAACAGCAGAAAATGTTGGCAGTATTCAATCTGCTCAATACAGCTCGCTCCCTGTACGCTGGACTAGAAGAAACAACGAACTCGTTCTTGATATTCGGGAAAATCCCTTTCACTACGTTTTAGCAGCCATTCGCTTAACGGAGAAATATGCGCAGGAACAAGAAAAAGAGTTGTCTTTCTATCATTTGAAAGTCACCAGTGAGTTAGATAGTTCTAATGGACGCAAATACGGTCTAGGTTCCAGCGGTGCTGTGACTGTGGCAACTGTCAAAGCCTTGGGGCTCTTTTATGATTTAGCTCTAACGGAAGAAGAAATCTTCAAACTTTCTGCACTAGCTCATTTAGAGGTTCAAGGAAATGGTTCTTGTGGAGATATCGCTGCAAGTTGCTACGGCGGTTGGATTGCCTTTTCGACGTTCGATCATCACTGGGTCACTGATCAGGTTCAAAAACAAGCACTGACAGGCTTACTTCAAGCAACTTGGCCGAAATTAATGATTCAACCATTGACTGTTCCTAAAAAACTACGTCTATTAATTGGCTGGACAGGCAGTCCTGCTTCTACTTCTGATTTAGTTGATCAAGTCAATCAGTCCAAAGAAGTACAAGAAACAGCATATCAACAATTTTTAGATGAAAGTAAATCGTGTGTCGAAACAATGATCACAGGTTTTCAGACAGAAAATATCTCTTTGATCCAAACGCAGATACGAAAAAATCGTCAATTACTCCAACAATTAACATCGATCACAGGCGTTACGATCGAAACGCCTGCCTTAAAAAAATTATGTAACTTGGCTCAAACTTGTGGTGGCGCAGCGAAATCATCTGGCGCAGGCGGTGGCGATTGCGGCATTGTGTTGTTTAAACAAAAATCAGGTATTTTACCTTTGATGAGTTCTTGGGAAAAAGAAGGAATCACCCCCTTACCATTACATGTATACTTTTACGGAAAGCAGGACAAAGATGAATCGAAAAGATGAGCACATTTCTTTAGCGAAAGCCTTTCATAAAGATAAAACGAATGACTTTGATCAAATTCGTTTCGTCCATCATTCATTTTCAGAAACAGCCATGGATGACGTCGATATTTCAGCATCTTTTCTTGATTTTTCTTTGAAGCAACCCTTTTATATCAATGCCATGACAGGAGGCAGTGAGCGAGCAAAAGACATCAATCAGAAGCTTGGCATCATCGCTAGAGAAACTGGTGCGATGGTAGCGACAGGATCGGTCAATGCTGCTTTGAAAAATCCTGAGTTAGCAGATACTTATCAAATCATGCGCAAGGAAAATCCTGACGGTGTGATTTTAGCAAATATTGGCGCTGGCCTTTCTTTAGAAGAAGCTAAAAGAGCCGTTGATCTTTTTGACGCCGATGGACTGCAAATTCACGTAAATGTTCCACAAGAGCTAGTCATGCCAGAAGGAGATCGTAATTTTCATGGTTGGTTAGATAATGTTGAAGATATTGTCGCGCACTTGTCTGTTCCAGTCATTGTGAAAGAAGTTGGCTTTGGTATGAGCAGTGAGACAATCGAACAATTAGTCCAGCGTGGTGTCAAAGCAGTTGATGTCAGCGGTCAAGGCGGAACGAGCTTTACACAAATTGAAAATGCCCGTCGAAAAAAACGAGAGTTAGGATTTTTAGCTGATTGGGGACAATCCACTGTTCTTTCCTTGTTAGAATCGATGAATTGGCAACGTGATCTTACTATTTTAGCTTCTGGTGGTATTCGCCAGTCGTTGGATATTGTTAAAGCACTTAGTCTGGGGGCAAAAAGTGTCGGTGTTGCCGGAACCATTTTGAATCAACTGATGACAAATAGTGTAGATGAGACGATTGAACTTGTTCAACAATGGGAAGATGAACTTAAAATGATGTATACGTTACTCGGAAAGAAAACCACTACTGAGCTTACAACAACAGATATTATTTTTTCTAGTGAGATCATTCATTGGTGCGAAAGTCGCGGGATTGCTTATCAACCGTTTGCTAAAAGAAGTAGATAAAAAAGAAGATTGAGCTTAAACGCCCAATCTTCTTTTTTTAGCCTTCATATACTTTTCTCAATGCAGCGATATCAATGCGTTTCATTTTATACAATTCCTGCATTACCCGATAAGCTCTATCTGGATCAGAATTATCCAACAGCTCCTCCATATCGTTCGTCACGGTTTGCCAACAGACCCCATACTCATCTTCCATCCAACCACACGGCCATTCTTTTCCTTTGGCGGTGACAGCCTCCCACAAACGATCGATCTCTGCTTGATCTTTACAGTAAACATAAAACGAAGTTGCCATCGTGAACGTAAAGTCATGTGCCTCACCGCTATCCATTACCCGAAATGGTTGCCCATGCATCGTAAATAGTGCTTGTGCAACAGTACCATCAGGATTTTTTTGGATATATTCTACCTTGCCATCACCAAAAATTTCAATCCACTGTTGCATCGCCGCTTCCGCTTTGCCAAATTGTTCTCCAGCAAATAAAAAACTAGGCGCAATCGACTGCGGTGTGCCAGCTAAAACTAATTGCCATGAAACGCCATATTGATCATTCAGCCAACCATATTTTTTACTGAATGGATATTCACCAAATTCCATCAAAACTTCACCATTATGACTCAACGTTTCCCATAATTTGTCGATTTGCGCTTCTGTTTCACACTCCACAAAAAATGAAATTGCTGGTGTAAACGTAAATTCTGGTCCACCATTTAGCAAAATAACTTCTTGCCCTGCAAGGGTCAATGCTATCGTCAACACTGAGCCTTTGGGTTGATGTTCACTATCTACATAGTAATCAACCTGATTAATTTTACTCTCTTCAAATGCGTTCACATAAAACTCAGCCGCTTCTTCTACTTTTCCGTCAAACCATAAACATGGAGAAAATTTTGACATTTTTAATCATCCTTTCTTAAATGAAATTACTGGTTTAATCAAACTCAGATCCTTTGATTCCATTATATACATCAAATGATTTATTTGAAAAAGCCATGCTCTTGATCATGTCGATTCTAAGAGTTCCTCCCAGTTTATTCCGACTCCCTCAAACCCTAGCTGTTTATAAATTATTTCTGCTGGTAGATTGCCTGGTGTTACAACCAAAAAAACGTCTTGATAGATTGAGTCATAAAAAGAATTTAGCATGTTCATTAACAATTTTTTAGCAAGTCCACGCCCTCTATCTCTAGGGTCAACCGCAACATAAATAACTAAGGGAACACCCCGAAACAAGGCAACAACGGTACTGGCAATGATCCTCTCTTCTTCTTTAATATAAAAAGAGTGTTCTTTCATTATCGGTCCATATTTTCCTTGAAAAGCTTCCCTAACCTCGATCAGCCAATCAGTCAACGTCTCTCCTTCATCATCAATCGTTCCTTTGAATGCATCAAAAAAGTGTCGGGCAAAGTATTTATTCAATTCAACCTGATTTTCAGAACTACTTAAGAAGTTGTCAGCGAAACGATCAACTGTTTCTACTTTTTCAACTTTTTTAGACATGATTACTCTTTCACTCATACTATTTTTCTCCTATTTAGCTCAAACAACTTAGCCCTTAAAATTATACAGTGGGCGAATCACTTCCTGAATTTCCATTGTGTCTTTCATATCTTCCATCAATTGTTTCATTGGTTTATATGCTTTTGGCGCTTCATCAATTGTTTTCTTTGAAACGGAAGTCGTCCAGACATGTTTCATAGCATGTTGATAACTTTCTAAACTAATTTTTGCTTTTGCCTGTGAACGGCTTAACACGCGACCTGCGCCATGTGGTCCTGATTGATTCCAGTCACTATTCCCCATTCCTGTAGCAAGAATACTTCCATCTTTCATATTTAAAGGAACGATGATTTTTTCACCAAGCTTAGCTGAGACCGCTCCTTTTCTTAAAAGTTTATGCTCTAAATCAATATAATTATGTGGACAGTCAAATGATTCGATCACAGCCTTTTTCCACTTCATTCCTTTGATAATGATCTCAGCCATAACTTTACGATTCATTGCCGCGTAGGCTTGAGCGATTTTCATATCATTTAAATAGTTTGTTAAATGCTCTCCTGTAACATAAGATAGCTCATACGGAATTTTTACTGATTCTCGTAGTTTTTGTAGCTCTAAAGTTTTTTCAAACTCTCCATTATTTTTAGCATTTGTCCTTTGGATCTTTAATTCTTTTCGTAGTTGAGATAACGTTTGGTACGCAACTTCCTGGTGGTATTCAGCAATCTCTTTCCCTAAAATCCGACTACCACTATGAATCACTAAATACAATCCATCATTGCCTTCATTGACTTCAATAAAATGATTTCCTCCACCAAGTGTCCCTAAGCTTCTTAAAGCCCATCCTTTGTGAATTGGCGCCGACACCGCTCCTAGTTCAAACATATACTGACTTTTATCATGTGAGTGAGAACCACTTGGAATTCTTGTTCGAATAATCCGATCTAGTTTATCAAAATTTGTTTTGATAGATTTATTTAGTTTAACGACATATAGTCCACAACCAATATCTACCCCAACTAGATTGGGCACTACCTTGTCTTTGATTGTCATCGTTGTGCCAATCACACAACCAGAGCCGCTATGCGTGTCTGGCATGATTCTGATTTGACTATCTTTAGCAAATTCTTGATTGCATAAAGATATGATTTGCCCGATCGTGCTATCGTCCACCATATCTGTATATACTTGTGCTTCGTTATATTTTCCTTTAATTGTTAACATTCTGATTCCTCATTCTTTTATACTATTCGGAATGCAAAATGACGGCCGCATCCCTTAGCCGGTTTGATTTTTTCCTTTTCTTCCACTCATTGGATTCACCTCCGTAAAATTTCGACAAAAAAACCGCCGATCAAAAATGATCGACGGCTTTATCTGTTAAAGAACTGTGCTTAAATAGTTCTATATACTGAAAGAGAGAGCAAAAAAACATGATTTTTGCCATTGTCTCAATCTAAGATAATGCTCTACAACCCATTTCTGACTATTACTTGTGTCGAATTGATTCATTGTCATTTTGCTCCCTCCTTTCTTCTTCGTTATTTTTCTATGGTATCATTTTACGTTTTCATTTGTCAATATATAATTTTATTCTTTACGACTGATATTGTTATCTCACTTAGTCAAATAGCTTTCTGAAATTCACTTGATTTTTGACTCTTACATAGCCTTGATGTTCATAAAACTTGTGCGCTTCAGTTCGCTCTACACCTGAATTTAGTCGAATACCTTTGGCGTCCTCTTCTTGTGCCCATTGTTCTGCATGATTGAGCAAAGATTTTCCTATCCCTTGACCATGTATGTTTTCATCTACTACTAGAGCCATCACATTCATCAGCTTCGGACCATAAGTACAGACATATTCACTTAGTTGGATGTAGCCAACTACTCTTCCTTCTAATTCTTGTACAAATAATTTATTGACAGGTGATGAAAGTAGGTAACTCAACTGTTTTTTCGCCTCTTCCAGTGGATATTCATGATTTAATGGATACGTATTTAGTTGATTGATTGTATCAATATCTTCTAGTTTTGCTTCTCTGATTGTCATTATCTATCCCTCCGCTTTTTATTCTCCTCATTATACTCTTTTTCATAAAAAAAGAAGAGTAACTTTTTAGCTACTCTTCTCACTTTATTCAATTAACCATTATAAGCATCAATGATGATTTGTTTTAATTCGCTGATCAATGGTTCTTTCGGATTTGCTGTTGTACATTGATCTTCATACGCTAATTCAGCCATGTGATCAACTGTAGAATCAAGAATTTCTTGTGTTACACCTTGAGCTTTCAAATTCATATCGATTCCAACAGATACACCTAAATCATAAACTGCTGTTGCTAATGCATCCACTAATTCTGCTGTATTTTTTCCTTTAAGACCTAAGAATTTCGCGATATCAGCGTAATCTGTGTCTGCACGGAAGTAGTCATATTTAGGGAACATTGCATGTTTTGAAGGATCTTTGGCATTGTAACGGATGATATGCGGTAATAAAATCGCATTTGTACGTCCGTGAGGAATCCCATATTCTCCACCAATTTTATGCGCTACTGAGTGACAAATTCCTAAGAATGCGTTGGCAAATGCCATACCAGCCATTGTTGATGCATTATGCATTTTTTCACGGCTTTCAGCATCTGGACGTTTCACTGAGTTTTCTAAGTGTTCAAAGACTAATTTGATTGCTTGTAAACTTAATCCACGAGTGTAATCAGAAGCCATTACTGAAACATAAGACTCGATCGCATGTGTTAAAACGTCCATACCAGTATCCGCTGTTACAGAAGCAGGAACTGACATGACAAATTGTGGATCGATGATCGCAACATCTGGTGTCAAGGCATAATCCGCTAATGGGTATTTTACATGTGTTTCGCTATCTGTAATAACCGCAAATGGTGTTACTTCTGAACCTGTACCTGAGGTTGTTGGAATACATACAAATTGTGTTTTAACTGCTTTTTCAATTTTGTACGTACGTTTACGGATATCTAAGAATTTTTGTTTAGCGCCAAAGAATTCTGTATTTGGGTGCTCATAGAACATCCACATGCCTTTGGCTGCATCCATTGCAGAGCCCCCACCTAAAGCGATGATCGTATCTGGTTCAAAATCAACCATCACTTTTGTTCCAGCATATACTGTATTTGTAGATGGATTTGGTTCTACTGCTGAGAATACTTCGATTTGAACGTCGTTTTTGCGTTTTTGTAATTCTTTACGAACTGTATCTGCATAGCCGAATTGAACCATTCCTGGATCACAAACGATCATCACACGTTCAACATTTTCCATTTTTTGTAGATATTGTAATGAATTTTTTTCAAAGAAAATTTTTGGCGGTAATTTAAACCATTGCATATTATTTCTCCGTTTCGCTACAGTTTTGACGTTGATCAAGTTGACAGCAGATACGTTTTTAGAGACTGAGTTTTTACCGTAAGATCCGCAACCTAATGTTAATGAAGGAATCATTTCGTTATAGATATTACCGATTCCGCCTTCAGCAGATGGAGAGTTCACTAAGATACGGCAAGCTTTCATACGTAAGCCAAATTTCACTTGTAGATCTTCATCTTCTGTATGGATCACTGCTGTATGGCCTAATCCACCTAATTCAAGCATTGCTTCACATAAGTCAAAAGCGTGATCTGTATTTTTTGCTTTCATCATCGCTAAAACTGGCGATAATTTTTCACGTGAAAGTGGATATTCAGCACCAGCACCTTCTAGCTCAGCAATTAAAATTTTCGTGCCTTTTGGTACTTTGATGCCAGCAAGTTCTGCGATATGTTCAGCAGAATAACCAACGATTGCTGGATTAACGGCATATTTGCCTTCGTTCATAACAGCATCTTCTAGTTTTTGTAATTCGTTTGGTTTAACGAAGTACACTTGATGCGCTTCAAATTCAGCTTTTACAGCTGCATAAACTTCTTTATCTACGATCACAGCTTGCTCAGAAGCACAGATCATACCATTATCGAATGATTTAGACACGATCAAGTCGTTGACTGCACGTTTGATTTTTGCTGTTTTTTCAATATATGAAGGAACGTTACCTGGTCCTACACCTAACGCTGGTTTACCAGTTGAATACGCTGATTTCACCATGCCCGCACCACCAGTGGCTAAAACAATGGCGATTCCAGGATGGTTCATCAAACCTGAAGTAGCTTCTAATGAAGGTTGTTCGATCCATTGTACACAGTTTTCAGGAGCGCCTGCTTTGATTGCTGCATCACGGACGATACGAGCCGCTTCAGCAGAACATTTTTGAGCGCTTGGATGGAAAGCGAATACGATTGGATTACGTGTTTTGATTGAAATCAATGCTTTAAAAATAGTTGTTGATGTTGGATTTGTTGTTGGTGTAACACCACAAACAACTCCGACTGGTTCAGCGATTTCGATTAAGCCTGTTTGGTCGTCTTTATTAATAACTCCTACTGTTTTATCGTGTTTAATGCTGTTCCAGATATATTCAGATGCATACATATTTTTAATTGCTTTATCTTCGTAAATTCCACGGCCAGTTTCTTCGACAGCCATTTTTGCTAGAGGCATATGTTGATCTAAAGCAGCCATTGCCATTTGGTGCACAATGTGGTCAACTTTTTCTTGATCGAAGTCTTCCATTTCTTTTAAAGCGACATTTGCTTTTTTCGCTAGCTCGTCGATCATTGTTGATACATCAGTTGTTTTAGTATCTTCTTTCTTCATTGTTTTAGCCATTGTGATCCTCCTAGAAAAATAAATGATTTATTTTTTGTTTGTTAACTATTTCACATACATATCATACAACATTATTTTTTTCTTGTAAATAGTTTTATTGTGATTTTCTTCACATTTAAGCACATTTTTTTCTGGATTATCATTGTAAGCGCTTCTTATCATACTAAAAGAAAAAACGGATCTATTCTGCACTAGAATAGATCCGTTAAATCATGCCAATCTTTGATAGTTAAATTACTAGTTTGTGCAATCAATTGTTGATAATCAAAAAATTCGTTTGGTTCAATATGTAAAATGTCTTCACGACAAGCTTTGATAGATGATGGAGCTTTCTTTTTCCAACGATAAGAAACGAGATAGTTCATCAATTCGGTTTCATTGACTGATGAATAACCTAGTTGCTGAAAAGATCGGCAAGTGATTTTTAATTCTCTTTTTAATAAGAACTTTTGGTGCCATGATAGCTTTTCGATGGTTCTCCCCTCTTTCCAAAGAATAATCTATGTCTAGTAGTTTTAGTTAGAAAGAAAAAATCCCAGCAAGCTGGAATTTATTCTTTCGTCTCATCATTTTCAGAAGTTGTTGGTTCTTCAACAATTGTTTCTTCTGTTTCAACCACAGTTACGTCATTGTCATTTGTAACAATGGTACCTGGTTTTACTGTTTTGATTGCAGCACGATCAAATTCAAGGATAATTCCTTCACAATCGATCAATACAGTTCTCTTATCAGCGTCAATTTCAGAGATCACGCCGTGTAAGCCGCCGATCGTTACAACGCCATCGCCCACTTTCATTGCGTCTAAAAGTGTTTGACGTTCATTTTGTTGTTTCTTTTGCGAACGAGTCATAAAAAACATCATTCCCGCTAAAAGAATTAATGGTAAAATAAACGAAAGTCCTCCGCCCATTTTCTATTCACCTCTCTATCGTATAATCACTAGTTTACTGTACCAAAATTTCTTGTGCAACACTAGTCTTTTGATCTTTTTTTTAGAAACTTTTCGCATTCTCTTTATTGAAACCATACTCTTCAAAAAAGGCTTGTCTAAATTCTAGTAAATTATCATCCATGATTGCTTGACGAACTTGTTTCATCAAATTCAATAGGAAGTACAAATTATGGTAAGAGGTTAAACGAATCCCAAATGTTTCATCCGCTTTGATTAAGTGACGGATATAAGCACGAGTATAGTTTTTACATGTGTAACAATCACATTTCTCATCCAACGGACGGAAATCTCTTGCGTACTGTGCATTTTTAACAACCAGACGACCTTTAGAAGTCATACAAGTACCATTTCTAGCAATTCGAGTCGGCAAGACACAGTCAAACATATCGATCCCACGAATCACACCGTCAATCAATGAGTCAGCTGTTCCCACACCCATTAGGTATCTTGGTTTATTATCAGGAATCAAAGGCGTTGTAAAATCTAGCACACGATTCATTTCAGCTTTTGGCTCACCAACTGATAAGCCACCAATGGAATAGCCTGGAAAGTCCATACTGATCAAATCTTTCGCACTTTGACGACGTAGATCTTCAAAACCAGCACCTTGAATGATTCCGAATAAACCTTGACGATCAGGATTAGCATGAGCTTTCAAGCCACGTTCTGCCCAGCGTGATGTACGTTCGATCGATTTCTTCACATAATCATAGCTTTCATCAAATGGTGGACATTCATCAAAACTCATCATAATATCAGAGCCTAGATTATTTTGGATATTGATTGCTTTTTCCGGCGAAAGAAACAATTTTGACCCATTCAAATGATGTCTAAAATGAACGCCTTCTTCTGTGATTTTACGCATATCACTTAATGAAAACACTTGAAAGCCGCCAGAATCGGTTAAAATCGGTTGATCCCAATTCATAAATTTATGTAAGCCACCAGCTTCTGCAATCAAATCATCTCCTGGACGAAGCCACAAATGATAGGTATTGCTCAGAATCACTCCTGCGCCCATCTCTTTCAAATCTTCTGGTGACATTGTTTTTACTGTCGCTAACGTTCCTACAGGCATAAACATTGGTGTTGGAAACGTACCGTGAGGCGTGATGATTTCGCCTAAACGGGCACCTGTATGTTTTTCTTTCTTTATTAAACGATAACGAATGGCTGGTTCTGTCATTCATTCTCCTACTTTCTTTTGTAAATTTACACTTTCCTCATCATACTTTTTTTTGTTCGTATTTGCAAGGTTTTACGGGCTTTCTTTAAGATATCCTTAGACAATAAAAACTGGAGATAAGATTTTTAAACCTTCGCTCTCCAGTTCTTTTGTTTTTCAACTTCACTTATTTGTTACTCATTGCTGCTTCAAGTTCGATCATTGCTGTTTTTATAATTTCTGGCGTAATCTTTTCTTTCATATAATGAATGGTTTCATGTGGTTCAGCAGCACGCTCAGCAACGCGCTGATAATCATCTTCTGATAAATGCATCTTCATTTCTTTTAAAGAAATTGGTAAATCAAGGCTGCGGTAAAATGGAATTAGTTGTTCGATTTCTGACCATTTATCTTCGATCACCAACTGAACCAACACTCCATAAGCAACTTTATTACCATGTAATTGTTGATGGCTCTCTGGCAAGATAGTCAATGCATCATGAATTGAGTGGGCCCCAGACGTTCGACCATAGTCATCACCAAACCCTCCAACCATTCCACCAAGTAAAATATTCGTTTCTACAACATTTAAAAAGGCTTGATTGATTTCTTTTTCTTTCATAGCATTAAGTGCTTCTTGACTGTTTGCAAGCAAAACATCTCGACATTTTTTGGCTGCGAATGCAGAAACTTGGATTTCAATCGGCTGTACTTCTAACTGAGATATCATCGCATCTGCTTCGTACCATTTTGCTGCAGTATCGCCGATGCCAGCAATCATCAATTCAATCGGCGAATCCAAAATTACTTTAGGCTCGATCAAAACCAAGGCATTGCTATTTGCAAAAACATCATAACGATCCATGGCACCGTCTGTTTTATAAATTACGCTTAGCGGCGTATACGCAGCACACGTCGCAGCTAAGGTTGGTAAAATCAAGATCGGCGTGTTGCATTGATTTGCCACTGCTTTCCCTAAATCCGCAATTTTACCACCGCCAACAGCAATGATCCCATCTAATTGCTTCTGCTCAAATAAACGTTTTAATTCCATCGTCTTCTTATCTGTACATTCTCCGCCATAATAGACAAACTGTGCATCTATATTCACAAATGTCGGAAAATAAGGTTTAGCCGCTTCCCACGAATCTTTCCCGTGTAAAACCATGACTCGTTTGATCTTTCTTCTATTTAAATGTTCTTCTAAATCATCCCATGCACCAACTCGACATTCATATTCTTGCGGTGCTCCTCTTACTATCAATGATTGATTCATTCTTCTCGACCTTTCATTTTTTACTAATTTTTATGCAAAAGTGAACTTTCGTAAATTCTTTGATAAAATTCACTTTTCCTTTCCCTTAATCTATGATATGATAAAACACATCCAAAAACAATAAATTTTTATACATTTATTCATGATTTTTAGAATATTTATTGAAAATCAAGCAGTTATGTTTCTTGAACTGTTATCATTCTATTATAAAGGAGAAGAACAAATGAAATTATGTAAAAAAACCTTAGCACTTATCATTCCTATATTGCTAGTACTGCTTACTTTTATTCCAGTAACTACAGCAATCGCCGAAGAACCAGATCCAGTTTACGACAGCATCATGAAACGAGGAGAGCTGATTGTTGGTTTGTCCGCTGATTACGCACCATATGAATTTCATGCAGACGTTGATGGCAAAGACCAAGTCGTTGGTTTTGACATCTCAATTGCACAAAAAATTGCAGATGATATGGGCGTTAAATTAAAAATCGAAGAATTGGGTTTTGATGCATTATTAGGTGCATTGAAAACAGGTAAAATCGATTTAATCATTTCAGGCATGGCACCAACGCCTGAGCGACTGCAAGAAGTCAATTTTTCCACGCCTTACATGACCGTCCAACAAAAAGTGGTCGTGAGAAAAGCGGACAAAGATCAATTCCAATCAACAAAAGATTTTGATGGTGTAAAAGTTGGTGTCCAAAAGCAAACCACACAAGAAGAATTGGCGAAAACAGAGCTTGTCGGCTCGATCCCAACTTCCTTACAAAAAGTACCAGACATCATTATGAACTTAAAAAATAAAAAAGTGGATGCTGCTGTTTTAGAAGGTCCTGTCGCAGAAGCGTATGTTGATCGTGATCAAGAATTAACTTTTGCAGATGTTTCATTTGAACAAGGTCAAAAGGATGCAGCCGTTGCGATTCCTAAAAATGCGCCTGTTTTAGAACAAAAAGTAAATGCTTCAATCAAAACAATCAATGACAACAACTTACTCGATGGTTATAAAAAAGAAGCAGGTAAATTAATGTTTACCGATGATGAAAGTTTCCTTGGCAAATACGGGAAATTCTACATCAGTGGTGCTGGTTATACTATTTTCTTAGCCTTTATGGGCGTTTTATTTGGTGCGATTCTGGGTGGTTTATTAGCCTTGATGAAGTTATCTAAATCAAAAATTTTACGTGGTATTGCGATTTGCTATATTGAATATGTTCGTGGTACTCCTTTATTAGTTCAAATCTTTATCGTTTATTTCGGTACAGGTGTGTTAGGTCTTGACCTATCGAAAATCGCTGCTGGTTGTATCGCCCTTGCCTTAAACAGTGGTGCCTATGTTGCTGAAATCGTTCGTGCAGGAATCAATGCTGTCAACAAAGGGCAATTAGAAGCGGCACGTTCTCTTGGTATGAATCAACCGCAAGCGATGCGGTATATCATTTTACCGCAAGCAATCAAAAATATCTTACCTGCGTTAGGCAATGAATTTGTCACTGTCATCAAAGAATCTTCTGTCGTTTCCGTTATCGGCGTTTCAGAATTGATTTTCCAAGCCGGTAATGTTCAAGGTGCCAGCTTTAAACCATTCTTACCATATTTAGTGGTATCATTGATTTACTTTGTTTTAACCTTTACCATTTCTCGCCTATTAGGTGTTGCTGAAAGGAGAATGAGCACAAGTGATTAATATAAAAAACTTACACAAAACCTTCGGGAAAAATGAAGTCTTAAAAGGCATTGATTTGGATGTAAAAGCTGGTGAAGTGGTCGTGATCATCGGTCCTTCCGGCAGTGGGAAAAGTACTTTTCTACGTTGCTTGAACTTATTAGAACAGCCAACAGACGGTGTGATTGAATTTGAAGGGAAAAATTTATTGGATAAAGATACAGACATCGATGCTCTTCGCCAAAAAATGGGGATGGTATTCCAAAATTTTAATCTCTTCCCTCATAAAACAGTTTTGGATAATTTAACGATCAGTCCAATCAAAGTTAAAAAGGAGACGGCCGAAGCTGCAAAAGAAAAGGCACTGGCTCTGTTAGAACAAGTTGGTTTACAAGACAAAGCTACTAGCTATCCGTCAAGCTTATCCGGCGGACAACAACAACGGGTAGCGATTGCGCGTGCATTAGCAATGAATCCTGATGTGATGCTATTCGATGAACCAACATCTGCACTTGATCCAGAAATGGTCGGTGAAGTTTTAGCCGTTATGAAAGCTTTAGCAGTTGAAGGAATGACCATGGTCGTTGTAACACATGAAATGGGCTTTGCCCGTGAAGTAGCCGATCGTGTGATCTTCATGGATGCTGGTATTATTCAAGAAGAAGGCACACCGGAAGAGATTTTTGGCCAGCCGAAAAACCCAAGAACGCAAGATTTTCTGAGAAAAGTTTTGTAAAAAAATTAAGAGGGCAAAGCAGGGATAAAAAAACTTGCTTTGCCCTCTTAAAAAAATGGTATAGAATGAATATAGTAACAAATTATTGGAGGTAAAAAAATGGATCGTTCAAACATTGCAAAAAAACATCAGCAGCCTGCTGAAAACATTTTAATGGATATTGCTACATTAGCAAAACAAGTACCAGATTTATTGGATTTATCGATAGGTGATCCAGATTTGATTACAGACGAACGAATTATTGATGCTGCCTTTACAGATGTAAAAAACGGTCATACAAAATACACTGCTTCTGGTGGCAGCCAGGAATTTATCGATACTGTCGTTACATTTTATCAAAAACAATACGGTCTAGCCTTTGATGCAAGCCAAGTGCGTGCTACGGTCGGAGCTTTACACGGTATGTATTTAACATTACAAGTGTTATTAGATCCAGAAGATGAAGTCATTATTCATGAACCTTATTTTTCTCCGTATAAAGACCAAGTGATTTTTGCTGGCGGCAAACCAGTGTTTATCCCAACCTATGAAGAAGATGGTTTTCAGATCAATATAGATGTGTTGAAAGCAGCGATTACAGATAAAACCAAAGCGATTATTATCAACTCACCAAATAATCCAACTGGCGCTGTTTTTTCTCATGAAACGTTTAAAGCAATTGCTGATTTAGCGATTGAACATGACTTTTATATTCTTTCTGATGAAGTGTATGAGGCTTTTTGTTTCTATGATGACTTTGTTCCAATGGCAACATTTGCACCTGACAATACAATCACATTCAGCAGTTTCTCAAAAGCTTTTGCGATGACTGGCTGGCGTATCGGCTATATGGTTGCACCAGACTATATCAATGATGCCGCAAAATTGATCAATGAGAGTATTACCTATTCTGCACCTAGCCCTTCTCAACAAGCTGGTATTTACGCATTACATCACGCTGAAACGCTAACTCCAACAGTTGTAACGATTTTTAAAGAACGCTTGGAATACTTGGAAAAGCGCATCACAGCTATTCCGTTTCTCTCCTTACTTCCAGTTAAAGGTAGTATCTACGCTTTCATCAACATTTCAAAAACTGGTCTAACCTCTGTCCCTTTTGTTGAAAAAGTCTTAAAAGAAACGAATGTATTAATGATTCCAGGAAAAGCTTTTGGTGAAACAACTGGTGATAACTATGTGCGTTTAGCAGCAACTCAAGATATAAATACATTAAAAGAAGCATTTGATCGAATCGAGAAAATGACATTTTAAACTGAATAATACTGATATTTTCTAGATACTAAATAATTCTTCTAAGTAAGAAAATCAGTCAATAAAAGACCTACCACTAAGTTCTCCTCATATTTAATGACAGAATTTAGTGATAGGTCTTTCGTTTTTATTCTATTGCTTAAATTATAAGTGGCGTTGTAGTTCCTTTATTGATCACTACAACTAATCCAATTTGATCAAATAATTTTTCGATACTATCGTTGATCCTTCGGCATCTAAAAAATCTAACCTTAAGTCTTTATCTGAAACTGTTTTATAGACTGTAGCCATCGGAATTGCTTGCCCTTGTTCTTGCTCTTTTGTAGATTCATCCGAAAGCTTTTTAACCTGTTCACTAATTTCAGGATGATCTATAAATAACGTTTCCATCTCGTCTTTATTTGATGCCTGATTAGCTAACAAATACTTTTCAAACACTTCTTGTCCTGTTTTAAAGACATTCGTTTTATTAGTAAAGGTATAAAAAACTACAAGGTACGTTGCACTATCATCTCCATGAACAACAGTTGATCCTGTCAGCTTTGCTTCAAAGTCCGGCGTGATAAAATTTTCATTGTTTACAGCAAATGAATTATCCGCTGACGCATAATTATTTTCAGATACTTCTTTCTTTCCTACATTTTCCTGATTCGTTTTTTTTTCTTTTGATTCATCCTCAGTTTTTGAGCTACATCCAGCTAGCGATAGACAACACCCAAGAATTGCCAATCCAATTAGTTTCTTTTTCATTTAAGTTTCCTCCTACTTAACTTGAGTCAAACGCCCTAGTTCATTGGTTTTATAGTCCCAACTATATGGTCGAGGTTCTTTCTCTTTCTCACCATTAGAAGTTGTTCCCATTTTTGGTTCGACAAAAACAGTTACCCAATATTCACTCGATTTACTATAATCTACTACAATAGAATCATTTTTTACTATTTCAGAAGTATTATCAAAAGAATGCTTTTCTCCAAGATTAGTATCATTTACTGTTGCAATGGCTCCTTGATACATATAATACTCAGGGATCAAATCAGTAATCTGAAGTGTATCTATTCCAATAGAAATACTTACTGTTGTAAAAAGTTCTTTTGTAATCTCTGTTGGTTTATTCTTCAACGTTGAACCAGTAACCAATTGATACGTATTTATTGTATTGCCAGAACCTGTGATTTGCTCCAGTTTGAAATAGCCTGTACTAGGAACAACCAAAGCATGATTTTCATTTAATACGACTTGACGTAAATGAAGCCTAATAGGTCTGTTCTCAACTTGATATATTGTTGTCTTTCCGCGAACCACAGTTACTGGTATCCAACCTTTTTTTATTATCTGATAGCCAGCTGGGGGAGCTGTTTCTCTGACATAGTACAGACCCGTTGCAATACCTGGAATAGTTATTTTTCCAGACGCATCCGTTTTTTGATTTCTATATAGAATATTTTGTCCTTTGTCATCACTTGCGATATCAAAAATAGCTCCAGCTAGTTTTCTATCTTTTCTTTCTTCATCGACTTTTATGATTTCTAGACCACCTTTTTGGCGTTGGTTTTCAAATTCTACGGGTGTCGTTTCCCAAGGTTTCACTATAACTTTCTTGCTCTTCGGAACTGCTAGCTCATAATTTGTCGGGGCTGCTGTTTCTTCAACTGTATATTCCCCTGTAGTTAAGAAACCGGTGGTGATTCGTCCATCATTTCCAGTTTTTAGCTTTGAAGCAACTTCTTTACCAGCATTATTTAATACCCTAAATTCTGCTCCAGCCAGCACTGCCCTGCTTTCTTTATCGAATTTCTTGATCAAAATTAATCCTTGACGGTTGTTTGTGAAAGTTAGGGTTGCTGTTTGGCCTTTGATTATGTCGATAGAGCGATTGTTTCCTTCTACTGGATTTATTTCATGACCTGTTGGCGCTGCTGTTTCCGTTACCGTATATTTACCTGTCGGTAAATTCGCCAGCGTGTACACACCATTTGCGTTAGTCTTGCCACTTCCAACTTGGGTTCCTGAGGCATTTTTTACGATATATTTTGCCCCTGTTAATCGTTTTTTCGTATCATCTTGTTTGATGATTTGGAGACTACCTTTTTGGCGTTGATTCTCAAAGACTACTTCGGGCGTTGTTTCGCCCATTTTTACGGTCACTTCAACACTTGACGGTGTCGCTAGATCATAGTTTGTTGGTGCTGCGCTTTCTTGTACCTGATATTTTCCTGCGGGTAAATACCCAGTTGTCACTGTTCCATCGGCTCCTGTTTTAATACTTGCGATTATTGGTTTGCCTTGACTGTCGTTCACTCTATATTCTGCGCCTGACAAGACTGCTTTACTTTCTTTATCAATTTTCTTGATCTTTATTCGCCCTTGGCGATTATTCGTAAAGGTTAGCGTCGCTGTTTGATTTCTCATAACTTCTACTGCTCGATTATTTCCTTCTACTGGTGCCGCTACGTGCCCCGCAGGTGCAGCCGTTTCTGTTACCGTGTATTTCCCTGTTGGTAAATTTCCTAGCGTATACACGCCATTGGCGTTGGTTTGTCCGCTTCCTACTTGGGTTCCTGAGGCATTTTTTACGATATATTTTGCCCCTGTTAATCGTTTTTTCGTATCATCCTGTTTGATGATTTGGAGACTACCTTTTTGGCGTTGATTCTCAAAGACTACTTCGGGCGTTGTTTCGCCCATTTTTACGGTCACTTCAACACTTGACGGTGTCGCTAGATCATAATTTGTCGGGGCTGCACTTTCTTGTACCTGATAGTTTCCTGCCGGTAAGTACCCAGTTGTGACTGTTCCGTCGGCTCCCGTTTTGATACTTGCGATTATTGGCTTGCCTTGACTATCATTCACGCGATATTCTGCCCCTGACAAGACCGCTTTACTTTCTTTATCAATTTTCTTGATCTTTATTCGTCCTTGACGATTATTGGTAAAAGTTAGGGTTGCTGTTTGACCCTTGACTATGTTGATAGAGCGATTGTTTCCTTCTACTGGTGCCGCTACATGCCCTGTAGGTGCCGCTGTTTCACTCACTGTATATTTTCCGGTTGGTAAATTCCCTAGAGTATACACGCCGTTGGCGTTGGTTTGACCACTTCCTACTTGGGTTCCTGAGGCATTTTTTACGATATATTTCGCACCTGCTAATCGTTTTTTTGTATCATCTTGTTTGATGACTTGGAGTCCACCTTTTTGACGTTGGTTTTCAAATACTACCTCAGGCGTGGTTTCGCCCATTTTTACGGTCACTTCAATACTTGAGGGCGTTGCTAGATCATAGTTTGTCGGGGCCGCACTCTCTTGTACCTGATAGTTTCCTGCCGGTAAGTACCCCGTTGTCACTGTTCCGTTAGCTCCCGTTTTGATACTCGCGATTACTGGTTTGCCTTGACTATCGCTCACGCGATACTCTGCTCCTGACAAGACCGCTTTACTTTCTTTATCAATTTTCTTGATCTTTATTCGCCCTTGGCGATTATTCGTAAAGGTTAGCGTCGCTGTTTGGTTTCTCACAACTTCTACTGCTCGATTGTTTCCTTCTACTGGTGCCGCTACATGCCCTGTAGGGGCCGCTGTTTCACTGACTGTGTATTTTCCAGTTGGTAAATTCCCTAGAGTATACACACCATTGGCGTTGGTTTGTCCACTTCCTACTTGGGTTCCTGAGGCATTTTTTACGATATATTTCGCACCTGCTAATCGTTTTTTTGTATCATCTTGTTTGATGACTTGGAGTCCACCTTTTTGACGTTGGTTTTCAAATACTACCTCAGGAGTGGTTTCGCCCATTTTTACGGTCACTTCAATACTTGAGGGCGTTGCTAGATCATAGTTTGTCGGGGCCGCGCTCTCTTGTACCTGATAGTTCCCTGCCGGTAAGTA
Source organism: Enterococcus silesiacus (assembly GCA_001465115.1). Classification (GTDB taxonomy): domain Bacteria; phylum Bacillota; class Bacilli; order Lactobacillales; family Enterococcaceae; genus Enterococcus_L; species Enterococcus_L silesiacus. Next base: position 3,634,915 of record CP013614.1, on the reverse strand, counting down.
CCCCGTCGTCACTGTTCCGTTAGCTCCCGTTTTGATACTCGCTATTACTGGTTTGCCTTGACTATCGCTCACGCGATACTCTGCCCCTGACAAGACCGCTTTACTCTCTTTATCGATTTTCTTGATCTTTATTCGTCCTTGACGATTATTGGTAAAAGTTAGGGTTGCTGTTTGACCCTTGACTATGTTGATAGAGCGATTGTTTCCTTCTACTGGTGCCGCTACATGCCCTGTAGGGGCCGCTGTTTCACTCACTGTATATTTTCCGGTTGGTAAATTCCCTAGAGTATACACGCCGTTGGCGTTGGTTTGACCACTTCCTACTTGGGTTCCTGAGGCATTTTTTACGATATATTTCGCACCTGCTAATCGTTTTTTTGTATCATCTTGTTTGATGACTTGGAGTCCACCTTTTTGACGTTGGTTTTCAAATACTACCTCAGGCGTGGTTTCGCCCATTTTTACGGTCACTTCAACACTTGAGGGTGTCGCTAGATCATAATTTGTCGGGGCCGCACTCTCTTGTACCTGATAGTTTCCTGCCGGTAAGTACCCCGTTGTCACTGTTCCGTTAGCTCCCGTTTTGATACTCGCGATTACTGGCTTACCTTGACTATCGCTCACACAATATTCTGCGCCTGACAAGACTGCTTTACTTTCTTTATCAATTTTCTTGATCTTTATTCGTCCTTGACGATTATTGGTAAAGGTTAGGGTCGCTGTTTGGTTTCTCACAACTTCTACTGCTCGATTGTTTCCTTCTACCGGGGTCGCTACATGCCCTGTAGGTGCCGATGTTTCACTCACTGTGTATTTTCCAGTTGGTAAATTCCATAGAGTATACACGCCGTTGGCGTTGGTTTGACCACTTCCTACTTGGGTTCCTGAGGCATTTTTTACGATATATTTCGCCCCTGCTAATCGTTTTTTTGTATCATCTTGTTTGATGACTTGGAGTCCACCTTTTTGACGTTGGTTTTCAAATACTACCTCTGGCGTGGTTTCGCCCATTTTTACGGTCACTTCAACACTTGAGGGTGTCGCTAGATCATAATTTGTCGGGGCCGCACTCTCTTGTACCTGATAGTTTCCTGCCGGTAAGTACCCAGTTGTGACTGTTCCGTCGGCTCCCGTTTTGAGGCTCGCGATTACTGGCTTACCTTGACTATCGCTCACACGATATTCTGCGCCTGACAAGACTGCTTTACTTTCTTTATCAATTTTCTTGATCTTTATTCGTCCTTGACGATTATTGGTAAAGGTTAGGGTCGCTGTTTGGTTTCTCACAACTTCTACTGCTCGATTGTTTCCTTCTACCGGGGTCGCTACATGCCCTGTAGGTGCCGCTGTTTCACTCACTGTGTATTTTCCGGTTGGTAAATTTCCTAGAGTATACACGCCATTGGCGTTGGTTTGACCGCTTCCAACTTGGGTTCCTGAGGCATTTTTTACGATATATTTCGCACCTGTTAATCGTTTTTTTGTATCATCCTGTTTGATGATTTGCAGTCCGCCTGTAGCCTGTGTCACACTTAATGCAGCAGTTGCTTTTAAAGAATCATAGGGCTTTCCTTTGTCTACCAAATTCTCTTTATTTAAATCATATTTTCCACTCCCGATTGCAGTATTCACCAAGGATGGTTTACCAACCGTAGTCGCATCAGCTACAGCGGTAAAGCTAATGACCAATTTCCCCTTTGATTGGCTGGTAATAGGTGATTTAGAAGCCGAGTCAGGCAATTCTTTTGTATTCAATACCGTTCTCAAAGTATTCCATATCAAAGTATCAGACACTTTCTTACTTGCACCACTATTTAAGGAATAGGTTGTTGTTCCGGCTTTTGCTGTAATCCCAGCTGGCAATTTATCTTCAATAATCATTGAACTATATAATACAGCATCTCTAGTTATATTTTCCATCGTAATGGTGTACTCAAATTCTTCTCCATTCACAACCGATGCTTTGTTTACTACTTTATTTATTTTTAGATTCGGTTTTAGTACTACTACATCCGCGATACTTGTTGGAATAGCTCCATTCAAATTAGCTCCATTCACTGATGCTTCGTTTCTTCGCACCGTTCCATCATTTGCTTGACCAACTATCGCTTGAATTTTTACAACATATGTCTGATTTCTTTCATGATTTTTTCCTGCTGCATAATTATAGTTAGTGAGCTTATTTTCTACCCATGCTGAATTTGGTTTTGCTTCACCATTTATAGACCATGACTTCAAAGTAACTCCTACTGGTAATTTGTCCGTAAGTACCGCATTTCTTAAACTAGACATATTTACATTTGTGCTTTCATTTTTCAATACAATTTCATACTCGATTACATCATCAAACTTTACTTTCGTGCTTTTTTGATACAGAGTTTCCCCAGTAGTAACATTTTTTACTTTCTTTTGAATCGTTGGTTTTGGAGGATCGAACGGAACTTTTGTCGTCACCGTATTTGATACTTCATTGCGTCGAACATTGTCGAATGTTTGAGTGGTGACAGTCGCTTTATTTGTTATTTGTGCTAATCCATCTATTACTGGATAAGAATTCAAATTTACTTTTGCATTCAACTTGACTGGAACAGTCACTTCAAGGACTCTATCGTAAAAACTTGCTTGCTTTGTATTAATGGCTTTCACTGTCAAATTATTGTTCGCATCAATACTTGAAGTGAATTGAGAAGTTAAATTTTCATTACTGACATTATCTTTAACAGCAATAGAACCATTAAGTTCGATGCCATCAGGTAATTTATCAGTAATTTGCAAAGAGTTATACCACCACTCTTTACGTTCATTGGGTATTCTAGTTTCAAAAGTATAAGTAAATCCTTCTTCTTTTGAAGCTAGCGTATTTGTGATTTTTTTTATTTCATCACTATCGCTAACTTGTTTTTTAATCACAGGTGCTTTAAATGGCCGAGCATTGGTCATCATTAATATAAATGTATAACCTTGACCGCCATTACCTGTCGGCCATTTCGTTACAACATCTCTGTATTTATCTTCGTATTTTATTACGACTGAAGAACCTTGGAAAATACCAGTTGCAAAGGCTTGTGGAGTATTTTCTTTCTGTGCATCTTTCCCTTTTCCAACAAAACGTAAATCCTTCTCTGTCATTCCGTACCCTAATTGGTTTTGTTGATGAATATACGTTTTTTGCCAATTGGAAGTATCGAAATTCGGAAACACTAACTCTTCAGCATAATCAATATCCCCAAAAGTAAGCGCTCCTTTTACACTAATTGGCGTTAAAGTTCCACTCTTATAAAAACTAAATGTTTCTCTAATATCATAAATGCCAAAAATATCCTGTGTCATTTCTTTTTCAAAAAATCTAAGCACACCATATGGTTTGGAACCTTTTCCCAACTTTAAAATATAAGAATCAAATGTTACCTTTATATCAATCGATTCACCATTATACATTCCTATATTTTTGTACCATAGCCCCAATTCTCCTTGTTTATTTGCAGGAACTTGCATAACTTTTTGATTAGGTGCCTCCGTAGCAATGACTCCACCCCAGCCTTCAACCTTGGTATTAGCTGTAACTTTAATACTCATATTATAATCAGACGGAATCCACGTATTGTAATCCCCTAAGCTACCACTGACAACTCTGGCTCCAGGTGGTGATAGCATACCTCCAATGGCAAAACTTTGTCCATACATACTATTGTCTTTTCTTAAATCAGAGAAAAAATTTTTTTCTTCTTCCGTAAATTGTTCTGTATTACTTTCAGTTTCATCAATAAACTTAGAAGCTTCTTCATTTCTATCCCCAGAGGTTTCTATCTGCCCATTTATTGTTGTATCTTGTTCTTCAGCTTTTATATTACTTATATTTTTTAGAAATAGTACCATTCCCAAGCTTCCTAATAAGAAACCAACCACAGCTATTATTTTCACCCATTTATTGTTCATTTTGTATCCTTTCTAAAAAAAATGAATCTATCTCACAGAATTATCGCCTTAAATTTGCAGTTTCAAATGATCATCTATTTTTTTTCTAGGATCTTGTGTAGGACTAGTGCCTTGCCACCACGCATCACGATAAGCATATGCTGTCGAGTTTACTCCTTCTAGTTTAATTTCAATCTTTACTTCTGCATTTAAATACTGCTGATCTAAATTCTTTGAAACGATCGTTACTTGTTTGAATAGACTAGAACTAGTTTCATTTTTTTTCAATTTCTTTATATAATAGAAGTAGCCATCTTCACCATCTATCCAATTAGCTGTATCAAAAGGAATCTCCATCTGAGCATGTTCTCCTTTAAATTTAGCGGGAAGCACTAAGTCTTCTCCGCCAGAACTTGTTACTATAATTGTTGGTAGGACTAGTACTCGAATAAACATGTCTTGATTTTGATCATTTGTAATTGCGACATTTTTTGTGATAGGTGTATCTATTTTCAAGTCTTTTGATGAGGTAAATGTTTCTTTGATTGTCCCTTTTAAATCATTCAAGCGAAAATTATTAACTTCTTCATCTATTGATTTATTCGCTGCATAAACATCTCGCAAAAGCGTACCAATTACAAGTACTAGAGCTAAAAATAAAACGATTAACAACCATTTTTTAGAGTATCTAATTTTTGTTCTTTTATTTTTTTTCGTACCCATTATTCCCTCCATCTCTCACACAGAGTTGGTATCATTTACTATTTAGTTTAGTTTATCTTTGAGTATTCCATAAACTAAACTATCAGTTTCAATTCCCCATTCTTTAATGATTGTTTTTATAGGATCATGAGCTTCTAAATAGGGATTCAGCTGATATAATGCTCCTTTGTAGGTATTTGATGCACTTGAAGAAAGTGATACATTATCTACTAATGGTTCACTTATATTTCCAGGTATTAATACTTCAGAATAGTAAAAATATCCATCTTCATAAATCCAATAGTTCTTTACTCCTGGTTTGGGAAGTGAAGTAATCATGTACGCTGAAAAATTGATTTCAATGAAGTGAAATGGCAGAGCTTTTCTTGCGGGGTCATTTAACATATATCTATCTTTGCTATTCGTTCGATCTGCTATATAAGCTTTATTAGCTACATAATAAAGTGAGCCATCCTTATATGTACCACCTTTTTCTGAAGCAGGTTGCCAAGTAGCTAAATCTTTCCCATTAACTACTGGTTTTTGTTCGCTTGAAACGGTTATTAAATTCCCATTACCTATTTTATCTCTGACATCTATTTTGAAAGTTAACAAATACTCGTATAGGGAAACTCTCACAAGAGCAGGTAATTGTCCTGTGTTCTGAACACGAATTTGCTTTGTAGTATCTTTCCCAGGCTGCCAGGTCAGATTCGGTTTAAAAACTTCCGTTAATTCAGCTTGAAAACGTCCGCTTTCAAATTTATTTGTAACGGAATCAGCTGATGTAAACCAAGCATAGGTACTTCCAAGAATCAACAGGCTAGAAAAAAATAACGCAAAGAGAGCTAAATATAAACGGAAACCTCTTTTAGCAACTCTTGCTTTTTTTTTATATTTTATAGATCTACGTTTCTTCTTTTTCAAGAGGTGTTCCCTCCAAACTTCCTAATTCGATCATGAGTTGATTCATCATTTATGAGCGTTTCTTTTGATCGTCGTATTTCTTTTTCAAAATCAGAACTGCCATCAACAATATAAATAAGCCTAAACAAATATAAATCAATACGTCCCGCCACTCTTCTCCAGTCTGCGGAAAAAACTGTTTTCGTTTTGTTTGTTTTTTGTTTTTTGTTTGCTCAGGCTCTTGATTTTTGATTGCTCGAAATTTCCAAACATTTTCCATCATACTTTTTACCTGAAAATCATTTTTAGTATAGGTGTGATCCATTTCAAAAACAACGCGTAAACGCTTACTATCCCCCGGATGAAATGTTCCTAAAGAATAGTCAGATTCTTGTAGATTCGTTTTAGCGCTAATACCAGAAGCCGGACCATCATAAATTTCTTTTCCTGCATAATTCAGCACCATATGAATTGCTTTGGAAAAGTCGATTGGACCGCTTAATGCAGGCTCAAAAATTTGCATGCTTAAATCATACGGTGTGCCCTTATCTACGCTCATTAAATCAATGTCAAGCGTCCACTTTTTGCCTGGTAGGACATCATTGATTTCAACTAGATATTCCCCATCAGATTGAACCTGGATTCCTTTATCGTCTCCAATGACAATACCAGAAGGCAGTGGTTCTCCCTCAGCCCCATGGGCAAAATACGGAGAACCACCGATGATTGATAAACTTATAATAATCAAACTGAATAGCTGACAAAGGTATTTTATCTTTTCCATTCTATATCACCATTGTTTTCTATTTATTAATAGTCACAAAATTCCACTAGTTTGTCGTACAAAGCAGGATTACTTACATCGGTTTTCCATGAGTCTTTGATTGATTGTTGTGCATTTTGAATTCCATTTGCATTTACTATCAAATCAAATTGAAGTAAGCTATAGCTGTTGTCCGCTTGCTCCATTAATTTTACACTATCCAAAAGTTGAGGAGTTTGGGTGCCACGTAATACTTTTCCAACAAAATAAAAATGCCCATCCGCTACATTGTAGTACCATTTATTTTTAGTAATCTCTTTGGTCAGCTCTGTAAACCCTAATTGAATAAGGTCATCTGCAAATGCTTTATAGGTTATTTCGTCTACAGCAGGTTTATTATATAGTTTATTAGGCTCAGCCCAGTTCTCCTTTATTTCATTATAAGTTGCATCGATCATAGAAAGATATGCTGGATTTACTAAGGTTAATTTCTGAGTGGTTCGATTACGTTCAATACTACCTGACGTATTCCCAATATATGCTTTTGCTTTAGTACTATCAGATGCTTCCCATTGTGCTACATAGGAATATTCTTCTGGAATAGGCTCCCCAGATGGCTTGTTGCCAGCTGCTTGTACTTCCTTCTCATATATTTTAAAACGATATTCTTTATTCGCAACTGTAATATTCTTTACTTCTGTTGATAAGTTTGCTGTGACATCTTTATAGCCTAAACTTACATAGTCTGATTTTGAAGGCATAGCCTTAGGTACTACTGGTGGGCTTGATAATTCACTTCCTTTGTTCGGCCCGGATGCCCAAATGTACGTTTCTGTTCCATCGAAATAAATCTCATTGTTGTCTCTTAATTTTTTGAATACTTCTTCAAAACTTACGCGAATCAATGCATCATATTCCGATACATTGGCTACAGAAACTTTTTTTGCGACCCCTTCTCCTGGTGTCCAATCTTCTTCAGGTGTAAATGTCTCCACAATCTGAATATCATTTCCGGCAATTTCGCCCTCAAAATGATTGGTAACCGAGTCCTCACTAGTAAACCAGGCAAAAGTCCCAGCCCCCAAAGCCAGTAAGGCGAATAAACCTGCTATAATCAATAACTTTTTATTTTTCATTTTTACTTCCCCCACATATTTTTTTATTTAATTTGACATCATTTCACTAAATTAGGAAGCTACTTCGAGAATATATACATCTTAATTACCAATATAAAACCAAAGATAGACAGCATAAAGATAATAGACACAATAAAGTTTTTTCGAATGAACTTTAAAACTGCACCAATTTTTGGAAAAACAATTATTTTTTTCCCTACCACTTGTTTTTCACTAATCGGTAAATCTTCAGTATCATTGTTATCTCCTTTAGTAATGTAGTAAGTTCCTTTTGATTTATTCAAATGATCTAATTTTTTAACCACTCGATGGGTTAAAAAAGCTTCGCTTTTCATTGAAGGTCGGTAGGTAATCACGTCACCTTTTTTTGCAGTATCTCCTTGAATGTCCTTTACAATGATGACATCCCCAGCATAAAAGCCACCAGGTTTTTGATCACGTTCATTAGGTGCCATTGAATTTGTCAACACATTAAAGATACGATAGCCAAAAATAGTCTTATTTTGATCATCACTAAATGCAAAAAGAATCGACATACAAATCAATCCTAGAGTAATGATATAAAATAGCAGATCTAAAATTTTTTTTACCCCTTTATTTTTTAGAGAAGACCGTTTTTTTCGCACTTTCGATTGCTGTTTCTTTTGTCGACTCTTCTGTCGTGATTGTGGCCGAAGAGTCTTTGGATTTTTTCCATTTACACTTGATTTGTTGTATGTTTGTTTCTTCTGCCTGCTTTTTGAACTAGAAGAAGGCTTCTTCTTTCTTGGTCTCTCATCAAGAGATGAGTTCCTATGTCTTTTCACTCTTCGCTGTTCCATGTTATACACTTTCCTTCAATCAGTTCAGAGACTTGCTAACAAACAAATCAAGTACCTTTTAAACCAGATTGAATCTTTTTTTGTTCTGGAAACATTTAGAGAAAGTAATCACTATACTTTTCCCTAGTCTTAATTTCTCTAATAAGAGAGTCACAAAATCAAATAAATTAATCCTAACTATAAAATTATAAAAATCAACCAAAAGAATTGTATTCCATCCATTTCACAAACTTAAGCCTATAATAAATAATAATTGATCAAGGTGTCAACATCCCACGCCTCTGCTGTTTTTATCATTTTTTCGCATTATTTATTTATATACATTTATATAAATAAATAATGCGAAAACAAGAAATTCATAATACAAAAAAAACGATTAAAGACAACAAAAAAACATTATTTTGTCTTTTAAATCGATTATTACAAATATATTTCTTTTGCAAAAAAGCTCGTTTATATAGTTATTCTATTGCATTTTTAGAACTATATTTTTAAAAATAGGGTAAATTCCAAGGACACATGAAACAAAAAATACCATTGATAAAAAAATAGTCTTTGGTTAAGACTATTTTTTAAATCAATGGTATTCAATCACACACAGGCTATCAGCCCAGTCTATTTTTCAACATTTCTTAAGTTTGCTAGCTCCCTATTTCTTCAACTATGCGTCAAATAAACTACGTGTAGCTTCTCTGATTTTTTGTGCTACATAAGGATTATTCATTGTATATAAGTGAATCCCATCAACGCCTTGTGCGACTAAATCAACAATTTGATTGATAGCGTAAGCAATACCTGCATCTCGAATGGCTTCTGGATTATGTTCATAACGTTCCATCATTTTTAAAAACTTTGTTGGCAGTGTCACATTAGACATCTTGACCATACGTTCAATTTGCTTTTTATTGACGACAGGCATGATCCCAGCTTGAATCGGCACCTCGATAGTAGCAATATCGCATTTTTCTTTGAACGTATAAAAGTAATTATTATCAAAAAACAATTGTGAGATCAATTGATTCGTTCCTGATTCCACTTTCCTTTTTAAGTTTCTAATATCCTCCACTGAATTTGCTGCATCACTATGGGTTTCAGGATAACAAGCACCTATAATATTAAAATCACCTTGTTCCTGGATAAACGCGACTAGATCATTCGCATAAGAAAAATCTTTCTTTGGCTCTTTATCCGGTAAAAGATCCCCTCTTAAAGCTAATACATTTTCTACCTTTTTTTGTTTCAATTCTTCTAAAATCACCACGATCTCATCTTTTGAAAAATTTACAGCTGGTAAATGGGCCACACTTGGCAAAAATTGCTCATCTTGAATTTTCTGAGCAATATCTACGGTGCTTAAGTTAGCGCCAATACCGCCAGCTCCTAAAGTCACGCTGATAAAATCAGGCTGTTGCCCTTTCAAACGATCCAAGGTATGGTATATCGTATCGACTGGTGCTGTTCGTCTAGGTGGAAAAATTTCGTAGGAAAAGACGGTCTTTTCTTTGAACAAGGTATCTGTCCTCATTTACACCCCTCCACGTACCTTTTTAGCTGCAAGGACCAAATTTTTCAAACTTGCTTTTGTTTCTGGTACTCCACGCGTTTTTAACCCACAATCAGGATTGACCCAAACTTTTTCGATCGGTAATTTGGTTAAAATGTTATGAATCGTTGTTTCAATTTCTTCTACTGATGGTACACGAGGCGAATGAATATCATAAACTCCTGGCCCAACTTGAGTTTGAAAATCAATAGCCTTTAAAGCATCTAAAATATCTAAATTTGAACGAGAGGCCTCAAATGAAATAACATCTGCGTCCATGTTGTCGATATCCTGAATGATATCTGCAAACTCGCTATAACACATATGCGTGTGAATTTGAGTTGTCGGCTGGACCTTGCTATGCACTAAGCGGAAAGCGGGGATCGCCCAAGCTAGGTATTCACAATGCCAATCCGTTTGACGTAAGGGTAATTTTTCACGTAATGCCGCTTCATCGATTTGAATAATTTCAATTCCATTCGTTTCTAAATCCAGCACTTCTTCTTGAATAGCTAATGCTAATTGCAAGGTTGACTCTCTTAAACTGATATCTTCACGAGGGAACGACCAATTCAATATCGTTACAGGCCCTGTCAGCATTCCTTTCATCGGTTTGTCCGTCAAGGTTTGGGCATATTTTGAGTAGGCTACCGTGATTGGTTGTGAACGTGAAACATCTCCCCAGATAATCGGAGGTTTGACACAGCGAGTGCCATATGACTGAACCCAAGCTTTTTCAGTAAATAAATAGCCATCCAGACTCTCACCAAAATATTCAACCATATCATTGCGTTCAAATTCACCGTGAACTAGAACATCTAAACCAATCTCTTCTTGAAAACCAACACATTCCGCAATTTTCTCCTGATTAAAAGCTGTATATTCCGCTTCCGTGATTTCACCTTTTTTAAATTTAGCACGATTTTGTTTGACTTCTTTTGTTTGTGGAAAAGAACCGATCGTAGTCGTCGGCAAAATCGGCAATTGTAACTTTTCTTTTTGGATCGTTGCCCGTTCAGCCAACACCGGTAACCGAATAAAATCTCTTTCTGTCAATGCTTCGATCTGTTGAGCAACATGCTTGTTTTTAGAAAAACGCTCTTGAACAAATAGCGCTGTATTGCCCTTCAGTAACTCATGATGCGTCTGTTTATCCGCAACTATTTTCTTTAATTCATTTAATTCAGCTAATTTTTCAACTGCAAAAGCAAAATGGTTTGTTACTGTTGTTTCTAAAGCCGATTCATTAGCCAGTGTGAAAGGCACATGGAGTAATGAGCATGAGGTATTCAACACAATAGTGCCGAACGGTTGAATTTTTTCTAGGAGTGACAGTGTTTCTTGGTAATTATTTTTCCAAATGTTTTTCCCATTCACGATTCCCGCAAATAAAAGTGTCCCTTTTGGGAAACCATATTCTTCAAGCAAACTTACTGTTTTTCTACCTTCAACAAAATCCAAGCCAATCCCATCAAATGGCAATTCAATCAATTCCTGATAAGTATCTCGAACGTCTCCGAAATAGGTTTGTACTAGTATATTCAGGTGACCTTTTTTAGCCAATAATCGTTGGTACAATCCTTTAAATTGTTGAACTTCCGCAGGCGATAAATCTAAAACTAAAGCTGGCTCATCGATCTGAAGCCATTCACAGCCTGATGCAGCTAATTGATCAAAAATTTGCCCATAAGCTATAATAGCGTCCTCATAAAAATCAGCTGCCTGCTTTGAACCATGGTAAGTTGCCAATTTTAATAAGGTAAACGGGCCTAAAATTGTTGGTCGAGTAATGATATCGTGCTCTTTTGCTTCATTAAAAGCCTTAAATAGACTATCTCCAACAAGTTTAAGCTCCGTAGTATCATCAATTTCTGGAACCATATAATGATAATTGGTATTGAACCACTTTTTCATAGCTAAAGCTGTAACGTCCCCCGCAGCGCCTTGATAGCCTCTAGCTAATGCAAAATACGTTTCTAATGGTGATAACTGTAAAGACTGATATTTCTCAGGTACAAGATTCAATAAAAGTGCCGTATCCAACGTTGTATCAAAGAAAGAAAAATCCCCGCTTGGTATAAAATCGATTCCCTGATCGACTAAAAGTTGCCAATGTTTGTGGCGTAATTCTTTGCCTTTTGCTTCTAATTCTTCTTCGGTGATTTCCTTTCTAAAATACTTCTCTGTTGCAAATTTTAGCTCTCTTGATTCTCCTACCCGCGGGAACCCGATAATCGATGTTTTCATACTTTTCCTCCTTCAGTAAGGTATTTCAACTACTTTACCACGAGGAAGAAATATAGAATAGAACTTATTTCCTATCATTATCTATAGTTTAAAACTATATACTAAAATGAGACATTACAACAAAAAAACGAGGCTGGAACATAACTCTACGAGTTACATTCCAGCCTCAAGGAATCCGAATAAACGGTGGGAGCATCATTAACTCCTTCGGAAATAAGCTGAATTTGCTGTAAAATACAGCGAAGTATGAATTGATGTTGCACAGTACCTACTACATTGCGTTCCGATCTCATCAACTTATAAGTGTCAAAGACACTAAGAATTGAAGAACTTGGTTCTTGGAGTTAAACACTTCTGTCCTGACCTCGTCTTATTTAACTATTTTTTACATTCCGCTAAAAATTCTTTAGCTTCTTTGTTCACAGTTTTTAGATTAACACCTTGTTTTGTCGCCGCAAACATACAGCCACAATAGCATTGTCGGTATACATCATATTCTTTACACAGCTCAATCGAACGTTTATAACCATTATTTTTCTTAAAATCACTGGGCAAATAATTGGTTGCATAAAATTTTTGAATATCGATTCCGATCTCGTTGATCAATTGGCTATTTTTCTTTGGTGATAGCGTTAGCGCACTTCCAAAATAATCATACCCTAATTCTTGTGCTTTTTCCGCAACGATATCTAAACGCATTTGGAAACATGCTGAACAACGTTTGCCACCTTCTGGCTCTTCTGTCAGTTCTTTTTCCTGCACCATTTGGATAAATTTATTTGGTTCATAGGGTGCCGCTAAAAATTGTACCTGATTATTGGTCTGTTCATTAAAATCCTCTACGAACTTTTTTTGAACGATTTCTCGACGCTGATATTCAGCTCTAGGATGAATATTGGAATTGGCAAAGAAAATCGTAACATCTGCATATTGTGTCAAATATTCAAGTGAGTACGTACTGCAAGGTGCACAACAACTGTGGAGCAAAATAGTAGGACGGATAGCTGATTTTCCCCACTCTGCAATCACTTTTTGTAAAACACGGTCATAGTTTATTTTTTGATTTGGAGACATCTTCTCCGTTATTTCTGTTAAATTTATCAATAGATTGCCTCCATATTTAGTAAAATCACGTCTCTTATTTTACGGCTTAAATGGTAAATTAGCCAGTCCATTTTTGATAATTTCAATAGAACATGTTAAGGAATCATTTTCTTTGTCAGTCAGCGGACAATCAACAAATGATTCTATACCATTTTTCCCAATCACTACTGGTTGTCCATAATAAACATCTGCTTGTTTGTTGTAAGCTGAAACTGGTACGATCGTTTTAGAATCATTCAAAATCATCCGAATCAGACGAGCAGCACAGGTTGCAATACCATAACTTGTGTAGCCTTTTCCAGCAAATGCATTCCAGCCTCCAGCCCGAACATCCTCATCTAATGTCTCTAAATCCAGTTCACGATTCCAAGATAAAAGCGGTCGATCCCCCACAGTCACACTTGACCAAGCAACAAATTGAGAATCTCCATGCTCACCGTAGACATACCCACCGACATTGCGACTGTCGATTGCTAGATTGCGGCTTACTGCCTGTTTCATTCGTGCTGTATCCAGCATCGTCCCTGTTCCAAAGACTTTATTTGTCTCAAAGCCTGTTAATTTTTGCATATAAGCGGCAATGACATCACATGGATTTGTGATAGTCACAATAATGCCGTCAAACCCAGATTGCTTGATTTGAGGTGCGGTATCTTCTACTATTTTACTTGTGATTTCAAGTTCTTTAAAACGATCCCCGTCATCTCCCAGCGCACTGATTTGTCCGGCACAAAAAACAATAACTGAGGCGTCTCTTAATGCCTGATAGTCCTGAATGATGATCGTTGTTTTACCTGTTAAAAAAACTTGTGCATCTAAGAGATCATATTGTTCAGAAATTGCCAATTTTTCATCCTTATCAATCAAAACAAGTTCGTCAACTAAGTTTTCAGTGACTAAGGTATAAGCAAGTGTGGCACCAACATGACCTAATCCAATAATTCCTACTTTACGCATTCAAACACCTTCTATTTCATTTTTTCTTAATCCTAGCTGAATAATCGATTTCCGTCAATCCTTTTTGCCACTTCACACAAAGAAATCACCCCACTAAAAAACGAGGTTGAGACATCACTCTTCGACTCACATCTCAACCTCGATTTACGATTTTATTCAGCTATTTTTTTCACTTTAAAATAATCAATATGTGCATGTTCATAATCCATCACTTCAAAAGTAAAACCATCGATCTCGATTGTATCTCCTACAGCAATTTGATTATTTTTTCTTTCTACAATAAAACCAGCTAATGTGGACATTTCAGATTCCTCAAATGCGGCAATCTTGACTTTAAAATACCGTTCAAAATCATCGAGAGTAATCTTGCCTGAGACGATATAAGAATGATCCGACTCTTTAGCAATCAAGGCATTTTCTAAATCCGTCTCATCTCGAATATCACCAACTAACTCTTCTAAAATATCTTCTATCGTGACCATACCAGTGGTTCCACCGTATTCATCCTTCAAAATCGCAATATGCTTGCCTTCTTTTCTCATCATGGTCAATAAACTCTTGATTGGAGTAGTCGCTAATGCAACGATCGGCTCTTCCACTAACTCGCTAACTTTTCTTTGATTGTCGATAAATGATTCTTTGATCAACGCAGGTAGCGTCACATAACCTAGTACATTATCCTTAGATTCTTCGATCACAGGATAACGTGAATGTCCTCGTTTTAAAGAGTGCTGAATCGCTTGTTCTACCGTTTCGTCTACTTCAAATACTTCCATAGAAGTCCGATCGACCTGAATCTCTTTAGCTAAAGTATCATCAAATTCAAACACATTTTCCATATAATGATATTCTTCTTTTGTTAATTCACCTTTTTTATAGGAATCCACAGCTACAAATAATAGCTCTTCTTGGGTCAGCGTTTCTTCCCCTTCAGAAACCAGCTTTATTCCCAATAATTTACCTAATTTTGCGGCTGAGTGATTCAATAACCAAATAAATGGATACATTACTTTATAAAAATAGTGCAAGGGTTTAACAATTGCTAGAACCACTTTTTCAGTCTGCGCGATACTATAACTTTTCGGTAATAGTTCACCTACAACGACATCAACATAGGTCACAATGGCAAAACCTAAAATAACTGAGATCGTCCGGCTAAGCGCCGCACTGATTGGCAGATTTCCAATCAAAGGATGCAACAGAGCTGCCACAGACCCTTCGCCGACCCACCCAATAATTAGTCCAGTCAAAGTAATGCCCAATTGACTAGCGGACAGATAAGCATCTAAATGGTGAGTAACATGGATCGCCAGTTCCGCATTTTTCACATTGTCCTTTTTCAATTGTTCCAATCTGGACATACGAATTTTCACTAAAGCAAATTCACTTGCTACAAAAAACGCCGTGATTGCAATCATTAAAAATAGGATTAAAAAATTTATTGCAAGCATAGTTTACACCTCTTTTTCTTCTCTTCTTATTTATTATACTTGTCCTAATCCAATAGAGCGAATAGAAGCTATTGAACAGCAGAAAAAATGAGACTGGCTATAACTCTTTGAGTTATGCTCCAGTCTCATGGAATACAGATAATCAGTGGGCTCAAAAGCAACTCTTTCTGAGCTAAATACTTCCGTCCCAACCTCATTTCCCTTTATACCAAAGTTTTTCTTTCTCTCAATCTTGTTTTGCGAGCATCTCCAATAATCAGCGGAACCGATTCGTATTTCACTTCACTATATTCCAAACCAAACCAGTTTTCTGGAGTTGTGGTTCTTTTTTTGATTGCCAATTTCAACTGCATGATTTGACGATCCCACTTCTTCAATTCTGTTACTTTCGATAATTCTTCACGAATAATAATGAATTGGAAGTCACCCACTTCACGCCCAGGGGTCAATGAATATTTCTGTGGTTGCTTAGGCAAGCGTCCTTCTTTCATTAAATCGTAAACGATCTGACGAATATAGACATTCACTTCCTGAGCGACATGAAACCCTAGGTATAGCTGTACTTGAACAATAAAATCTGTGCCCATCATATCAACAGAATATTCCTTAGTAAAAGGCTCATCTGTTACTTCAACATTGACAAACCAGTAAACATTGGCTCTTTTTGGCTGTTTGTCTAAAATCGAATAAATAATTTGACGACCAATTTCATCTCCTATTGTATCTGGCGTCATAAACACAACATTTGTCTGAGATTTCGGAACAGTTGTATCATCTTTTAACATCCGTAATTGTTCTACGTATTGATTTAGCGGAACTGTATCAGATGTTTTCTCTTTGATGATATTGCCCCATTCCCAAATTGTCATCACAGCCAAAATCAATAGAGCAATCCCAACCGCTACATAACCGCCGTGGAAAAATTTCGCAATACTTGAAACAAAAAAGATCGATTCAATACTCCCAAAGAACAACGTAACAAGATACGCAACCCATCTTGGTGCACCTTTTTGTAATAGATAAAACATTAATAATATAGTGGTCATCAGCATCGTCACAGTGATTGAAAGACCATATGCGGCTTCCATGTGTGTAGATGTTCTAAAGGTAATAACGATCAGTGAACACACGATCCATAACATCATATTAACGGCTGGAATGTACATTTGTCCGATATTTGCACCTGGATAGATGATTTTTAATCTAGGCAAAAGTTTTAATTTGATCGCTTCAGAAACTAATGTGAAGGACCCTGAAATCAGTGCTTGAGAAGCGATAACGGCCGCAACTGTAGCAAAAACCACTCCAATCAGCATTATACTGTTTGGCATCATTTGGAAAAATGGATTTAGATTTTCAATCGCTAAAATCGATGGATCATTTTTTGCACTTAAGATCCACGCTGCTTGTCCCAAATAGTTAAGGATCAAACAAACTTTGATATACGGCCAACTAGCACGAATATTGTGTTTTCCAACATGACCTAAATCAGAATATAGTGCTTCTGCCCCAGTTGTTGCTAAAAAGACATTTCCTAAAACAAAGATTCCTAGTTTATTTTCAGGACTAAGCAAGAGATGAATCGCATAATAAGGATTCAACGCACGAAGCACCGTCCAATCTTGTCCGAAATTAATCAGCCCCATCACGCCTAAAAATGTAAACCAAGCAAACATGATCGGTCCAAAAGCCTTACCTACTGCATCCGTTCCAAAACGCTGAACAGAAAATAAAATAAGAATAATGACTAGCGTAATCATCACAATAATATTTTGATCACTACCGAACCGATCAAAAAACACCGGAATTCCCCGCAGCCCTTCAATTGCCGTTGTTACCGTTACTGCAGGTGTTAATACACCATCCGCTAATAACGCTGCCCCACCAATCATCGCTGGAATGATCAAATATTTTCCTTTTTTACGTACAAGCGTGTACAAAGAAAAAATTCCACCTTCACCATGATTATCCGCATTCAAAGCAATCACAACATATTTGATCGTTGTTAAAATCGTTAATGTCCAAAATATTAATGATACCGCACCAATAATGAAATTCTCTGAAACATTTTGAAGACCGCCATTGTCCCCAACGATCGCTTTCATTACATAAAGCGGACTTGTTCCGATATCGCCATAAACGACCCCCATTGCTACCAAAAGACCAGCAGCGGTCAATTTCTGATGATGCGAAACTTTCGATTTCTCTACCAAAAAATTCTCCTCCAATTTAAAAGCTGAACAGGCTCGGTCAACCTTGACAGGAAAATAGGAAAAAATGACTGAGACGCTTTTTGGCTCATTCATTTTTTATCTTTTTCCCGAAAGGTTAGCCTGCGAAGCTAGATAGTGCTAAAAGCGTAGTGGGCTTGTCTTGCTCTGACTGAAAAATAGGAAAATTTGTTTGTGGCGCTCTTTGTCACAGGCAGATTTTATCTTTTTCCCGAGAGGCTAGCTCTTGAAGCTAAACGATACTAAAAGCTGAACAGGCTCGATCAGGTTCGACTGAACATTCCCCTAATCCCGCTTTTTAAGTAAAACAAGAGACCTAAGTGAAACGACACTCGGCCCTTACACTTAGGTCTCGCAATTTCATTCTTAGACCAGTGTTTGCACACTTGCTGTTGATCTAAAAACATAGATAAACTATGCTGCTACTCCCCTAAGATTTTTATTTGGGCATCCAAATAAAAATATTGGTTGTTAATTATAATTAAATTTAAAAAAACACCAGCTAAAAAATAAAACAACTGATTTTGATAACAACTATAATACTCCTTCATCATTTTAGCAAGTCTTTTATGTAAATAAATTCAATAGTATTTTCAAGATATTCTTTCAATCCATCAGGAGTGTTGAAAAAGAACGCTTAACGTATAGATTCCTACTAAGAAATCAACACGTCAAGCGTTCTCTTTGTTACGATTTTATTCTACGTCTTCTTCCGTTGAATAATGGAATTTGATCATTTCATTGACAAAAATCGGTATGATCGATAGACCCATTACTAATAACCAATGATTCATCCCAATCGGAACTAAGCCAAACAGATCTTGTGTGAACGGTAATAAAGCAATGACCGTTGTAATAATGACAGCCAATACAGCCATTTCAAACAATGATTTATTTGTCGATAGTTTTACTCTAAAAATAGATTCTGTACTTCTCACATTAAACACATGTAAAATTGATGAATAAGCTAAAATTAAGAATGCTACTGTTTGACCAATTTCATGGCTTGCTTCGAAAAAGTAAGAAACTGAATCGACATTTGCACCTAAGTAGAATCCAAACAAGGTGATTACCGTAAAGACAAAGGCATTGATTCCAATTTTTTGCCACAAGCCACGTGCAAAAATCCCTTCATTTCTTGGAATCGGTGCTTCATCCATGATGCCTTTTTCAGCAGGTTCTTTTCCTAAAGCAAAACCAGGCAAACCATCAGCAACAACGTTTACAAACAATAATTGAACGGCTGTAAACGGTGCTCCCCAACCAAGCAACATAGCGATCAGGACAATAAATATCTCCGAAATATTACAGCTTAGCAAAAAGTTGACTGCTTTACGGATATTTCGATAAACAGCACGCCCTTGGGCAACCGCATCAACAATTGTCGCAAAGTTATCATCAGTCAAAATCATGTCTGCTGCACCTTGGGCGACATCTGTTCCAGTGATCCCCATAGCACAACCAACATCACTCGCTTTTAAGGCCGGTGCATCATTAACACCGTCTCCTGTCATCGCAACAACAGCACCCGTCCGCTGCCAAGATTTAACGATACGGATTTTGTCTTCAGGCGTTACTCGAGCATAAACAGAGAGTGATTTCACTCGTGAATCCAATTCTTCATCAGATATTTTTTGCAATTCTGACCCTGTTAATGCTTCACTTTTATCCGTTAAAATACCTAATTCCTTGGCAATCGCTCCAGCGGTCACTACATGATCTCCTGTGATCATGACTGTTTTGATCCCTGCTTTTTTCGCTCTAGCAATTGCGCCCTTACTCTCTGGTCTTGGCGGATCGATCATGCCAATCAATCCTAATAGCCGTAAATTCTTCTCTAACGCCTCTGAAGTGATTTCTGTAGGTTCTTCATCATAGATGGCATAACCCACTGCTATTACACGTAAAGCACGTTTTCCAAAGCGGTCATTTACCACAGCAGCTTGTTCAACGTCTCCAAAACGGAAACGAGTCAACAAAACATCGAACGCGCCTTTAGTTACAGAGATATATTTTTTCCCCATTTTATGCACAGTCGTCATCATCTTACGCTCTGAATCGAAAGGAATTTCACCGATTCTCGGGTATTTTTCTTCTAATTCAGCTTTGGTATGATAATTTTCTTCTACTGCACGAACAATCGCAGCTTCTGTAGGATTTCCTTTGATGACTAAATCATCGCCATCTTTATCTACGATAACGTCTGTACAAAGTGAAGCCATTTTTAGGACTTCCATCGCTTCATCTGTCATCGCATCTTCAGTGTCCGTTACTTCATCTCCACGAGACCAAACTCGTCTGACGCGCATTTTATTTTGCGTCAAGGTTCCTGTTTTGTCGGAACAAATCACGTTAGCTGTTCCTAATGTCTCAACCGCTGGCAGACGACGAATAATCGCATGTTTTTTAGCCATTTTCTGTACACCGTAAGCCAATGTCAATGTCACAATCACCATCAAGGTTTCAGGTACAGCTGCAACAGCTAACGAGACTGCCGTCATAAACATTTCTAAGATCGGCTCACCTTGTAATTCACCAATGATAAAGACTAATGCTGCAGCACCAAGTGCAATGAAACTAATTCGCTTTCCTAATTGGTTCAAACGTTTTTGTAAAGGCGTTTGTTGAGTCACATCGTCATTTAACAAACCAGC
The DNA here is from genome assembly GCA_001465115.1 of Enterococcus silesiacus. Lineage (GTDB taxonomy): Bacteria > Bacillota > Bacilli > Lactobacillales > Enterococcaceae > Enterococcus_L > Enterococcus_L silesiacus. Next base: position 3,614,485 of record CP013614.1, on the reverse strand, counting down.
GATTTTACCCATTTCAGTTTGCATCCCAGTTGCTGTAACAATCGCTCGCCCACGACCATTTGCTACTGTACAACCTTTAAAGACCATATTGATCTGATCACCGATCGGTGCATCTTCTTTTCCTATGTACTCCGAATCTTTTTCGACAGGTTCACTTTCTCCAGTCAGTGCAGATTCTTCTACTCTGAGTTGGGATGCTTGAATCAAGCGGGCATCCGCTGTGATCATCGACCCTGATTCTAATACTAGTATATCGCCAACAACAACATCTTCTGCATCGATGGTCTCAACTTTGCCATCACGTAAAACTGAGCTGCTTTGTTTGTTCATATCCTGCAACGCAGCCAACGATTTTTCAGCGTTTCCTTCTTGAACGATCGCTAATACTGCATTGATGATCACGATGGCGATAATCAAAATCCCTTCAAAATAATCCCCATGATCTGTAGCAATTGCTGTGTAAAAGGAAATAGCTGCTGCAACTAATAAAATAATTGTTGTAAAATCAGATAAACTATGAAGAAACTTCTTCAATACAGATTCTTTTTTGGCTTCATGGAACTTATTGGCACCATGTTCAGCAAGTCGATTCTTTACCTCTTGCCCTGATAAGCCGTGCTCTTTATTTGTGTTCACTTCTTTGATAATTGTCTCGATAGGTTGTTTGTATGCTTCCATCCTATCCCCCCATTCTTATTTTTTTCCTTCTATTAATATAGTATCTATATTCACTATACCATGTTTTTTTTTCAAACTTCAATAAAAATGGCTAAATTTTTATTTTTTTCTGGCATTTTTTTCCGTAGAGAACCTGCCAATCAATAAAAAAAGTTGTAAATACCTGAGTCTTCCAACTTGAAAACGCTTACCACATATGTTACTATACTTATAGAAGGAAGGAGGAAATATCAGTTGTATTGAAGAATTTCTCGAAGCAGACAAAAATAAACACAAAATTGTTAGCAGAACACGATTCACCTTTCATCCCGATGTATGTGTAAAGTATAAAAATCATAAAAACATCTTTAGAAAATAGTGAATATGTGTGAAAAGTTGGACAATCAATCCAAATAAAGTAAAAAAACACGTATAAAGATAGTTTGATTGAAAAAAATTTAAGAAAAGAAATGTAGAAAATGTAATGAAGACAAGATTTGGTTTATGAACAAGAAATTCAACTAATTACTTTACATGTATAACTAAAAGTAAAAAATGATCATTCAATACACTGATTCCTTCCAGAAACAAGAGCCAAGCTAATCGAGAAGCTTGGCTTTTTTCTTTATATTTTATCTGCATGATATTTGTAAGTGAAAGTAAGATATGGTATATTGACTATGCGCTTTTTATTTAATACATAAATTAGACTATTGGAGGGATTTGCATTGCCAAAAAAGAAGAACTCATCTTTTGAGAGTTCCATTCACGTCTACAGAGCCATGAAACGCATGACCCAACAGGAACTTGCTGACAAGGTGGGAGTATCTAGACAAACAATTATTCAGTTAGAAAGAAATAGGTATAATCCTTCCCTTTTACTGGCTCATGACATAGCAGACGTTTTCGAAGTGCCGATTGAACAAATCTTCACTTTCAAAAAATTGACAGAAGACGAGCAAACGAACGAAGAAACCGACTAACGGAAGGAAAGGATAAATTATGACTGAATCACTTAAATCTTTTTTTGATAACTTGCCTGTAAATCACTGGTCTAGTTTTTTAATTATTGGACTTTCGTTGATATTTATTATTTACTCAGTCTACTTTTTCTTTAGTAAAGAAGGAAAAGATGAACGAGGAAAGAAAATTATTTCAACAGCAAGTTTTATTTCATTTATCGTTACTATAATTCTACTGTTTATTTTAGGTACAACTCTTTATGATGTGGTAGCCTATAACCAAGTTTCTTATTATTGGATGATAAATTTAGTTTTATTACTTATATCTGGAACTGAAGCATTCGGTATTATGATTTTAAAGAAATCAAATTAAAAAAAAAGAACTAGGATAAACCTAGTTCTTTTTTTTTAGAAACAAATAAGTACTGTATACCAGCCAATAGCTGCGCTAGATTCTTCAGTGTCTTTCATTATATCGTCAGAACGTTTACTTCTTTCAAACGAAGCCCCTACAACTGCATCCACTTTTTTCAAATCTTTTGCTGCTTCCATTTTTTCAATCGATAATTTTCTCATGATATTATTTCTCCCCCTTGCGTTAATACTTAGATTATAAAACGTTCTCTCAAATAAGTAAAGTTCTTTTTTCAGATTGTGTTACTTAATAAATAACAAGGAGTGAACATGGGACGGCTCGTATGCTCTTAGCACTTGAAACCCAACTCCAGCTAATCCACAGAATAACCCTACAGGGACACTTGCTGGATCAGTCTTCAATTTAATAACACCATCATTTAATATAAAAATATCACCTAAATAATTGTCTTTATTTCCATATGTGCCATGACACAGACAATCATCTGCCCTACTCATTTCATCTATTTTTTTGAACTTTTCATCAGGGAACTTGATATTCAGCAATTCGCACACTTCTTTGATCCCAGTAGTTCCTTTACACCAAGAATTATTCAGCTGCTTGTTTTCTTCAAGCCTTTTTTCAAATGCTTGTTGATACCAGTTTAGTTTTTCTTTAGTCTTTGTCTCGTTAAGGACTTGATTTGCCTTGCTTAAACCATAGCAGACACCAGCGTAGCCGTGAGCAAAACTATTGTCTTCCATTTCTTTACAAGTCACGGCTTGTGAATAGGCTAAAAGTACTTCGTATGCATCTGTGCTAGCATAGGTTTGGTAGATAGCTGCTAAAACGGCTAATAAACTAGCTTTGCCGTAAAGCCATTCATTGGATTGATTTTCCGTTACGATTTGACGTGCTTTTAAGGCTTGTAAACTGGTTTCCAGATAGATCCGATGCTTGGCATCATTGAGCAATCTTGTCACATAAAAAGCGACAGTCACGCGCATCCCTTCATCAAAAAAAGCGCTCTCGTAAGTATCTTTTTTGCCCTCGCCTAAAAAGATTTCTTTTTCCAGTAAGTCGATCACTTCTTGATAGCTCTCTTTAGGAACCAAATGATTTAGATAAACGAAAAATAAATACACACCTGCACTTCCTCCGTAAAGGTCAGTATCAGGATAAACAATGCTGATCTCGTCATCAGACTCTGGAAGCACTGACATCCAATCTACTTCACCATGTTCTGGCTCCAGAACAAGCTGATCAAGGATTTTATCTCCAATATCGGCAGCTTTTTGTACTAACGGTTCGTCAATTGATCCGTTTCTCGTTGGAATTGTTATTTCTTGGGTATTATATTCTAGCGTACCTAAACTTTCTTTTAATAGAAGATAGGAAAAGTGACTGGTTTTCTCCGTTATTTTTTCCATATGCTCCACTGTATCCTGCAAAGGTGACTTTGCTAATACTTGAAGTAGCTCGTGACCATCTGTATAGACATTCGTTAAAGAAGTATTCGCTGTAATCAGGGGAACATCGTGATCTAACATCACTTGAATTTCAAATGGAATCAGCACTTCTGGAATGATTTGACTGGCCCATAAGTTTTCAATGATCTTTTCCCGCTCAATATAATTAGACATACTCTCTGTGTGCAAGGTAAAGTTCAATAAATTGCCATAATCTTGAGTATCTCTATAGATTAGCCGAATCGTTGTATTTGCAAATAACGCTTTGACTTTCTCGATAAATTCCGTTTTATTTGCTAATAGTAGCTGGTTCATCTCCTTAAATGCATGTTGGATCACATGGCGGTAGTCTTGATAATCGACTTCTTTACCTGCCAGGCGTGGAATATTTTGAGCACCATCCATATAAGCTTCTTCTAGTTGAAAAGCAATATCACTAGAACGATCATTTCTCAGCCTTCTGACCTTTTTCGGTAATTTCTGTTTTGTGCCGGATAATGCATCCATCTCCAACTCACGCTTCCATTGTTTTTTTTGCGGCAGCAAGCCTGCAACAATGACTGAATGCTTTTCTATTCGAGTTTGTCTCGCCATTTTTTTGGTCAGTTTAAACATTTCAGGACGAATCAACGTCTCAACATCGATCAACACAGGATGAGGTCCGTTAGCAATTAAATTTTCCATATGCAAATCCGTTGCCCCTAACCAATAAACAATCGCTAGCAACTGACCATAATTGTGATAAAAATCTATTACTTCACTTTCTTCTAAACACTCTTCATACGCAACTTTTTCCTCAATGGTAAAGGTTGGTTGCACGATCCGTTTGATTTTATAAAAAGAAACCGTTGGATTTAGTTCTTCAATATACGTCAACAAGGTATTAAAGCGCTCACCAATCTCAAGATTCTTAAATTTAAAAATCAATGCCTTTTCTTGCACTTGAAACTGAATCACTGTTTTGCCACGTTCATGGCTATCGCCTTGCCCTAGCTTTATTTGAGTGAGGTTCATTGGTGTCGTGATAGCAAATACCTCTGCCAATTGTTCAGTAGCATCATTCAAAGAGGAGAAAAACGCCTCGATCATTTCACAGGCAAATGTCAATCTGGTAGCAAGAATTCTAGCCAGGGTGGGGTATTCACCATAAAAAAGATAGGTACGTTGTTTATCACCAAGAAACTCCTTGATATAGTTAGCGAATTCTTCTTCTTTTGATTCAGCTTGTAGTTGATACTCTTCAATCATCTGATGAACATCCCAAGCCAATGTTTTTTGGGCGATGAAAAAGAATTCATCGGATAGTTGAGCGATCAGATCCTCGATTACTACTGCCGAGAGCTGAATCAATGGAAATTTTTGTAGCAATGTCTGAATATGCTGCTTATAGTAATCTAGGTGAAAACGTAAGGCAGCGGTCAAGCTGAGATCTTTGATTGGAATCTCAGCTGAAAATAATCGCCTATGTAATTGAAACCAGTCACTTTTTTCGATCATTGGTAATAACAATTGCGCTCGTTCTTCAGTAAATGGCATCAGTCCCACACTAAAAGTTGCTTCATCCCAATGATAATGCTGGAACATTTTCTGATAATCTGGTGCTTTCAACAAGCTTTTACGTGCTTGCCATTGCTCCAAATAACGTTCTTTATCTGCTTCTATCGTTTGATTCTTCCAGCAGTCGATTCTTTCTGACAGTGTTGCGGCGTAACTGTATGTCACTTCTTCAATCATCATAAGCTCTCCTTTAGCATTCATTGTCCCTTCTCTTTATAATAATAAAAAAATAGTCAAAATACTACGCTAATTTTATTTTTGCTTTTTTAAAAGGAATAGAGAATAGATTCCTAGTTCTGAAACGTTCAATCCTTAGCTCTTCTAGATTGATACACTGGCCTCTACCCAGCATATTCTATAGCAAAAATTTGATCCTGGGACATAACTTTTCAAGTTATGCCCCAAGATCTTTTTATCCGAATAAACGGTGGAAGCAGAAGCAATCCCTTCGGAAATAAGCTGAAATTCACAAAAATTTGAAGAGCAATTTTCGTGAATTCCTTCTTATTTTTCGAGATTAGACGCTTCTGTCCCAACCTCATTTAGCCCTGTCGCTCACTTTTTATGCCAGTCTTACTCACAGTCATTCTACTGACAAATAACTTTGCCGTAAAAACGATTTATTCATTAAAAAATCTTTAGGAGCCAACAGATAAGTCCCGACTGTCAACACTTCAGATTGGGCAATAGTTGAATCGACCATGCTATGCGCTGCATCTTTGATCTTAAATATGGTCAACAATTCTTTAGGTATTTTTTTTGAATAGATTTTTTCAGTATCTATAACATCGACATTTTCGTCGTGATCAGCAAGAAACAAATCAACTGGGACTTCAATCTTCTCCAAGTCCGATTGAACATCTGAATATAGGTTTTTTTTAGCAAAAATCCAACGATCTTGTGACATCGGCTCTTGCTCTGGTGTATTCGCTAGATATTCTTGGTAAGATACGTTCTTTTTCATTAATGAGATAATTTGCTCTTCCTGTTCTAAAGCTTGCTGGATTTGACCTTGTGTCTGACCTTCACGCTTTAGTTTTTGGGTTGTGTAATAATCATTTTGCCTCAGCCAATTAATTGCTGGAGAGACTAAAATCACCTTAGAAATCGGCACTTTCTTTTGTGCTGCCACTTTTGGCACGACCCAGCCACCTTGGCTTACACCCCATAAAATAATTTTTTCTGTATTTAACTCTGGTTGATTCATTGCCCATTGGATTACTTCGGTTACTTCTGCCGCTCGGTCATCCATCGATTGATGTAGCCAATTTCCATAAGAGCCAGCTACGCCAAGCTTTGCCCAAGAGATGGTCGTAAATCCGGCTTTAGCAAATTGTTCCATCATTGGTCTATAGCCGCCCTCATTTGTAGCATCAACTGGTGCATCGCCATGAACAAGCACCCCGATTCCCTTTGAACGTCGCTTGACTGGCTCCACCACTACAGCCGAGAGCTTCCCTTTAGACAGTGGAATCCATTTGCTCGTCTCCTGCATCTCATAGCGATGTTCATACCAAACAAACATGCTTAATGCAATCATCACACCCAGTAACCCAAATAAAAATTTTCGACCTCGCCGCATATTATCTACCCCATTCCATAAAAAGCCAATTTGCCTCATTGGCTAAAAGTCCTAAAATAACCTTTCTTTTCTTCTTGACAATGGAAAAACCACACTTTAAATACAAGCGTAATGCGTGTTGATTAGTAGCTGAAACAAGTAATGTGAGCTTCTCCCCTTTTTTTACTTCTGCTTGTGCTACTGTGATTAAAGCTTTAGCAATGCCTTGTTTTTGATACTTTTGGTGGACAGCAATATTTTCTATATAATGCTCGTTATCGCCAGGAGAATACTCCAAAGCTGTCAGCAATACAACATATTTAAAAATAGTAAAAAAACCATATGTTCTAGATAATTCAAATGGATACGCTATTTTTTTAGGCATTGCTGATTTTTTAGAAATGCTTAAAACACCGATGATTTCATGTTCATTTTTCACAATGTAATCAGTTGGACCCGTCTGCGACGGTGGATACTGTTGTTCAAAATAGAGCAACGTCGTCAACTTCTCCGTTGTGGTTAAATGAACCTTGGAAAACTTATCTGCAAACGACGTTAACAGTAACTGTAGGACATTTTTCACTTCATACTCAGTCAACTGATTTCGATCCACTACAGCTATTTTATGATTCATTTGATACTCATCCTTTCACTGAAATAAAATACTGTAATTCATATAACAGTTTATTATTCATCAAAATCGAAGAATAGGCAGTCTCTTTAACAATGATTTCAGAGAGCTCAAAAAATGGACTGTTGACTTCTTTACTAAAAACGTTGAGTGCTTCTAACAACTCCTCTTCGGTTTCAATCCAAACTCTTTTGACTAAATAGTCCCCTGCCTGTAAAATTCGCTGTTTTGTTGAAAATGTACCTTCGACATATACATCGATTTGTCGAGCATTCACTAGATAGTAAAACGATTCACCAAATAACGAATGACTACTTTGCTTATTTTTTATTGCTTTATAGAATTCTAGAATGTCCAACATCTCCGTTATTGGGTACGAATAAATTTTACTCAATTTTCTCTCAGGTAATTCGAGATAGCTTTCATCTTTTTGTTCAATTTCAGGCAACAGATTTTCAATTTGCTCTTTAGCCGAGAGAAGTTGCTGTAATTTTGCTTCTGTCGCTTTCAAGGTTTCCTTTAACGTTTCTTTTGCCCAGACATTATCCTGATTTGTCATGAATTGCGCTATTTGAGCTGTTGATACACCTAGACTACGTAGCAAGAGTATATTTGCCAGCTGATATACCTGATCCATACCATACTTGTGATAACCATTAGTATCTATCAATGCTGGAGTTAATAAGCCTTTTTCCTCATTGTAACGAATCTGATGTTTGGAGATAGACATCAATTCCGCTAATTGTCCCATAGTTAAATACGTCTCTATTTTTCTCTCCTCCTCACTGTGATCTTGTTCTAGCATAAACTATCGGGTCGCCCAACAGTCAAACGATATTTTATGAAATAAAATCAACTCAGTAACTTGTCTTTCTATTTACATTTTTCCGAAAGCGCTTGTAATCGTTCGTATAAAATATCCGTATGGTGTTAAATTCTTACATAACAAAGTAGTTTTCTCAACCTCATGATAATTGTTGTATTTTGTTCAGCAAAAATAACAAAATTTTGTGAATTTCGAGCTATTTCAACCTTTTGATAGAAATAAACAGCTATTTTGTAAGCATTTATTTTGTGAATTTTTTACTTTTCGTATATTATAGTTATTAAGAGGTATGTACCAATATTTTCGAAAGGATTGAAAAATATGTTAAAATTGTATACGACAAATAGTTGCACATCATGTAGAAAAGCGCGGAGATGGCTAATCGATCATGAGATTCCATTTGAAGAAAAGAATTTTGGCACTACTCCTATAACATTAGATGAACTAAAAAATATATTAATTCTTACAGAAGAAGGAACAGAAGATATTATTTCGATTCGTTCCAAAGTCTTTCAAAAACTAGATATAGACATCAATGAATTACCTTTACACGCCTTATTGGAATTGGTTAAGGATAATCCAGGATTGCTCCGCCGTCCCATTATGATCGATGAAAAAAGATTACAGATTGGTTTTAATGAAGATGAAATTCGCTGTTTCCTGCCTAGATCAGTTCGTAAAAGAGAATTATCTCAAACATTACTTTTAAGCGGTTTATAACTGTTACTGCCTCGAATCTAAAAGAATCACTAAAAAACTCATTCTCTTCTAACTTGAACGAGTGGGATAAATGTCTTAGAACACATTTACCCTCACTCCGCTTGGGTTAGAGGCAGAACGAGTTTTTTTATTATCTAAAATTATTTTACAAACATCGCATCACCAAAGCTAAAGAAGCGATAGCGTTCATCGATTGCATGCTGATAAGCAGTAAGTGTCAAATCTCTCCCAGCAAATGCACTGACCAACATTACTAAGGTTGATTTAGGTAAATGAAAATTCGTCGAAAAAGCTTGGACGATTTTAAATTCATAACCTGGTGTAATGAAAATGTCTGTCCAACCGCTATCTGCTTTGATTTGTCCGTCAAATTTCGTTCCGATCGTTTCAAGTGTACGAATAGATGTTGTTCCTACAGCAACGATTTTTCCACCATTTTGGCGAACGTCATTTAGTTGAGCCGCCGCTTCTTCTGTTAATCGATAAAACTCACTATGCATTTCATGTTCTGAAATATTATCCACACTAACAGGCCGGAAAGTTCCTAAACCGACGTGTAAGGTCAAATAAACAAGCTTCACGCCCTTTGACTGGATTTTACCAAGTAGTTCCTGTGTAAAGTGTAAACCCGCTGTAGGGGCAGCTGCAGAGCCATTTTCTTTTGCATAGACTGTTTGATATCGTTCAGGATCTTCTAAACGTTCTTTGATATATGGTGGTAAAGGCATTTCTCCCAGCGATTCTAAAATTTCTAAGAAGATGCCCTCGTATTTAAACGTTACGATTCGTCCGCCATGTTCTAGTTCCTCAACAACAGTAGCTGTTAAACGACCATCACCAAAACTGATTTGGGTACCGACTTTTGCCCGCTTGGCAGGTTTAATCAACGTCTCCCAAGTGTCTCCTTCTGTGTTTGTTAAAAGCAACACTTCTAAATGTCCGCCAGTTTCAGGTTTTTCTCCATATAATCGAGCTGGCAGCACCCGTGTATCATTCATGACCAAGGCGTCTCCCGCATTTAATTCATCAATGATTTCATGAAAATGTTTATCTTCAATTTCTTTTGTTTCTCGATCTAAAACTAAAAGACGCGAGCTTGTCCGATCCTTCAAAGGCGTCTGAGCAATCAGTTCCTCTGGTAAATCAAAATCAAAATCTTCTGTACTAAGCATATTGGTCACTCTCTCCACTTGATTTGTCTTGGCTATTCTACCATTTTTTACGCTATCTGGCTATGAAGAAAGCCCTTGTTAAAAGCGAAATACTTGAATTTCTTATTTCTATAGCATAAACTTACTTTTAGTAAGTGAAAATAAAATTAAAGGGGGACTTTCAATGTTCGCACCGATTCATCATGTCTCATTATTAACAAGATTTGCTAAGGATAATCACTTTTTTTATACAACGATCCTTGGATTGCGTTTTGTAAAGAAAACGGTCAATCAAGATAATCATAAAATGCTACACTACTACTATGGCGATTATGCCGGCACACCTGGTTCTGTGATCACTTTTTTTGTGGTCCCTTCATTAGCACAACGCTATGATAAGGCTGATTTCTTAAGTACGATCGGATTAAAAATCCCTAAAGGTAGTCTGCTTTTTTGGGAGAAACGCTTAACTGATGCCAAAATTAAATTTACTAAGAAACAAAACAGTCTTCATTTTAAAGACAAAGATCAGGTAAGTCTCCATTTGGTTGAAGTAGAGCAAGAACCATTAGCTAAAGAGCTACAGGTGAACAATTCTATTCCAGGCGACAAACAGATCCTGGGACTTTTATCGACTGAATTTCACGTTGCTGACCCTAAAAAAACAGCTGACTTCTTTTATCGATTAATAGGTTGGAACAGCAACCGTGGAAAAATTCAACTCAATGAAACTGATTATATTCAACTATTATCGACTGCGACACCAGATAAAACTCGCATGGGTCGAGGAAGTATGGATCACGTTGCCCTTTCAGTCCAAGATGAACAAAAGCTAGATGAGCTTTATGTAAAAGCAAAAGAGCAAAGATGGAACATTGAAAAAATCGTCCATCGCGGTTACTTTAAAAGTCTCTATATCAGAGAACCTGGAGGTATTCGAGTTGAGTTTGCGACATTGACACCTGGTTTTACGCTAGATGAACCACTGAGCTCTTTAGGTGAACACCTTGCTTTACCGCCTTTTTTAGAAGATAAGCGTTCTGAAATCGAAGCAAATATCTATAAAGAAATATAACTACCCAACAGTTACAAGCTGAAATAAGAGTGATGATATACTATCAAAGGCGGTTTGCCCTTGGATCAACACGCTTATTTCAGCTTTTCTATGTCTAAAATTTAATTCATTTAATTCTTCTTACTCAGCAGTTCACAGATGAATGTTCCCTACTAAAAATACAAACAGGCGCTCAAGCTAAAAACAAACTGACTTACCTAGAATCCATCAATTTATTTAGACTCTCACCCCTGTTCATATACCTTGAACTACCAAAGACTACTTTTTACTAAACAGAACATTACCACTTTAACGATTCTACAAGTATTTGCAGGTCTTTGGCTCTTCAATACAGCAAAGCTCCTATTTACTAAATAGCTAAAGCTTGTCGGCTTCAATCTTTAGCTACCAGCAAATACAAACCTTTACCTTAGATAGAAACAAAATAAAAAAATGGCGTTGGCAAAGTACACCAACACCATTGCATGTTCAACAAATAGACATCTCATTATCCATCTTCAACTCTGGCAAAGAAAGTTCTAGATATTTCTCCAAAAATTGAGTAAAATGGAATATGTCGATGTTACGCATTGACACGGGCAACTTGATTGGTCAGCATTCTCTGACTTCTCAGGGCTTCATGGATCAGCGCCAACTGATCTGTGAAGTGCCTTTTTTATTATATTCGTTTCTATCTACTACTCATTTTAAAGAAAAACAATTTCATAGTCAACAAAGTGTCAGAAAATTTTTTGTTTATCTGGTTTTATTATGAAAATACAGCAATATTTTCTAACTTTTTAGTAGCTTATTGAAACAAAAAAACAGAGCGAAAGTCGAAACATCGATTTTCAGGCTCTGGATTTTATTTGCTTTAATGGTACTATTTACATGCTAGGTGAATCTAAACAATCTTCATATGTCCATAAAGACTCCACATCAAATTCCTCTAATGCTGCCTTATTTGATTCTTTAGAAGAGGCTCTTGCTGAATAACTGATTTCCCCTTCTTCAATAAGAAACGTCCAGTTTTTGCCGTCGCTCGCTTGGATAATGTCTGTAGAATCAATCATATTTTTTTTCAGCCAGTTTTTGCTAGCTACTTCATAATTTGAATCATCATGGAACAATTCTTTTTTTAGTAAAACAAATTTTGCTGAGAAATCCATGCTTGCAGCCATTCGATACAGTCGATCTGCTTCTTCAAAGCATTGCTCTTCGTTATAAATATCTCCCAATAAAACAAACGAACTAAAACATTCATTTAATTGAATACCGCCGTTTTTTATACTTGTTTCAATGACCAATTTCAAAAAATATACCGCTTGCTGCATCTGATTTTCATTCAGAGCTTGCTGAGCCTGCTCAAACCATTTCTTTATTTTCCTTTTATTAAACATTTTTTCTCCTTTAAACCTCTTTTTTCTACAAAATAGCGAACCAACAACCTTCTCGCTACTCAGTCACTTCATTTTTAAGGAGAGCTAGACAAAACTCGTAGCGTTTCGCCTAGCTCTCCTTTTGAATAACTCAAGCCAACAAAACATTTACCACGATCGGTCTAAATGTTCCTTCTGCTGATTTTATTCAACTTTCTTCAAGATTTTGACATCTCCCGTTTTTGATTTTACGTCAATTTTATACTTTTCCTTCCCTGATACATCAGAGAAATCATTTTTCAGCTCACCAGTCTCTGTACTTGCAGTGACTTTAACTGATTGGCTAGGGTCTTGTAACCACTTGATGAATCCTGATTGACTAGAGACACGTGCATTTAATTTGCTGCTTTGGACAGCGATTGTTGGACCGGAACCATTTTTCAACGCTAAGATACCTTTATTTTCTTCTGAGACAATCTTCCCACTCTCATTGACTAATGAAAGATCTCCATTTGTTCGTTTAACAATCACTTGACCATCTGTTGCAGTAGCGGTAAGTTTTTTTGTTTCAGAATCTTCTAAAATCATCCGCCCTGAATGATTATTTAACACGACATTATCTGAACGTAAGAATTTTAAAATAGAGAGGCCTTGATTGCCCTCAATTGTTAAGTCCCCTAACATCCCAGTGATAACGGTTTTTCCAGAGGCGCTTTTGACTTTTAAGTTCATAGCAGATTCTTCTATGATAACATCACCATAATCACTTCTGATATTCCCTTCATCCGCAATAATATTTTTCGCATAGACATCACCTGAAATCAAATCTAAGTCAAAATTCTTTGTTTGAATATCCAGTAACCGCAAATCTCCCCGGCTTAACCCTAAATGGAAATTGTCAAGAATCGTTCCTTTTGGTATAAAGAAAATCACTTCTGAACGTCCAGTTCGAGTGAATGTATCAAAAAGATTCTCTTCGTCTAATGTCAAGTTTACCTTGTTATCATACAGACCCGCTTCAATTTTCTTGATATCACTCTCTTTAAATCTACCTTTGACCATCAAACTTGGTTTATCTGCACTAGATACTTCGACAGTCGTGATTTCAACATCTGCATCTGAATCCAAACTGAAAGCAGCGTGGTTGTTGGAAGACAGGCTGATCTCTTTGTAATATTGTCTGCCTGTATACATTAATTGACCTGTGGCAGAAAAAAACAATAACATCATTGTCCCTACTAACAGTAATCCAAGTGATAAACCATTGATTAATTTCCGTTTTTCAAAAGCCCAGCCTTTTATGACTTGCAAAATAATCGCTAGCAATAAGACACATAAAATCGTTGGAATCCCAGCTAAATTTCGTTCTTCATTTAATTCTTTGACCGTATAGGCCAAGAAAAAAGCAAAGGATGCCACTAGTAGCAAAAGCAGTAACGGTTTCAATACTTTAAACGCTGCTTTTAGAAGCTTTTGCATTCTTTTTTTCTGTGATTGAATGAATACCTCTTTGATTTCTTCTCTGGGAACAACAGAGGTTTTAGCATTAATTGCAGCATCTAAGCTTAAATCTGCATAATAATCTGCTGCTACCTCTTCTGGTGGCGCAAGCCCAGAAACGACGTCTGCTTCTGTCTGTCCTTCTTCCAAACAAATGTCCAACTGCTCCAATAAGTATTCTTTCAACTCATTAAAATCTTCTATATCCTCTTCAGCAAAAGCAGCCTTTAGTCGGTTTAAATATTCTTCCATCGTGTTCACTAATCTGCCTCCCTCAGTTTACGTACTTGTTCAACGAATTCATCCCAATCACGCTCTAAAAGTTCCAAATATTCTTTCCCTTTATCAGTCATTTGGTAATACTTTCTGGAAGGACCATCAGGCGATTCTTTTGTATAAATGACACAATACGATTCTTTAACTAATCGACGCAAAACTGGGTAAAGCGCCCCTTCGGTAATTGGTATAAACTGATTCACTCGTTGTGTTAACTCATAACCATATCGATCTTCTTTTTCAATAAAATGAAGTACACACATTTCTAAAGCACCTTTTTTAAATTGGCTAGAAGCCCTCATTGCTCAATCCCCTTATCACAGTTTTGATTGACAAATTACCCGCTGTTTCTATAAATGTCCACTGAAATAAAACGACTATGAAAAG